>NZ_JBSFHO010000002.1:0-315450 GCF_053597075.1 Streptomyces sp. NPDC001514
GTGGACGTCACGCGGCGACACGTTGACGGCGACCGGCACGAAAAGGCCCTGGGCCCGCCACTTGGCGACCTGGCCCCGGATTCGGTGCATCCGAATCCGGGCGGGGCCCCGCTCCCCCTCACAGCGGTCCGAGGGCGCGCGCTCAGCGCGCGCCCTGTCCACGCTCAGTGCGCGCGCCGTGCGCTCAGTGCGCGACGACCGGGATCCTCACCTCGTCCTCGACGCCCTCACCGGCACCGTCAGCGGACGACGCCACCGCGCCGGTCCCCGGCCGCCCGGTGTTGATGAAGGTGAACGCGATGGCCGCGGCCGCAGCCAGGATGCCGACGGCCCACCAGATGGCACTGGAGTAGCCGTGCACCATGCCCTGCAGCTGCAGCATCTGCTGCGCCTCGGGGCCGATCGCACCCGCCGCGTGCGCGGCGATGTACGAGGTGGTGGCGGAGGCGGCGATCGTGTTCAGCAGCGCCGTACCGATCGCGCCGCCGACCTGCTGCGAGGTGTTCACCATCGCGGACGCGACGCCCGCGTCCCGCGCCTCGACGCCGTACGTGGACAGCGACATGGCGGGCATGAAGGCCGTACCCATACCGAGGCCGAGCAGCAGCTGCGCCGGCAGGATCAGACCGGCGTACGAGGAGCCGACCTCGAGCTGCGTCAGCAGCAGCATGCCCGTCGCGGCGACCAGGAAGCCGGGCCCCATCAGCCGCCGGGGCGCCACACGGGTCATGAGCCGGGCGCCGATCTGCGTGGAGCCCGTGATCATGCCCGCGATCATCGGGAGGAAGGCGAAGCCCGTCCTGACCGGCGAATACCCCTTGACCACCTGCAGGTAGTACGTGAGGAAGAGGAAGAGGCCGAACATCGCGATGATGGCGAGGCCCAGCGAGAGGTAGACACCGCCGCGGTTGCGCTCGGTCAGGACGCGCAGCGGCAGCAGCGGCGAGCGGACCCTGGACTCGGTGAGGACGAAGGCCGCGAGCAGGACGGCCGAGGCGACGAAGAGACCGATGGTCACCGGGTCCGACCAGCCGTCCGACTCGGCGCGCGTGAAGCCGTACACCAGCGCCACCAGGCCGAGGGTGGAGAGGATGACGCCGGGGATGTCGAGCGACGAGCGGTTACGGCCGCCGGCCGGCTCGCGGATCACGAAGTACGCGCCCGCCGCGGCGACGACGGCGAAGGGGATGTTGACGTAGAACGTCCAGCGCCAGTCCAGGTACTCGGTGAGGAAACCGCCGAGGATGAGGCCGACGGCGCCACCGCCGCCGGCGATCGCGCCGTAGATGCCGAAGGCCTTCGCCCGCTCCTTGGCGTCGGTGAACATCACCGCGAGCAGCGAGAGCGCGGCGGGGGCGAGCAGTGCGCCGAAGGCGCCCTGCAGCGCGCGCGAGCCGAGCAGCATGGCCTCGCCGGTGGCCGCGCCGCCGAGCGCGGACGCGGCGGCGAAGCCGAGCAGGCCGACGACGAAGGTGCGCTTGCGGCCCCACAGGTCGGCGATGCGTCCGCCGAAGAGCAGCAGCCCGCCGAAGGCGAGGGCGTAGGCGGTGATGACCCACTGCCGGTTGCCGTCCGAGATCCCCAGGTCCTGCTGGGCGGACGGCAGCGCGATGTTCACGATGGTCGCGTCGAGCACGACCATCAGCTGGGCCAGGGCTATGAAGACCAGGGCTTTCCAGCGGCTTGGGTCAGGGCGGGCGGAGTCCGGGAGCTGCGTCTCAGCTGTTTTTGGCATGGAAGTGGCCACCTAAGGGTGCGTAAGCGTGAAAAACGGTCGTCAGTACCGGCGCGTGTGCGGTACGGGCACGGGTGCGGTACGGGCACGGGTGCGGGCCCGGGAAGGGGTGCCCGCACGGGCCGACGTACGGCGCCGGGCGTTAGAGGCTTCGAAGGACGGATTGCGGACCAACGGATCAGGGATGACGGATGGCGGATCGGGGATGACGGATCAGGGATGACGGATCACGGCGTGCTGCTGGTCACGGATGGCGCCGCAGGCCCTCCAAGGTCGCGGCCGTACCGGGCAGTTCGGAGCGCGCGGGCGCCTCGAGTCCGTCCAGCAGCAGCTGCAGATGACGGTGTGTGAACCGGTCGATGTCCAGGCACGCGGTGCCCGGCAGCGGCCGGGTGAGCTGGGACAGCGCGACCATCAGGTCTCCGACGGCGACGTCGGCGCGAAGCCGCCCCGCCGCATGCGCCCGGTCGACGAGGCCCCCGACGGCCTCCTCGAGCCGGTCGCGCTCGGCGAGCAGTTCGGGATGCTCCTTGTCGAAGGCGCCGGAAATCATCGGGCACAGCGCGCCGATCCGCTCGTCGGCGGCCGCATGGGTGAAACGGCTCAGCGCGGCGAAGGGGTCCGCCTCCTCGGCGGCCGCCTCCTCCGCCCGGTCCGTCGTACGGCTCATGACGGAGAGGACGACCTCGTGCACGAGGGCGGCCCGGTCCGCGAAGTTCCGGTAGAGAGTGGCGTTGCCGACGCCGGCGCGGCGGGCGATCTCGTCGAGCGGCACGTCGGGACCGAACTCGACGAACATCTCGCGTGCCGCCGACACGATCCGCTCCCTGTTGCGCAGCGCGTCAGCCCGCGGCCTGGGGGCGCGGCGCTCTGCGGTGTCGGTGGCGGGGCTCACGGCTCCACTTCCTCTCGTGGTCCTTCTCCGGGTCGACGACCCCGACCGGATCGCAACCCGCAACCGGGGACGGCGTCCCCGTTTCGCGGGGGCACCCATGCAAACGGGGAAACGGTCCCCGGTTATTTCCCCCCACCCGGGAGACTTCATGTGACCTGGCTCACAATCCCGAAGTCCCCGTTCAGATCCCCTCTCCTCGGCGTGTCCCACGATCGGCCCACCCGGCGAGCGCGCGCCCCGCGGCCGAATCACGCTGATCGAACGGAGCGCAGCTGAGGACCGGCCGGCTGCCGCGGACCCGAAGGCGACCGCATGCTGCAGACCCGCCACCGGATACGCAGACCAGGCGTGCTCGGCGTGGTCGCCGCTGTTGCCCTTGCCGCCCTGACCTCGGCGAGCTCCACGCTTCCCGGTCCCTCTCGGGCCTCGGCCGGCCCCGTGGCCACGAGCGAGGAGTCGGCGCTCGGCGCGTGCCGTATCGCGCCCGCCGCCGGTGTACAGATGTCGGAGGGCATGCCCACACCCACCGGTTACGCACGCTCCACGGGCGAGATCCGCGCCCTCAACATCATGATCGACTTCCCGGACGCGGTGGGCGAGGGCCCGGCGCGCGAGCGCTTCGAGGAGTTCTTCCCGCAGACCCAGAGGTGGTTCGCCATCAGCTCGTACGGGCGCCTCACATACCGCCCGGAGGCCCCGCTGGCCGACTGGCTGCGGATGCCGCTGCCGTTCGCTGCGTACGGGATAGAGCGCGGCGCGCCGTACGAGCCGGGCTACCGGCAGCTGGTGCAGGACATCGTGACGGCGGCCGAGCCGCGCGTGGACTTCAGCACGTACGACCTGGTCAACGTGCTCGTCACGCCGAACGCCGGCCCGTCCGCGCTGGACACCGTCCTGTCCGTGACCTTCTCCGGGAACCACGAGGCGCCGCACGCGGACGGTGTGCCGCTCGCCAACACCTCGTTCGTCTACAGCCGCCAGGACGACGGGTCCGGGTCGTACGACGAGACCGGCTACCGGGTCCTCCCCCACGAGAACGGCCATGTCTTCGGCCTGCCCGACCTCTACACCTCCGAGGGCGGCGGCGCCGTCGGCCACTGGGACATCATGTCCGAGGACTGGGGCGCCAACAACGATCTGCTGGGCTGGCACAAGTGGAAGCTCGGCTGGCTCGACAACGACCAGGTCGGCTGCGTCTCCGGCACCGGGACGGTCGAGTACGACCTCACGCCGCTCGCCACCAAGGGCGGCCGCAAGCTCGTCTTCGTACCGACCGGCGCGGACTCCGGTTACGCGGCGGAGGTCCGTACCCGGGACGGCAACGACGAGGCGGTCTGCGAGCCGGGCGTCCTCGTCTACCGCGTCGAGATGGACATCGACACCGGGGAGGGGCCCGTGCGTGTCGCCGACAGTGACGTGGACAGCGGTGGCTGTACGCGGCGGCCCAATGTGCACGCCGAGCTGTCGGACGCGCCGTACCGGCCGGGCGAGTCGTTCATGGACAGCCGCAACAGGATCCGGATCACGGTGCTCTCGGAAGACGCGGAGGGGACCTACCGCGTGCGCGTCACGCGCTCCTGAGCCACGGCCCGCACCTGGTCCGCCACCCGGCCCCTGAGCTCCCGCTTGAGGATCTTCCCGGTGGGATTGCGGGGCAGCGGCGCGTCCCGTACGACGACATGGGCCGGCACCTTGAAGACGGCGAGGTTTCTGCCCACGTGGGCCCGCAGCTCGTCGGCGGTAACGGCAGCGCCGGGCCGCAGCTGGACGACGGCCGCGACCTCCTCACCGAGCACCGGGTGCGGTACGCCGAGGACGGCGGCGTCGGCGACGTCCGGATGCTCGTGCAGGACGGCCTCCACCTCGACGCAGTACACGTTCTCGCCGCCGCGGATGACGACGTCCTTGATCCGGTCGACGATCGAGACCCGGCCGCCGTCCCGAACGGTCGCGAGGTCACCGGTCCTGAACCAGCCGTCCTCCGTGAACGCGGCCGCCGTGGCCTGCGGATCCCGCCAGTACCCCCGAACCAGCGACTGCCCGCGGAGCCACAGCTCGCCGACCTCGCCCTCCGGGAGCGCCTCCCCGGCGGGTCCGGCGATCCGGACCTCGGTGGCGGGGGTGGCCCGCCCGACACTGTCCGGGAACTCCCGGTACTCGGCACCGAAGTTCGCCGTCACGCCGCCGCTCGTCTCGGTCAGCCCGTAGCCGTTGCGGGGCTCGATCCGCTGCCCGTAGCGGGCGGTGAGCCGCCCGACGAGATCCGGCGGCGCGGCGGCCCCGCCCGTGTTGAGGTGGGTGAGGCTCGCGAGCCCGGCGCCCTGCCGCTCGGCGGCGTCGAGCAGATGGAGCGCGGTGGTGGGCACCCCGGAGTAGTGCGTGACACCGTGCTTCTCGATCAGGGCGAGCGCCTTGTCCGCGTCCCATTTCCGCATGAGGACGAGCGTCCCGCCGACGGCCATCACCGAGTAGAGCGTCGTGAAGGCCGCCACATGGAAGAACGGAAAGGTCATGAGGCTGACGGGCGCGGGCCCCTGCCCCGGGAGCACGCCCCTCGCGAGCGCCGAGGCCGCGGCGGTGTAACGGGGGTTCATCGCGGCCCCCGCCTGGGCGAGCTGAGTGGCGACGGCACCCTTGGGCCGGCCCGTGGTGCCGGACGTGTAGATGATGGTGGCGTCGTCCTCGGGGCGTACGTGGACGTCGGGCGGCGCGGCGGCGGGGTCCGCGGCGGGCAGGTCCTCGTACCGTACGACGCGGTCGACCGGCGACCCCTCGTGATGAAAGACGATCACCGGCACAGGCACTGGTCTCGCCCTGGCCCAGTCGACGACCCTGGGCAGCCGCTCCCCGTCGACGAGCAGCACACTCGGCTCGCAGTCGTCGAGCGCGTACGCGAACTCCTCCGCGGTCCACCAGGCGTTCAGCGGCACGGCCACCAGACCGGCCAGCTGCGTGGCCCAGAAGGCGATCTGCCACTCGGGGTGGTTGCGCATCCCGACCACGGCGCGGTCGCCGGGCCGCATCCCGTACTCCTCGGTGAACCGCCGCGCCAGCGCGGACGCGGCCGCGAAGAACTCCCCGTACGTGTACGTCCCGCTCTCCGCCACGAGGAACGGCCGCTCCCCGAACACCCAGGTGGCCTCGACGAACTCCCGGAGCGTGCGCGGCCCGGACACGTACACACCATCGGCGGTGGCGAAAGGGGCACCGGGGGCGGTCAGGGCACTGAGGGCGGCGGAACGGGGGTGCGGCACGGGTCGCCCTTCTGTCCTGCTGTCGCTGTCGCGCTGTCGTACGCGGTCTAAGCGCCCGCTCAGCTCCGTGCGACGCTATGCGCGACTCCGCACCCCGTCAAGATCTGCCAGGGGCAGGGCCACCGCCGCCCGCGCGCCCCCAGCCCCCAGCCCGCAGCCACCGGCCACTGGCCACTGGCCACTGGCCACTGGCCACCCCAACGCCACCCTGCTCCGACCCCGACGCTTGCACCATCCCGTTTCTCCCCTCTCCCCTCGACGCTGCTGCAGGGGCGGCCGGCCGCGGATCAAGGCCCCCTTAAGACGCCGACCGCCGGAACCCCACCCGCTACACTGTCCGCGGTGGCGCAGCCCTCGTCGGGTGCGCCGTCCTGTCCCGCCTTCGTAGCTCAGGGGATAGAGCACCGCTCTCCTAAAGCGGGTGTCGCAGGTTCGAATCCTGCCGGGGGCACCAGCGAAAAGGCCCCGGACCGATCATGGTCCGGGGCCTTTGACATCAGTTTTTGACATCAACGAGGGCGGTCACTCACGGCCGGGGCGCCTCTTGAGCAGCCGGTCCATGTGGCTGATGGCCTCGCGCTGCGTGTCGTGGACGACGTGCGTGTAGACGTCCATGGTGATGCTGATCTGGCTGTGCCCGAGGATCTCCATCACGACGCGGGGCGCGGCCCCGGCCGCGGTGAGCAGCGTCGCGCAGCCGTGCCGGGCATCGTGCAGCCGGACGACGCGAAGGCCGGCGGAGTCGGCGACGCGGGTGAAGGAGCGGTACACGTTGCGCGGCTCGACCGGGCGGCCGGTGCGGGTAGTGAAGACGTGGCCGTTCTCGTCCCAGGACTCCCCCGCACGCCGCTTCGCGGCCGCCTGGCGCATCCGATGCCAACGCAGCGGCGGGATGCACATCGCCGGGAGCGGCAGCGCGCGACGGCGGCGGTTCTTGGTCTCGTCGTCGTAGAGGACTCCGCGCCGTCGCTGGGTCTGCTGCCGGACGTAGATCACGCGGTTGTCGAGGTCGACATCGGTCCAGCGGAGACCGACGATCTCGCCCCGGCGGAGGCCCATGGCGATGGCGAGCACGAAGGCCGCGTACAGCGGGTCCTTACGGGCGGCGGCGAGGAAGTCCAGGGTCTCGTCGAGTGTCCAGGGGCTCAGCTCCCGGGACTTGGCCCGCGGCGGCTCGACGAGGGCCGCCACGTTGCGGGTCACCAGTTCCTCGCGGCACGCGGCGCTGAGAGCCGTGCGCAGCACGCGGTGAGACTCCTTGGCTGTGGCCGAGGTCGTCTTGTTCTCCAGCTGGACGATGAAGCGCCGGACGTCGGCGACGCCGAGGGATTCCAACCGCTTCGAGCCCAGCATGGGCACGAGGTAGAGCCGCACGTGAGCTTCGTACTTGTCGTACGTGCTCAGCTTGCGCCGGGGCTTGACGATGTTGTCCAGCCAGTACGGCAGCCACTCGGAGAGCTTGGCTGAGCGGGTGGGCACGGGCACGCCCTGGTCCACCTTGTCGAGCAGTTCGCGGCGCTTGGCATCGCACTCGGCCCAGGTCTTGCCGTAGGCGAACTTGCGGGCGCGGGTGCCGTCCGGCTGCAGGACGTAGACCGCGCACTGATAGCGGCCGTCCTTGCGTTTGGTGATGGTGCCCGCGCCGTTGGGGTTGCGCTTGCGCTGCGTCGCCATCAGGCAGCCTCCTCGATCTGGCCGAGGACGAAGTCACGGACTGCGTCGGCCGGGATTCGGCGGCAGCCGTCAATCTTGAACGAGGTCAGGCGGCGTGAGCGGATGAGGTCGTAGACCTTCGAGCGCCCGAGCTTGAGCCGCGCCATGACTTCAGGCACGGTCAGAAGCTCCGCGGTTGCTGTGGTCATGCAGCGGCTCCTTCCAGGGCGAGTTGGTCGTGCAGGGCTTCGCGGGCGGTTTCGCGGTTGAGCTGGATGTCTCGCGCGATGGTGGCGGCGAGGACCGATTCGCCGGGGCTGTGGCCCTGCCCGGCGTATCGCCAGTCGGCCAGAACAAGGACGGTCGGGTCCTGGTCGGGGTCGGGCAGGCCGAGTTCTTCGCGCTGCTGGGCGGCGCGGTAGTCGGCGCGGACCTGGCGGAGTGCGCCGAGGGTCGTTGAGTAGCGGCGGGACTTCGAGGAGAAGTGCCCGCGAAAGCCGAGCATGTGAGCCCAGGCGCGCAGCCTGCGGTCCGGATATGCGGCGTCAAGGTCGAAGCAGGCCTCGATGAGTCGGCGCGGATGGTCGGGCACATCGAGGAGGACCAGGGCCTCACGGTTGCCGACGCGGCGGTCGACGGTGCCGGTCGTCTCGGCCGCCTTGGTCGCGTACTTGGCGACGTAGGAGGCGACGGCCTGTTCCGTGATGGCGGTGCCAGCCTCGAAGGCGCGGATGGGCCGGATGTCGAGCTGGGTGCCCCAGCGCAGTGCGCGGGCGGGCTGGTCGGCGGCGGCCGGGACCGTGATGGTCGTGTACGAGTGGACCACGGCCGCGCGGATGGCGTCGGTGAGCAGCTGCATCGTGGCCCAGGCAGGCGGCGCGTCCTCCGGTCCGTCCGGTCCGTCGAGGCGTACGACGGCATGGAAGTGGACGGCCCCGCGCTTCTGGAACTCGGCGACCTTGCCGTACGAAACCCGGGCCTGCTCCTTGAGTTCGCGCTGCGTGATCCCGGCGCGGGCGGCGATCTCGCGGCGGAGTCGGTTGGTGAAGCGCTGCCAGAGCTCCCCGGCGTGGTTGTTGAAGAGCACGGCGGCGGCGTAGTCGTACGTGGCCGGGTCGAGCGGCGTACCGAGCGCGTCGTCGTCGGCGGCGTGCCGGGCTCCGCAGCGGCAGCGGCCGGAGTCGGGACGGTTGTGGACCGGGCCGAAGGACGGGGCGGTGAGCGTGGCGAAGACGCGCGGGTGATCACGGACCGTACTCGGCACGTCCTTGTCCTGGTCGCCCGCGAGTCCGGCGCGGATCAGGTGGTAGGTGTCGGCGGCGTACATCCAGGCGCAGGCCGGGCAGCGGGAGGTACGGCGGTTGCCGCAGGCGACGCGGAGCCGTCCGTCGGGCTCGGTGTCGGTGGAGTAGCGGTGCAGCGTCTCGCCGCTGTTCTTGTCCTTGGTGAGCGTCCAGCCGGACAGGTGGATGGGGTTCGCGCAGCCGCCCGTGCGGCGGATCTGGTCGCGCCAGCGGTCGAAGCCGGGGGACCCGGCCACCCGCAGCATGTCGCCGAGGGTGGCCGGGTCCAGGCCCGCGAGGGTCGCGGTGTCGGTCACGCTCGCTCCTGGTGGCCGACGGCGGCGGGTGCCAGGACGTGGACGCGGCCCGTTCCGTGGCAGCGGCGGCAGATCGCATCGAGAGTGGCGCGGGTGCCGTCGGCGAGGAGGGCTCCGGTGTCGATGGCGACGATGGGGAAGCCGTCGCAGTCGGGGCAGATACGTGTCTGGGCACGGCTGTGCTGGGCCATGATGGTGGTCCTTTCGATCGCGGTTGGAAGGGGCCGGACCGTCCGGGCGGCGGCGATGCTTGGCGGCTTGTGCGCCGCCCGGAGGCCGGTCAGTGCTCAGTGCGAGAGAGCGCGAGTGCCACGGCGGCCGGCACTGCCCTTGACCGCGTACATCGCGGAGTCGGCAGCGGCGAGGGCGTCGGAGAGGCTGCGGACCGGCAGGTCGGCGGGGCGGCAGGCGCCGACAGAGACGGACAGGGGCAGCGTTCGTCCGCAGTAGGCGAGGGGTTCGTGAAGCAGGCCCGCGAGGTCGTCGAGTTGCTGGGTGCCCTTCGAGCGGACGACGGCGACGAACTCGTCTCCGCCGAGGCGACCCGCGATGCCATGGCGGCCGCACCAGGTGGCGAGGCGAGCGGCAGTGGCCGTGAGCGCGGCGTCTCCGGCGGCGTGGCCGTGGCTGTCGTTGAGGTTCTTGAAGTCGTCCAGGTCCAGAAGCAGGACCAGGGCGTCAGGGTGGCGGCGTATGAACCGCTCGGCGCGAGCCGTCCAACCGGCGCGGGTACGCAGGCCGGTGAGCGGGTCGCGGCGGGCTGTGGCCAGCCGATGGGCGAGGTAGCCCGAGTGGGCGACCCAGCCGAGGAGCGGCAGGGATAAGGCAAGTGCTTGCGTGTCCACGGTTCTCCTTCGTAGCGGTTGGAAGGGGATGCGTGGGCCGTCCGGGCAGTGGCGATGCTTGGCGGCTTGTGGCACTGCCCGGAGGCCGGTCAGCGGTTGAGTTCCTGGCGGAGTGTGCGGACGAGGACCAGGAGGACGACGCCGCTGATGGAGAGCGCGAGTCCGGTGATGGCCACGGCGAGGAGCATGGAGGTGAGCACCGCGCCGACCACGACGACGCCGGTCACTGTGGCGACGGGGTTGGCGCGGACCAGGTCGACGACGCCGGACCGGGCGGCGGGCGCGGGCGCCGGCGGGGCGGCCTGCTCGACGGTGGCCGGGACGTGGCTGTGGTTGGTCGGGATGTAGGTGTCGGGCGTCGGGTACTTGGGCTTGAACACGGCCGTTTTTCCTTCCGGGTTGGCTACTTGGCGAGCGGGTCGATGACCGGGGTCAGGAAGCTGTCGGCGAGGAGGTAGCCGCCGAGGAGGAGCACGGCGACGAGCCACCAGGGCGGGCGGACGAGCTTGATGCCGAGGGCACCGACGACGATGAGGGCGAGCCAGAGCGGGACGTCCATGACGTGATCTCCTCTGCTATCAGCGGGGGTTGCAGCGATGCGTGCGGGCGGCGAGTTCGGCGGCGGGGCGGCTGAGGTAGTCGGCGGACCAGTCGCAGCCGGGCGCGGTGCAGGCGGCGGCGTGGGCCTCTCGTCCGTGGCGGTCGTGGTGAGTGCCGATCTGGACGGGGCCGATGCGGTCGACGTCCCAGAAGCGGTTGCGGGGCATGGGTCACCTCCTTTCAGGTCGGCTGGACGGCGAGCTGGGCGGCGGTGTGAGCCTCCACAGCAGCGGCGTACGCGGTGACCGCGGCCAGCAGCTCACGGGCGAACGTCAGCTGCTCAGCCGGGGCAAGGGAGTCGCGGGCGTAGAGCATCAGCGACGCGTACCGGTCCTGGACGGTGAGGATCGGTGTGCGCTTGGCGCCGTAGTCGTGGCACATCGCGAACGGCTTCTCGGTGAGGTGGAAGCTGATCGAAGCGCCGATGGTGCTGGGCATGGGGACCTCCGTCAGGTGAGCTGGGCGGCGATGGCGTCGGCCATCGGGGCGGGGACGCCGAGCCGGGCGCGCAGGGTGTCGGCGTCGATATCGCGGCCGGTCGCTGAGCGGTGCGAGTCGGCGAGCTTCCGTGCGTGGGTGATCAGGGCGGGCGGTACGGCTGGAGCCGCAGCCGGGAGCGCCGGGGCAGTGCCGGGAGCGGGCTCGGCGACCTCTTCGCGTACCAGCTCCGGCTCCGGCTCCGCAGGGGCGGACGGCTCCGGGGCCTGGCGGCGGTCCGGCTCCGGGGCGTGCACCAGGAGCGTGCCGCCGAGGAACGCGAGTGCCGGCCAACCGGCGACGAGGATGCGCAGCCAGTCGGGCACGTCGTTGAGGTCGAGCAGCCCGGCCGTGGCGATGTTCGCGCCGAGGGAGGCAGCGAGCGCCACCGCGAACCAGGACCATGCGGCCCGCCGTGATCCGCCTGACTCCCGCAGGGTCCGCAGTCGGCGCCAGGCGGCGACGAGCAGCAGATCCACGGAGACCGGGTAGGCCCACGCCTTCCACCCGTCCTGCCCAGCAGCCTCGGCGAGGTCGTGGAGGTGGGAGAAGGACAGGGCACCGGCGATCAGGGCTTGTACGAGTACGGCGTCGAGCCGGAGCGTTGACCGCATGACGTCAGTCCTTGTCGGGGACCAGGGCGAAGGCTCCGGACGAAGCCTCGGGCCGGAAGGGTTCGAGACCGGGAATGGCAGGGGTCAGAGCCGTGTGCTCGACGCAGGCCGCCACAGCATCGGCGAGGTCGGTGAAGGGGCTCCGGACGAGCGACCATCCGCCCGAGGAGTCACCTGCCACGGCCACGCCACGTTGCTCCGGCGCTATGGCGGTCGCGGCAAGGACAGCCATGGGGCTGACGTCCCCGAGCACCATCTTGGCCGTGGCCTCGTCGTTGACCCGGTGCGAGATACGGCCGGTGAGCTGGGCCCGCAGGGCGGTTGCCCCCTTGCCGAGTTCGGCGCCAAAGCGCTGGCCGCAGACCTCCAGGTAGATGCCGGCAGCACGGCCGAGCTGGGAAAGGCGTACGAGCTGTGTGACCATCTGGTCGCGGCGCTTCTCCTCGGCACTGCCAGCAGTGAGGAAGAGCTCTGCCACCTCGTCGATGAAGACGACGACCGGCACGGGCCGCATGTCATCGGGCAGACCCCAGATGTCCGAGGTGATCGCCTCCAACGAGCCAGGGCCGAGCCGCTGGACGGTCCTGATCAGCTCGTACCGCTCGGTCATCTCCAGGACCATGGCATCGAGCAGGTCCGCGGCTTGCTCAGGCGTGCAGGCCAGGGCCGACAAACGGGCTGCGAACGGGGCCAGTTCAACTCCCCACTTGCAGTCGATACCGACCAGGGCAACCGGCTGCGGAGCAAGCCCCGCCACCAAGCCGCGCAGGTACACGGACTTCCCCGACTCCGTCGCGCCCATCACCAACTCGCGCGGCGCGGTACGGAAGTCCCGCATGTGGACTGCACCGTCGGAGCGCAGGGCAACGGGGATCCTCAGAAGCTCGGACTCAGCCGTGCGAGGCATCACGACCCGACGCAGGACGTCGTAACCGATGACCTTGACCTGGAGCCATCCCGGCTTGAGCGCGGAGACGTGCACGGCGAACGCGCGCCAGGAGTGCCGCAGGCGTTCGGTCGCCGTCTCGAAGTCGTGGACTTCCTGACCGGGTTGCATCTTGACCCGGAGGATGAGGCCGCTGGCGGTCACGCGGACGCGGGTCAGGCGGGGCACCATGCGGGATGCGGGGCGCTTGGTGGCCGCCGCGATGGTGAGCCGGAGTCGGGAGGGGGGCTCGGTGAGGCCGCATGCCTCCATGACCGAGCGGTACGTGAACGCGATCCGGACCAGCTTGGCCGGGGCGCCGAAGGCGAACCAGTACCAGGTGGGGCGCTGCCGGCGCAGGACGAGCAGGCCCGTGGCTAACAGCCCGGCGCCGACGAGCGCGGTGATCTGTCCACCGGTCATCGATCAGCCCGCCAACGAGGTGACGGCAGCCGCCCGGAACGAAATCCCGTGCCGCTGCTTTCCGTTGATCTCGTTCTCCCACGGCCGGGCGACCAGTCCGGTCAGCGCCACGGGGGTGCCGGTGGTCAGCTCACCGGAGATGTCGCCCTCGGCCACGGCCACCGTGACGACCTCGGCGTTGCCGTTCGCGACGAACAGGACGTCCACGATCATCAGGGGCACGCCAGTCTCGGCGTCGACGGCCATCACGCCGTTCTTCTTGTCCTTCATCTTCCGCCGGGGCGGCTGGGCGACCATCGCGGTCACGCCGCTCATGTCGACGGGGATCACACGCACAGAGATCACTCCTCTAGAAGTGCTGGACTCCGTCACTCATGTACATGAGTGACATGAAGAAGAGTGCATCACTCCTATACATGAGTCAACCCGCCGAGACGAAGAAGTCGCGGCGGGTTGTGGGGAGTTGAGTGAGCGTCAGTCCCTGGCGGGGATGCGGTACTCGAAAATGAACTGGTCAGCGGCCATGAGGGTGTCGCAGACCTCGACCACGCGCCCCGCTTCGGTCACCGCGTTACGGATGAGGTGGACGACGGGGGCTCCAGGGCTCAGCGCCAGCTCGGACGCCTCAGCCTTGGAGGCCGACCGCGCCTGAAGAGTCTCGACGAACTCGGCGAAGACGTGGCCGTCGTCCTCGAGCCGGGCGTAGATGCCACCGGGGCCGGGGTTCTCGCCGAACAACTCTGGGATGTCCTTGACCACGTCCCACGGCAGATACGAGGTAGCCGTCTCCACGGGCGTCCCGTTCCGGAAGTAGAGCCGCCGACGCGCGAGCACCTGGGCGCCGGCCTCGACGCCGAGCCGTTCGGCGATCTCCTCGGGGGCCTCCATCGGACCGATGTAGAGGACGCTCACCTTGGCGGTCGCGCCGGACTGCTCGGACTCGGCCAGGTAGGCCGCTTTACCGCCCCGCCGATGCGAGGCCCGGAACCGATCCGACGACCGCAGCCGCACCGGCGGCCGGTCCTTCACGATCGAGCCCTTGCCGTGGCGCGTTTCTACCAGGCCGCTTGCCCGGACCTCCACCATGGCCTTGCGAATCGTGCCGCCGGCGACGCCGTAGCGCTCGACCAGCTCCGACTCACTCGGCACCATGTCACCAGGCTTCAGGACACCAGCCCGGATCTGCTGAACGATCTCGTCGGCGATCTGAACGTACCGAGGTACGGCCCTGCCACCTCCTACTGCAGTTCCCATAGTCCTTCTCTTCCTCCTATGCTCCTGTACATGAGTACGGGTTCCCAGCAGCACAAGTCAACGCCACTGCATTCCGTGTCCGTGGCGGGAGCGGTGGTGCGGGAGGACGGGCGGTTGCTGGCGATCCGGCGGGCGGACAACGGGACTTGGGAGCTGCCGGGCGGAGTACTGGAACTCACAGAGGCCCCGGAGGAAGGGGTGGCGCGGGAGGTCTGGGAAGAGACCGGCATCCGCGTTGAGGTTGACCAGCTCACCGGCGTCTACAAGAACACGGCCCGAGGCATCGTCGCCCTGGTCTTCCGGTGCAAGCCCTCCGGAGGCACTGAGCGCACGTCCGCCGAGTCCCTGGCAGTCGACTGGCTCACGCCTGCGGAAGTCGCCGAGCGAATGTCCGAGGTCTTCGCGATCCGGCTGCTCGATGCCCTGGACGGGAACGGCCCGCATGTCCGCAGCCACGACGGCCGACGGCTGATCACAGCGTAGTTGACGTGGCACCCCAGCGGATGAGCCGCGACGCGGCGATCCCACTCGTTCAACAACTGATGGACGCCAACACCGCAGACCAAGCGGAAACAGACGCGATCCTGGCCGTCCTGGAACGCGGACTGGGATGCCCCCACATCAGCGACTACGTCTACTGGGACTTCGACCCGGAGTTGAGCGCCGCGAAGATCGTCGATCGAGCCCTGGCTTACAAGCCGATCGCGCTCTGAGCCCAGCGCGGTAAGAGTTTCTCTACTTGATCAAGTGCTCGCTCCGCTCGCCGCGCGCCCGGCTTGGCGCCGGGCGACGCTCCTGTCTCCGCCCCGCTCCGCCCGGCCGCCGGACGCGCGCTGCGCGAGCAGACGTAGAGAGAACGGCCGGCACGGGGCTGGGGCGGTCGGCTCCGCGGCTTTACGCAGCCACCATGGGGCGAGCCTCGAAGATCATGGTCCCAGATCGGGCTATTGCGGGCAGGCGAGGAGCCAGCCCGATTCGCGGCCAGCGTAAGGGGCCATGATCTCTCGCCCCATGGCAGCTCCAGCCCAAAGCCGCTACACCGACCTACGCGCTACGGTGCCCTGCGTGGATGAACAGGCCGACACCCCGCTGACGGAAGCGGACTACGCGTCCGTTCTCGCGGCCATGCACACCCTGGCCGACCGATACCGCAGCGGTTGGACGCTCAACGAGGCCCTGGCCAGGTGGCAACTGGTCGTGACGGACATCGAGGAGGGTTTCGACACGCAGTGGGTCTGGGAGTACCACAACGAATTGGCCTGCCGTGACTGGCTGTGTGAAGCATGGCCGCTCCTGACCGATCGGGTACGCGCACTACGCCAGCCCTCCCTGAACGCGATGGATGATCGGTTCACCGCTGCGACAGCCCCGATGCAGGGGAAGAAGGCCGAAGGCCGGCGGAACGGCAAGTGGTGGCACGATCGCTACCCTCGTCGCCTCTTCGGTCAGCCCGACGACGAACTGCCCTCGTCATGGTCACCGGCTCCCCAGTACATCGACCACGACGGTTTTCAAGATCGTTGAAGGCTGACTCGCCCCATTGAGACTCCACCGACCTCTGGAATGTCGCTGACCAGCCCAGGACGCCGTGGCACCTATCGGTACTCGGCTACGAAGTCGGGGCGGTACTGATGCCGGAAGCGGTCGAGAGATGCCCGCAGTAGCTCAGCCTCGTGTGGCAGGTGCTCAGCCAGGCTCCCCCATCCGACGAAGCGGATGTGATCCGGCATGTCCACCAGGCCCGTGATTGCATCCCAGAAGGCGTCCCAGTTCATCCCGTAAAACGAAGGGAAGTCGAGCGACTGACTCAGGGCGGTGTGGAGCTGTCGCGCAGCACGGGTGGTGCTCACATCGATGATGACCATGCGGCATGGTCTCAGTGCGTGCCCCTTCCGTGCCCGATCGGAAGGGAGCGAACGGGGAGCCACGGGGAATGAGGGTGAGGTCACCGCTGCCCCGCAGGTCAACGCCCTCGCAGGTCAGCACGCATCCGCATACGGCGTCTTCCAAACTAGGGCTCTCTGCTCAGGCATAGCTGGAGACTCCGCCGACCTCAGCGACGAGGTCTCGCTACCCGTCGGCGTAGGCCCATTCGCTGATGATCCAGGGGGCATCAACGCTCGCTCGCCGCGCGACGTGCCCTGGCGGAAGTGCGGCGAGCTGGGCAAGTGACGGATCCAGCTCAAGTACGTGGAGCAAGTGCTGGACGATGGATGCGCCGTCCGCGTTCGGGTCGTGAACGTCGTCGCTGACCAGCCAGTCACCCTCATCGTCGTGGATCACGGTCAGTGCGGGGAACTGACCCTCCGAGACGGTTCGCTGGACGATGGCCAGCAGCTCTACGGGAAAGGTCCCGTTTTCGAAGGGCCAGCTCACGTCTGGCTGCATGGATCCCATGCGGACATTCTCCAACGAGCACAGCAGCCGCCCTCACCGAGGGGCACCGTGCCCCTGGCGTGCCCGATCTGCCGGGAAACCGCGGGGAAGAGCGGGACTTCACGGGAGTTGGGAACGAGAACAGCCTCCGACCGTTCATCCAGGTCAGAGGCCGTTCACATTGGGATTTGAACCCACGGTGACGTCGCCGCCACGACGGTTTTCAAGAGCGCGCACGCGGTTGACTCGGGCATTGAGACTCCGCCAACCTCAGCTTGCCCGACGCCTCGTTGTCACCAAGATGATCGGAAGCACCAGGGCCATGGCGGCGAAGCGTGCGACGGCCAAGAGGATGGGTTCGCCGACGAAGAGCATGAAGAGCCCCAGAAGGATGCTTCCCTCAACCTCCACGCCGATGAGGGGCATCGTGCCGCCCACGAACCCGATCACGACACACCACAGCCCCCAGAGGCCGGCAGCAGCGGCGAGCAGGACTGTCAGCGCCGCCACCCACGCTGGTGGTTCTTTGTCTTCCACGATCCCCCCAAGGATCCCCAGTCGAGTGATTTGAGTCACAGACATGGAGGAGGATAGCGGCCAGCAGCCCGCGGCAGGCGTAATCGCGCTCGATACGTGTCCGACAGCACGGGGAGAACGGGGAGAGCTACAGCGCCATCCCTGCGAAAGCCGAAGTCAGCGCAGCCGCAACTCGCGCGGATCCGCATGCGACGTCATCCAAACAGGTACTCCAAGACACAGCGGCGGTGCTTGACGGGCCCATCGAGTCCCCCGCCCTACTCCTCGATGAAGCTCGCCTGCCCCTCACCCATCCTGAGGAAGAGGTACTCCGTTGACCGCTCGCGCCCGATCTTGTCTTTCTTCTTGATGACTTGCACCACGAACGAGACCGTCATCCCCAATTCCAAGTGCATATCAATCAAGCTTTCGGGTTCTACACGCACCTCGTAAGCGGCCGACCTGCGACTCACCCCAGTCTTAACCTTGACCAACCCCGACTCACGGAGTTCCGTGATGCGCCCCGTAACTGTGGTCCTAGATTTGTGCAGCTCAAGGTTCCGCAAGCTACGCACGTAACCCTTCCCTCGCCCGGAAAGAGAGGAGGAACGCACCGCTCCGTCCAGGCTCCGCCAGCGCATTTCCATTGAGAGGTCGAACTTATCCAGGGCTTCGACCACGCCATCCAGGCCTGGCACCATGCGTTCCCACTGCCGAACGTCAAGCTCGTTCTCAGCTGCGTCGACGAGCTTTAGCAGATCTCGCATAGCAGGGTCGGCAACTGACGTGTCGATATGCGAAAACTCACCCTGCCCATCCATCTCAACAAAATCTGGAACCTTGGGACGGACGTGCAGCACGGTACTCCCCTGGGAGAGACCCGTCAGTTCCAGCTCAATATCCTTTCGAGCAGCAGCACTGACACCGTCCCTCAGCGGCTTTAGCAGGGCATCCCCGATCCTGAAATCTAGTGCCCCTCTATCTGCCGCATCCCCCTTGAGGCGAACGGTCAGCTCCTCGTCCAGGCTTGCGGTCGGGTCATAGTGACGGGCAGCCTCGAGCCAGAAACGCCGCAGTTCCTCGTGATAGCTGTCACCGTCCTGGTGATCGTCGTCCAGATCAGCGAAGAAGTGCTGGTTGGCTTGCCGGTTCCGCTCAAGGGCACGCTGCCTCCAGCTCGTGCTCATAGCGTCACCTCCACGTAGCCTCGCCGTGGTGCCACTGTCTCAAGCGTTGGCTCTGTCTTGTCTACCCCATCGGGCCGACAACGCTGCCACCAGTCGTCCCACGCTCCTCGCTCCCGAAGGTACGCCTGATCGTCAGGCTCTAGCAGCTCGGCACGGAACACAGAGACAACGGGTCGATACCCAACCCGCAACGGGGACACTCCAAGCTCGGCGAGCCTTGCCTTACGGTTGAAGGCAGAACTCAGCCACCGGGTGCCGCCCAGCCCCTTCATGGAAGCAACGGCACCCTCGTCGATCAGCACCGTGAGATCGACGTTCTGAGGGTTCAGCTTTGTGCTGACGTAGCTGCCCCCCAGCCAAATGGCATGGACGAGTTCCTGATCGCCGATGACACCCCTGTGACGTTCCTCTAGTTCAAAGAAGCGACTGAGGTAGGTCTCCAGGCCGGCCCAGAGTTGCTGACGCGTCTCCGAACCACTGAACCGCTCGTCTGTAACGAGCAATCGCTCGGCACCATCAGGGTCCAGTCTGTACCTGCCCGGCGGCAGGAAGCCGCTGTCGCCCCACTCCGGAACCATGTACCCCCCTAGGTGCATAGCTGTCCCGGAGGATGATCCTCTGATACACCACGAACCGGCAAGGGTTCGTCACGTGGAGTAATGCCACAAGCGACAGGCTGGTCTCCACAAGGGCTCAGAAGACCTGGCAACCGACACGGGGAAGCTCACGGCCGTGCCCGATCCGTGCCCGCCTAGCCGGTAAACCACGGCCTACTGCGGGTGCCAATGGCGTGCCCGAGTGTTTCGCTCCGGCGCCCGTTGCACAGATCAGGGCGCGATCGACACGCAAAGGCGCGGTGACTCCCTCGCGACGTCAGTACGGCTGCTGGATCCCGTGCGCTTCCAACGCAGCGGCGTAGCGTGCCAGGAGCGCGTCAAGGTCGGCAAGCAGAAGGCCCGCGGCTTCTCGGGCCCCGTCCAAGTCACCCTGGTCGCAGGCCTCCGCCACCTCCGCGACGTCGCTGCGAAGGGTGGAGAGAGAGTCACCCTGAATCAGTACACCGGGGAACCGTCGACCGGGGAGGCGCAGCACAGCGTTGTTCCCACCGTCCGTGAGCAGCTCGGCCTCCACACGTTCCATGGGGCCATCCAACCTGACATCACCAGGTGACATCAACGACAGCAGACAGGAACGGCGTTGGGCGGTCGTGAGCGGCCAGGCCGTGCGCAGTCGAGTGCTCTGTCAGGCACACCGGATCGAACTCCTAAAGCGGGTGTCGCAGGTTCGAATCCTGCCGGGGGCACCAGCGAAAAGGCCCCGGACCGATCATGGTCCGGGGCCTTTGGCATACCACCGGTGACGAGACCCGCGCGCTGCGCTGGGCCACCCGCCAGGAGGTCACCGAGCTCGCCGACGAAGCGGGGGGCGTGCGTGTCGGTGTCGCGTGCCGGGCGGCGATGGCGAGGGCGGGCGACTCCTGCTGGATCGTGCCTCGCAGGCAGGGGGGAGCGGTCAGCCGGTGATCGTTGCTCGGTGGAATCGACCTGCCCGGTGTTTCAGCCGCCGCTGGGTTCAGGGGCTCTCCGGGCTGACGCGAATGAGACCCGGGCCGGCGTGGACAAACGAGTCCCCGAGTTGCACGTCGTGGCCGTCGTCGCAGCGGAGTACCGCGTGCACCGCGCTACCGCATTCCTTGTGGCTCAGGACCACGGGGGGCCCCTGTTCGTCCGTGGCCCAGGTGTCGCCCCACTGCCGCAGCGCCACGAGGACGGGCAGGAAGTCCCGGCCCTTCTCGGTCAGTTGATAGGCGTACCGGGTCCGCTGGCCGGGCTCCTGGTAGGGGACGCGCTCCAAGAGTCCGGCGGCGGTCAGTTCCTTCAGGCGCGCCGAGGCGGCGGGTTCGCCGATGCCCACGCGCTTGGCGAAGTCGTCGAACCGGCGAGTGCCGAAGAACGCCTCGCGCATGATCAGCAGCGCTGTCCTGGTGCCGGCGATCTCCAGAGTCCTGGCGATGGAGCAGTTGGCCATGGACCAGGCGTCCCGTTCCGTCAGCAGATCCTTCATCTCTCTACCCTCCACCTGACTTGCCTCATGCATAGCCAGGCTATAACGTCATGGCTAACTTCTTCAATCGTAAGCCAGCTGGGGTGTGCGCATCCCGAGGGAGGAATCATGGACATCAGCACAGCAACCGTCCTGGTCACCGGGGCCAACCGCGGGCTCGGCAGGGCACTCGCTCAGGAACTGGTCGCGCGCGGCGCCACGGTGTACGGGGCGGCCCGCCGACCGGACCAGATCGATCTACCCGGCGTGAAAGCGATCCGGATCGACGTCACCGACCCCGCCTCCGTCGCCGCGGCTGCCGAGGAGGCCCGTGACATCACCGTGCTGATCAATAATGCGGGCAGTTCCACGGGCGCCGATCTGCTGACCGGCAGTTGGGACGCCGTCCGCCTGGAGATGGAGACCCACTACCTGGGCACCCTGGGCATGATCCGGACTTTCGCCCCGGTGATCGAGTCGCAGGGCGGAGGCGTCATCCTCAACATCCTGTCCGCGCTGTCGTGGATCAGTTTTCCCACCGTCGGCGCCTACTCCGCCGCCAAGGCCGCGCAGTGGAGCCTGACCAACGCGATTCGTCAGCAGCTTGCACCCCGGGGCATCTCCGTGTCCGGACTCCACGTCGGCTACATGGACACCGACATGGCCCGCCATGTCACCGGGTCCAAGAGCGACCCGGCGGACGTCGCCCGCGCGGCCGTTGACGGCATCGCCTCCGGCGCTGCCGAGATCGTCGTCGACGACCTCAGCCGCCAGATACAGGCCGACCTCTCCGGTGGCGTCGCCGCCCTCTACCCGCAGCTCGGCTGAGACGAGGACACCATGGCTTCCACCCCGTCCCCCGCCCCGGGCCGACTCAAGCCGGCCGACGAGCAAAACGGCAACCGGCTCTCCTCACACCAGCCCTCCCGGTTCGCCGCGGCCGTCACGCTCGTCGCGATGTGCCTGGGCGCCATGACGACCTTTCTGCTGATCACCGCATCGGTGTCGGCGCTGTCGGCCATCCAGGACGACCTGCACGTCTCCCCAACCGGCCTCGTCTGGATCCCCTCCGCGTACTCCCTGCTCGTGGCCAGCCTGGTGATGTCCGCGGGCACCGTCGGCAACCTCTACGGCCGCAAGCGCACCTTCCTCGCCGGCACCGCGATCATGATCATTGGGTCGCTCACCGTCTACGCCGCGGGTTCAGCAGGAGGCGTCATCGCCGGCCAGCTCGTCTCCGGTCTCGGCGGCGCTCTCATCCTGCCCAACAGCCTGGCCATCCTGGGAGCCACTTTCCCCGACCCCCACCGACGCACCGAAGTCGTCACCGCCTGGGCGGCCTCCTCCGGCATCGGGCTGGCCCTGGGCCCCCTGGTCGCGGGCACATTGCTGGACCACTTCCACTGGAACACGGTCTTCCTGTCGACCACTGTCCTTGCCGTTGTCACCATGGCCGTGGCCTTCTTCGTCGCCGAATCGCGCGGCCCGGGCGGCAAGCTCGACATCCCCGGCCAGCTCCTTGCCGTCCTGGGCATCGCCGCCCTCGTCTACGCCCTCATCGAAGGCGGACACGACGGCTACACCAGCCCCCGGATGCTCATCACCTGGTTCATCGCGGCCGCGGCCCTGACCGGTTTCGTTCTTGTCGAGCGCGTCGGCCGCACACCCATGCTGGACGTCACCCTGTTCCGTTCGGCGTCGTTCAGCGCTGTCATGTTCGTCGCGGCCGTTTCCCTGTTCGGCTTCACCGGCGTGGCCATCCTGTCGGTGCTCTTCTACGAGCGCGTCCAGCATCTGTCCGCCCTGGACGTGGGATGGCGACTGCTGGCCTTCTTCGGCGTCTACGTCATCGTCGCCTACGCGACCGGACGCGTGATCCGCCGCACCGGCTTCAAGCTCCCGCTGACCCTGGGCTTCCTCATCGGAGCCGCCGCCACGGCCGGACTCACCACGCTGGAGCCGACCACCCCCTATGCCCGGGTGTGGTGGCTGTACGTGCTCTTCGGAGCCGCATGCGGGATGGTAGCCGCGCCGAGCACCGCCGCCGCCCTGGTCAGCGTCTCCCATGAACGCGCCGGCATGGCCTCCGGAGCCGTCAACGCCTTCCGCCAGATCGGATCCGTCACCGGCTCCTCCCTCCTCGGCGCACTCCTCGCCAGCCGGCTTCAGTCCCAACTGCCGACCCAGCTCGGCGCTCACCACGTGCCCCGAGCAGCCTGGCCCGCCGTCGAGCACGCCGTCTCCACCGGCAGCGGCGGCCACCGAGCGGCCCCGCCGAACGTGACCGCTGCGGTCGGCGACGCCTTCACCTCCGGCGTCCACGCCGGCATGACCATCATTGCCGCCGTATTCCTGTGCGCGGCCCTCGCCTCAGCGCTTCTGGTGCACAACCGACCGCACCACACCACCGTCACGACGACTGACGCGTAGCTTCCAGGGGCGGCGCCGAGAACCGTGGATTCGCCTGCGCAGCGATGCCGACGGGGCCGGGGCCTGCAGTGAAGGACCTACACCAGTCGCAGAATCAGCCGGGAGCACGCTGGTGCCGGCCCGGGGACCGGCCGACCACGCCATCGGCCGGTCCCGCCTGCTGTACAGCAGGCGGGATGGAGCCGGATCACCGCCTCATTGCGCTCCCTGCTGCGGTCAGCCAGCTTGCGGTCCCGCAGCCACGCATCCGCGTACTCGGCGAACGGCACAGCTCCCGTGTCAGGGTCCTCCCACTGCCCACGCGTGATGTCCGCCTCGATGTGCGTCAGCGCCACCTCGGCATCTGTCTTGGTCGGTAGGTCTGCTCGGCACTGCGGAGTTGGCCTGTGACTGGGTCGCGGTACCGAGCCCGCCAGCGGCCCGACTTGAGCTGCCGGACCGAGCCGAAGCGCCGCCGATTGCCCTTCGTGTTGGCCATCAGGCAACCCTCCGCAGAGTGGCGCGCCGGACCGTCACCGGCTCGGTGGTGTTGGCGCTGACGAAGGCAGCAACCGCGCTCTCGGGGATGCGGACGTGTCGGCCGACTTCCACGAAGGTGATGCGCCGTTCCTCGATGAGCCGCCGAGGAAATCGGATGGGTGCAGGCCTCATAGGGGTCGGATGGCTTCTCTCACAATTACTTGGACGCTGCGCCATCACGGCTGGGCCTTCATAGAGATCGCCGACGATCACGGCGAGTCGGAGGTCTTCGCCTCGTACGTCACGGATGGGCCCGAGCAGTTCTTGTACGCGATTGCCAGGCTTGTGGGTGGCTATGAAGACACACGAGCTGAGTTCGAGGGGGAACCTCAGGTCTACCGGTGGTTCTTCCACCGAGACGGGTCCGGCGTCGACATCCGACTGGTCGAGGCAAAGGACCTTCGAGCGCCCGACAGCTCAGGGACCGTTCTCTGGTCGGGACGCCACATCGCCATGGCACTGGCACGGGCGGCTGTGCACGCCTTCGACCAGGTCGCTCATGAGCTGGGCGAGGAGGGTTACGCATCCCAATGGGGCCGCCCGTTCCCCCGAACGGAGCTCGAAGCTCTACGGACCGGGATGCGTACGCATGGCACCCCCAGGGAACCTCGGCAACCGCAACGCCCTTTAGACCGTGTCCCGCGTGGTGAGGCGGTCCAAGAAAGGGCTCGTCAGCAAGCTGACGAGCCCTCATGCAGGGTAGGGGGGAGCGAGGCACTGTCGACCGTCAGAACCGACGGGGCCCCTCATAATCCCAGTTCGCGAGCAGCGAAGGAACTTGGGTCCAGACAACGACGAGCACCACCAGAAGACTCAGGGATATGAACCAGGCGACCTTCCACCTGCGTGACACCACGGCGGCACCCAGCAGAAAGAAGGCGGAAAACAAGAGGACGAAGTTGGCACCAAAAACGTCGTCGGGATCGCTCGTCGGTCCCACTTCCTCGCCCACGGACGGAAGGCTCAAGGCCAACCAGAACAGCGCGGCAAGGTACAGAACTGCCGCCACGACCGCCCTGAACCACAGCCCCTTTCGACTTTCAGGGAACACCATTTGTCAGTCCTTTTCGTTCACAAAAATCGAGTAGGAGGGCCGGGTCGCCCGGCCCTCATCTCACACCACCGGACGTGCGGGTCACGCATCTGCCGGTTCACTGAGATGATCTCAACCGTGCCAGTCCGAGATCTTCCTGAGCGACACCGATGCCGTCCTGACAGTGTTCGAGAGCAACATGAGCGCACTCGCCGAGCCCTCGGACGACCGGGTGCTCCAGGTCGTGGAGCGTGTTGTCTTGGCCCTCAACGAGGTCAATGACCGCCACGAAACGAGCGCCTACGACACTGGCACGGCATCGACGTTGCCAGGCTCGCCGCGCGTCACGGCATCAGCGGGTACGAGATCACTGACAGGTGGCGACGCTGGTAGAGGAGCGGCATACAGCAGCGAAGTACAGCAACCCCGGCGGCCGACCCCACCCCGCACCGCCCTTCTGCGGCCTTGAGGCAACTGGTACGACCGATTCCGCTCTAGCTACGGATCAGAAGGTTGCCACGTACGAGGGTCCTGGCCCCGTGGTCAGGGCCCTCCGTCTATGTGGGCCGCGGCTTCATTGGGTTACTCGCCTGGCCATTCAATAGTGACGTCGATGGCGCGAGCGTCCGGCCCCGGGCACCGCCACGCGGACGTCCCAGGCACCGCGGTCCCCACCAATCGCACGAAGCGGGTCAGTCCCTCCACGTCGCCAACGGCCATTCGTCCGTCCGACAGGAGCAGCTGGCAGTCGAATACGGTCGTCACACATCAACGCCGGCGAGCTGCATGGCACCCTCCGCCCGACCAGGAGCCATTGCTTGACCGCCGGCGTCTTGTGGGTCGCATAGTTGTCCAGGATCAGATGCACCTCAAGCTCCGGTGGCACCTCCTTGTCGACAGTGCCCAGGAACTTCTTGAACTCGGCCGCCCGGTGCCGACGGTGCAGCGAGCCGATGACCTTGCCGGCGGCGACCTCGAGTGTGGCGAAGAGTGCGGTGGTGCCCGCGCGGATGTAGTCGTGGCTTCGACGCTCGGGCACCCCGGGCATCATCGGCAAGACCGGCTGCGAGCGGTCCAGCGCCTGGATCTGCGACTTCTCATTGACACACAGCACCAGGCCGGCCATCGGTTAACGACAAGGGCGGGATCTTCGGTCCAGGACGACTCATGCCGAACTAACGACAAATCTCCGACTCAGGTCACTAACGGTAGTTCGTTAAGCCCGCCCTGCCGTCAACCCGCACTACAGCCGGGTTTAACGAACTACCGTTAGCAAACCGAAGAGATAGCAGGTCGATGTCGGTCAGGAATGACGCTACGGGCGTGACTCCGCAGTTCGTTTCAGTCCCAAGGCTGCTCCAACAGCAAAGAGGCCGAGTGCCGCGGCTGCGGCCAGGACGGAGGCGCTCTCATGCAGGGGCCATGCCCACGGATACGGCCTTCTGCCCGGCCCTAGGCCGATGAGCGCGCAGAGTACAGGGACAGCAGCGACGGCTAGCGGGCCATACAGCGAGCCGACGAAGTGCTGAACAATCAGGCCCACGCCGAGGTACCCGACGAGGTTCCGTGCCGTGCCAAGGCCAAGGCCGAAGTCGAGCCACTGGGCCTCACACAGTCCCAGTATCACCGCGGTGAAGGCGACGCATCCGAACAGGAAGGTCCGGTACGACCAGACCGGCCGGACAGCGGTGACATTGGTCTCCAGAGGGGCTCTGCTCATCGCATGCAGGAGGACGCACACGGGAGCCACCGGGAGGACCAGGGGCAGCGGGATTCCGGCCCCGAAGCCGCCAAGCAGCGAGGGAATGGGAAGCGCAGAGCCGGCGAGCAGGGGGGCAAGGATGAAACACCCCAGCACGCAGGCCGAGGACACGTGCACCATGTGAACGCGGAGCCACCAGGTCACGACTGCTTCTCTCCCGCCTGCTGGAAGGAAGCCGGGCGGAGCTCCGGCTTCACTGAGCAGTCCAGAACTGATCGCATATTGCGCTCATACCATGCGTGTTGCTGATCGACAGGCAGTTGGCGCACCTGTTCGGCGAGGGCCACGGCCTCGGGCTGCCAGTGCTGCACCAACTCGTCCTTAGGCTCCCCCGAAGTGAGCGACAGCCAGGCGTAGATCGCGCTGTGCGCAGCATCTCCTGGATACTCAGCGCCGGGCTTCGTGGCACAGTCCGGTGGTGCGGTCGGTAGGACGCTGGTCGCCGTGGTTGCTCGGACAACGCTCTCGCTGGGGCGGGGTTCCCCGAACTCAACGTGCGCCGCTGGGGTGACGCCTACTTTGCTCAGGCGGTTCTCAGTGTCCTGTGCCCAGCGGACTATGTCGTCCTGCCTGTCGTACTGCTCCGGCCATACGCATACCTGGACACGTTTACCCGTGCACCTCCGAAGTTCGGGGTCTCGAGCCTGCACTCCCTGGAACTCAAGCGGCACAGCCAAGATGAGGGCACCGACAGTGCCAAACGCAGTCGCCGACACGGCATAGCCCATGTGGCGTCGGTGTTCGGTACCGAGGACAGTGGAAATCAGGGCCGCAGCAACAAGCCCGGCGGAGAAGACGAAGGTGGCGGCCATGCTGCGGAGCGAGGCGGTCTGATCAAGGCCGCAGCACTCGCTCAGCCCCTGGCCGTTGAGGTGTCGAAGCCAGGGCAGCTCACCAATTGCAGCGGGCCAAAAACCCCACAGGTAGCCGAAGATGAGCATGACCGCTGCTCCCAGGACGCGCGGCATCAACGGCCCCACGAGCCAGCCGAGCGCGATATGGGAAACCACAACCGCGTAGGCGGTGAAAAGTATTCCCAGGCTGGGGAAGCCGGGCGCTCCCAGAGCAGTGGAGGAGAAGGCTACGAGACTCGCGAGCACGCCTAGCAGCCCCAGAACCGCTACGGGGGCGAGATGCAGCCAGGCGATGTGAAGGCGACTGCGGACCGGAGCCCAACCGTCGACCTCCGCGCGGTGAATCCTCGCAGACTCCCAAGCGGCACAGGCGCCGCACCCTGCACTCACGAAACCGAGCACGATCAGCGACTGTGCAGTCGCAGACTCCCAGTACTGAATCACCGATTCAGTGTTCTGCACGCCGAACCAGAACAAGACCGGGACCATGACAAGAGCAACCCAGGCAGCCGGGCCTGATCGGAGGAGAGTCCCCAGACGCATATGTCAGACCTCCCCGCGCACCAGGCCGCGATAGGCGCTCTCCGCGCGGCGCTCGAGCGGCACACCTTCGGGAGCCCGCGCGAAGAAGTCCCTCACCCTCCCTTGGAATGCCACCTGTCCTTGATCGAAGACGATGACGCTTTCGTAGATATCGGCCAGGTCCTCCGTCTGGTGGGTAGACACCACGAAGTTGACGGATTCCGACAGTTCCGCCACCAGTTCGCGGAAGACGCCACGCTGCACGGGATCAAGGCCGGCCGTTGGCTCGTCGAGCAACACGACCTGTGCGTCGTGAATCAGCGACTGTGCGATGCCAAGCCGCCGCATCTGACCACCGGACAGCTCATGGCTGCGACGCTTCGCCAACTCGGTGAGCCTGACCTGATCCAGGGCCCTCGCAGAACGCTCCCACGCCTCGGACTTCGACAGGCCTTTCAGCCAACCGGCATAGGCCGCCTGCTCCCGTACCGTCAGCGACGGTACGGGTTTTACATTCTGAGGCAACCATCCGACTCTGCGCCGGTAGTCACTACGGTGACGCCTTTCCGTGCTGGTCAGCCTCCCCAGCTGCACCCGCCCGGAAGCCGGGGTGAGGACAGAAGCCCCCAGAGACAACAGAGTTGACTTTCCAGCCCCGTTGGGTCCCAACAGCACGGTGCACCCCGTGGGGAACTCCAATGTCAGGCCATCAAGGACAGGGACTCCCGCACGGTAGGCGAAGGAACATTCAGTGAAGCAAAGTGGCACGGCATGTCCAGAGGGTCAGCGCGAAACGCGGCGAACGGAGGCAGGGTGCCCGGTCCGCTTCATTCTGGACCGGGCACCCTGACAGAGGGATCAGTACTTGACAGCCACGCTGCTGACCGACAGGTGGTAGCCAGTCTGGTCAAATCCGTTCAGATTGGCGTAGTTGAAGTAGTAGCCGCCCGCAGCCCTGTCGCCGAAGTTGGACGTGTCGCAGGAGTTGTTGTCCCGAGCAACCACCGGGTCCGGAAGACCCGAGCGCTCCTTCTTCAGCTGAAGCCCCGCGTACTCGAACCTGTTGCGGCCATTACCGTCCTTCGCCGAGCAACCGGAGAACCTGACAGTCGTCGCGACATTGTCGCGGTTGCCATCCTGCCAGTGACGCGACTCCTTGCCCGGAAGCCACCCCCCGATGCTGCTGCTCCAGCCCCCCTCAGCAAAGGCTGGCCCGATCCCGAACCCCGCGATGGCCACAACCCCCACAGCGACCGTAGCGATCTTGCGCTTCGCGTTCACGTTCCCCCTCCTGGATTTTTAGACACGCGGCTGGTCATGCCGCATGGTCCGTACGTGACAGACGAGGTAATACGCAGTGATCGTATGACTACTCGAAGCGCCTGTATAGTAAGTTCGTTCGATTTGAGGGGTATCTGAGGTTCCGGGCAATGGAGGTCAACCTGCCGTTGGCGGCGCGCCTGGCCCCTGTCTTCGCCCGGCCTGGCCGCGCCCAGCGGCGCGCCCCGTGCTGCGGGAATGAAGGCAGACCTGTTCGGGCCGGGGCGGTGTCCACCGACCGCGTGGGCACCTGTCGCCTCTGGATGGATCGGCACGGTCAAGCATGCAACGCTCGCCGTGAGCGACCGCCGTCCGAGGCGTTCACCCGTTTGGAGTAATCGACATCGCGGTGCACGCCGTGCGTTCCTACGGTCGGAAACGACGGCGTGCGGTCATGTGTTCGGGAGCCCCCCGCCTTCGCAGGCCGCGCCCTAGGGAGGCAACATGCTCCGAATACCCGCTGTCGCCGTCGCAGGGTGCCTTGTGCTGGGCTTGTCGACTCCCGTTGCGTTGGCCACCGACGGCGCCGACCCCATCGGCACCGTCAGCCCCGAGACCGCGAAGCCCGGCGAAACCATCATGCTGACCTTGCGCAACTGCAAGAACCCCAGCGAGGGCGGGATTGCCGAGGGCGCGCTCATTGGCGGCGAGACCACGGCGAGGTCCCCCATCGGGATTACGCATCTCAAGCCCGACGCCACCGGAACGCTCCCTCCCGGAACGCTCGTCGGCTACGCCACCATCAACGAACACGCCAAGCGCGGAACCGCGGAGCCCATCTACTTCGGCTGCTACTCGAACAAGCACAGAGTCGTCTATGCCAACGTCACCATCGAGCCCTAGCTGTATTGCCTTGTGAGGTTGGGGACGCGGCTGGCGGTGGTTTGCCTGCGGGCGCGGTGTGTCCGCGGTGGTGATTGCGATCTGAGCCTGCTCAGAACCGCGCCACCGCGACCTGCTGCACGGCTACTCCGCCTTGGTGGCCCATGCCTGGAACATCGTCAGGACCTCGGTCAGGTTGCCAGGACCACACGAAGCATCGAAGCGTCGATCCCTGACCCGCGCAAAGATCCAGTCGTCGCAGTCGCGTCTGACGACGCTCTCGGGCCATACGCGGCCAGCGAGCGGAGTGCCTTCGAGATCAACAGTGATGTACCACCCAGGGTTGTCGAGAGTCTCGATCTTGACACCCCATTCGTGCTCCCAGTCACCATCACACTGCTCGGCGTACCACCCTTGAAGCCAGCCGAGAACAGAACCTGCGTCGGTCATGATGGTGATCCTAGGTCCGCAGGCCCATGGTGCCGGAAGAGCGAGAACGCCACCCGTGCCCCCTGCGTGCCCGATCAGAGAGTGAGCGGCGGGGAACCGCGGGGAACCTCAGCGAACCTCGCCGGAACACGCAGGCCGGCGTCTTGCCTGGTCAAGCAAACCAGTTACGTGGTCTTCCGAACTGGTGCTCCACTGTGCCGAAGCTCGATGGTTGGCACGTCAGCAGGATTGTTTGCCCCGAGATCGTCGGCACCTCCTAGAGTGACTCGATGAGCGACGATCCCGTGATATTGCGTCCAGTGACCGAGGGTGATCTGCCAGTGCTTGAGCAGTTCCTGACAGATCCGGAGGCGACTGGGCCGTTCCAGTGGCTGGGGTGGTCAGATCCGGGGCGTTGGCGGCGGCGCTGGGTGCAGGACGGCCTACTCAGCGATGAGGGGGGTCAGCTGATGGTGGTAACCGGTGCCGACCGGCTCGGCTTCGTGGCATGGCGGAAGGTCGAGACCTCGCGGAGCTCCTACTGCTGGAACATCGGAGCCCAGCTGCTGCCAGAAGCCCGGGGCCGGGGTGTCGGCACGCAGGCCCAGCGGCTGCTGACGCGGTACCTGTTCGCGCACACACCGGTGGTCAGGCTCGAGGCGGACACTGAGACGGGGAACCTCGCTGAGCAGCGCGCACTGGAAAAGTCGGGCTTCACCCGCGAGGGCGTGCTGCGCAGCATCGTGTTCCGGGACGGACAGTGGCGGGACGTCGTGCGCTACAGCGTGCTCCGCGACGACATCGCCTCAGACAGAAGCCCTGCCTCGGATCAGCCCAGCGCCAGAGGCCGGCAGACGGCCTGACCCGGACTCATCCCAGCGCGCCAGAGGAGCAGCGAGGTCGGTGGCAACAACCCTGCCGGTCCTGCCATTGGTGACAAGCAGCGTGCCGTTTCGGTGACGACTACGGTGCCTCGAGGCTGGGAGGGCCGCAGTTCAGTCGTCCTCCCTGGTGCCAACTATCGTGCTTCGGCACATCCACGACCCGCCGCGGCGCTTGACTCGTCGCTGAGACTCCGTCGATCGCACGCGTCACGCTCTCGAGTCTGTGTCCCCGGTCAATCGGGATCGTGCAGAGATGAGCGGTTCGAATCCTGCCGGGGGCACAGTGTCTGACCAGCGCGCTTACCTCACTGAGGTAGGCGCGCTGTTCATCGTGGCCACGGCATTGGCCACGAATAGGTTCCGTTGTCATGGCGAACACGGCATCCAAGCGACGTCAACGCGGCAGCATCCGCCCCCACGGCGACGGTTTCCAGATCCGGGTCTACGCGGGATGTGACCCGCTCGAGCGGCGAATGCGCGGCACCTCAACAGGCAGGCTTACGAGTCTCAACCCCGGAGGCGCACCCGGAGGCGCGCCCTCTGCATCGCGGCAAGCCGCCGCACCACACCGATGCACAGCGCTCCTGAGACGACATACAGCGCGGCCCCGGCCATCTCTGTCGACAGCGAGCCTCGGGAGGTGGAGGGATAGGCGAGAAGCTGCGCCGCCACGAAGAGCAGCCACCACGAGGTCAGCAGTACACCGGTGCGCCGCGGGCGATCGGGCGGAGAGCTGGCGGCCCAGATGTCGTTGATGATCCGCTTGGGCAGGAAGAAGCAGGCGACCGGAACCAGCCACGCGCCTGTAGTCCAGCCGCGTTTCATCCGATGCCCGCCGGGCGCCAGCGCCTCCGCGTTCACCCGCATCTGCCACAGCCAGCGCAGGAAGACGATTCCGGTCAGCAGGAAGGCGAGCAGCCTCATGCCGGTGAGGTTGCCGACCCATATCTCCCTCTCGAAGGCGGCATACGAGCCGTCAGCCGCGCGGAAAAGGCGTAGCTGGGCGATAAGCAACGCGGCATTCACCAGCACGCAGACCCCGAGCGCGGCCACGACCACGGTCGTCATCGCCTTCGGTACGAAGAGCGGCTCGCGCTCGGTCGATGGCACGGGCGGAGATATGGCGATGGCGTCGTCTTGACTCACAGGGCCGCAAACTACTGCCGAGCTCGGCATTCAGTCCAGGTTGAACGGATCCCAAGGCGGGATCCAGCGCAGCGCGACCTGCCCCGCCGGCTCCTCATTCCTTCCGCTCCGCGCGGCGGGCCTCTTGCCGGCCGGCTTGGCTGCGATGACTTCCTCGAGCACGTGTCGGTACACGTCGTGAAGTTGGGGCGGCTGGAGGAGCACGGAGTCATCGCACGCAGCGGTCGGCGCCGGCGTTCCTGTCGTCTGGCCTGAGTGAACGGGTCCCGCCATGTCCGTATCCCCTGATGCCGGGAACGCGGGTGCGTCACTGGCCTGCTCGGCGGTCAGGACGACGGCGGGTTGGGGCGGTCACCGATTGGCGTACAGCGCCTCCAGTTCCCCCGAGAGCGCGGCGCGTACGTGGCGGGTGGCCTCGTCCACCAGCACTTCGGGTTCGTCATTGAGCAGCGCCGCCATCGTCTTCTCGGCCACGTCGGCCGGAAGGATCTTCGGGGAGTCGATGTCCGCCGCCAAGTCGGTGTCGACGTAGCCGGCATGCACGCCGACCACCAGCGTGCCCTGCTGCCGCAGCGCCAGTCGGAAGGCGTTCGTCAGTGACCACTGAGCGGACTTGGAGGCCGCGTAGCTCGGAAGCCGCGTGTTGGCCACCCACGACGCCACGGACAGCATGTTGACCAGCGCTCCGCCGCCATTGGCGGCCAATACGGGCGCGAACGCACGCGAGACAGCCCAGGTGCCGAAGTAGTTGACCTCCATCTCGCGCCTGGCACCGTCGAATGACCCTTCGAGGAGGGACGGGCCACCGGCGACCCCGGCGTTGTTGATGACGATGCTGACATCGTCGGCGGCACGTGCGGCTGCGGCGACCTGCTCCTCGTCGGTGACGTCCAGTCGCAGCGGAACAAGCCCGGGGTCCCGGACGGTCTCCGGCTCCCGGACACCGCCGTAGACCTTGGCGGCGCCGTGAGCGAGCAGTGCCTGGGCGAAAGCCAGCCCGATGCCACGGTTGGCTCCCGTGACAAGTGCTACCGAACCCTTGATGTCCATGATCACCCTCCTTGCGGGCGGATGCGGCGGACTCCTTACTCCCGACGCTAGGCCCCGGACAGCGCCTGATCCACCCGTCACCTGACTGCACCTGCGTCGATGCCTCTTCGCGCACTCGATGGTCAAGCTGCGCGTGCCGGACATGCCCGTGGCCTACCTGCGAGAACGTGCAGTAGGGGAGCGTCATCCCCCGTGAGGGGGCAGGCTCGGCTCAGGCCTTCAGGCGCTGCGGGGCTTGCGGCCTGACGTCTTCTTCGCCGGGGCCTTCTTCGCGGCCTTCGCCGTCTTCTTGGCCGCGGTCTTCTTGGCCGTGGTCTTCGCCGCGGTCCTCTTCTTCGGCATCTCGTGCACCGTCGCGTCGCCTCGCCGCTCCTTCGCCTCCGCCACCGATGCGTTCAGGGCGGCCATCAGGTCTACGACCTGCCCGGCCGGCTCCTCCCGCTCCGGCGTCTCCGGGGGCGCCTTCCCCTCGGTCTTGGCGGCGATCACCTGCTCCAGGGATTCGCGGTACTCGTCGTGCAGGTCCGGCATGCCCTCGGTACTCATCGTGTCCATCAGCGCGAGCGCGCCCTCAAGCTCGTCCTCGCCCAGCTCGATGGCCGGGGGCGTCAGCTCCTCCGGGCTCCGGATCTCGTCCGGCCACCGCATCATGTGGATCAGGATCGCGTCGCCCACCACCCGCAGCAGCCCGAGGCGCTCCCGGCCGTGGAACGCCATCTTGGCGACCGCGACCTTCGAGCTGCGCTCCAGCGCCTTCCGCAGCAACGTGTACGGCTTCGCCGCCACAGGCCCGTCCGCGGCCAGGTAGTAGCCCTCGCCGATCCGGATCGGGTCGATGCTCGCGGCGGGCACGAACCCCTCGATGTCGATCGCCTTCGCCGTCGGCAGCGGGATCGCCTCGAGCTCCTCGTCCGTGATCGTGATCGTGTCCCCGCCCGGCAGCTCGTACCCCTTGGCGATCTCGGCCTGGGACAGCTCCTTGCCGTCGAGCTCGCAGACCTTCTTGTACCGGATCGGCCCCTGATCCTCGAGGTGGACCTGCCGGAAATGAACGCTGCGGTCCTCGGTCGCGGGCAGCAACTTGATCGGAATCGTGACCAGGCCAAAGCTGATGGCGCCGGACCACACAGGGCGGGGCATGACACACCTCCAGGCCCCCCTCGGACCACCAGGCTATGACGAGCGCCGTGAGGTGGCATGCGAGGTGGGCCGGCCAGAGGCCCCAGGCTCGTCACCCTCGGCCACCCGCTCCAGCAGCCGCCCGGCACACACCTCGCCGTGCCATCGAGGGGCGTACGTAAGGTGACAGGCATGAGTACGCCACCGATCTGCCCACGCTGCGGCCAGGGACCACAACGCTGAGTCGCTGACCGGGGGTTCTGCCCCAGGAAGGCGTTCTCTTCGGCCTCGGGTTCCACGTCCGGGGCCGTTTGCGTGAGCGGTGCGTGAGCGGTGCGTGAGCGGACGGGTCGCCAGGTCCCGATTTTCTACCGATGCGTCCGCTCCAACGTCCTGGCCGAGTGGATGCTCGGGCTCGGCCGGCCGCTCCACGGACCTTGATCCTTCGCCCCTCGCAGAGTCAGGTTTCTGCTAGGAAGCAGTCATGGAAGCAGCACTGGTCGGACTTGCGGGCACAACGGTGGGAGCTGTGACCGGCTTTGCGGGCGCATGGCTTGCTCAGCGCGGACAGATACGTATCCAGCAGGAACAACGGGCGCATGCAGAACAGGTGCGCTGGCTGGATGACAAGAAGGGCCTGTACAGGGACCTCTTGATCAGGCTCTACGGCTGGCATGACTCTCTTGCCTCCATCCTGAAGGGCGAGGACGACGGGAAGCTGTCCGACAATCGGTCGACCGCTTACAAGTGGATCGTCGAGGCGTCCCTCATATCTGGCGACGCGGTACGTTCCGCCGTGAGTGACGTGCACCGTGCCCTGCTTCGCGTCCAGACGGTGATCTCGGATGGCACCACAGCGGCGGACGAATGGCCGCTCCAGGGCGTGGAGGATGGCCTTTCAGCGCTGGAGGACGCGCTACGGGCCGAACTGGCCATGCCGGCGCGCGTGGGTTCACGAGGCCGGCTGGGCCGCCGTTGACGAACGAGCTGGGTGCGCCGCCAGGCCGGTCACCCGGGAAGGGCGGTCCCTCGGCGGCCTACTGCATCACCTGCAGATGAGGGTGGTCGAAGGACTCGGGGCACAGATAGACCTGCATCGTGTAGCCGCGGCCGATCGAGATCATTGTGGGTTCGTGGGAGTGCGGGTACAGCGGTCGTTCCGCCGGGGGCGGCTCCTCCTGCGGGCACCAGCTGCCGGTGCCCCCGTCCCATTCGGAGCTGTCCAGCGTCAGGAAGGGACGCATCGTGCTGCCGCAGTCCTCGCAGAGCATCGGCCAGGGGTCGCAGAAGCTCCAGTTGCCCCACCCACCGATCTTCCAGCCGGGGGCGACCCCGAGGTCGAACTGATAGTCGTACGGGCGATCTTCCTCCCAGGAGTGGATCCGCTTGCGGAGGTCCTCCTCCAGCTCGTGCGGGGCCGGGTACTCGAGGACCGGCTCGGGGTGGAGGAGGCACGGTTGGGGCAGGGCCTCGTCCTCGCTGACCACAGGCGGCGACGGTGCGTCCCTCACCGCGCCCACGGTGCCGGCCGAGCGCCAGCGCAGCTGCACCCCCGGCATGCAGTCCTCACCATGCTCGAAGGAACACCAGAGCACCTGGAGCAGGTCGGTGTCGGGCGGGCGGGGCAGCGAGGGAACGTCACGGGCGTACAGCTGCAGCACGGGCAGCAGGGGCACAGGACCGTCGACAGGCAGACGCACACCCGTGAATCCGAGACCGTCCACGAAAGCGCGCTCGTCGGGGGTGAGGAAGTCGGTCCCCGGGACCTGGGGACGGGCCCGGCCCTCGGTCAGTATGCGTCGCCGCTCCCGCAGATCGGCCGGGGTATGGCCGACCAGCCAGGGGCCCGTGTGCTCGGGGCAGGTGGGCCACGGTTCGTCCACGGGCCACAGCAGCGGTCCGCCGACGGAGCTGTCGGCCGCCGTCGGTGCACCCGGCCGCGGGTGCAGCCGAACGGCGGTACGCGCGAGCGGCGCCAGCTCCGGGAAGACCGCGGCGATGTCAACGGGGCGGGGCGGTGTCGTACGAGACATGGAAGCAGAGGCTAGCGTCCAGGTCCGACAGCGCCCGGCCTGCCGGACAGCCCCCGCCGCCCCGGTCGGCCTGAAGGCGATCGCGGCGTCCCGTCGGCCGTCGGCCGTCGGCCTCAGTGGGCCGTACTGGTCATTGTCCCGAGCCGTTCGGGGGAAGTGAGGGCCTTCTCCGGCGCGTCGCGCGCCGGTCGGGGGACCGGTTACTGCAGTGCGCAGGCGCTCAGGGCGCCCGTGCGGGAGAACGGCAGCGGGGCAGGACCGTCGGGCATGCCCCTGCACAGAGACGGGAGTATCTGGATGCTCATCAAGCGAGCAGCCCGGGCGGCGCAGCGCCGGTGGGCATGGATGGCGACCGTGGCGACGGTGGTGGTGGCGACAGGGGCGGCCGGCCCGGTCGGGGCGGTCGAGTCCGTGGCCGCCGGATCCACGGTGGTGGACTGCACGAGGAACCCCTCGGCCCTGCGGAACGCGATCGATGCCGCCGATGTCAAGGCGGAGCTGAAGGTGAAGGGGACCTGCACCGGCCCCTTCCGCATCAGGCAGGACCTGACCCTGATCGGCAACAAGCGCACGGTCCTCGACGGGAACCTCGCCGGCTCGACCGTGACCGTAGACCCGGGCGTCCAGGCCCGGATGAAGGATCTGACCATCGCCAACGGCGCCGCCAACGCCACCGCCCCCGGCGGAGACGGCGGCGGCATCTTCAACAACGGCGGCAGGGTGACGCTGGCCGATGTCACGGTGCGCCACAACATCGCCGACGACGGCGGCGGCATCTTCAACGGCAACAGCGACAGCAACATCGGCTCGGTCACGTTGATCCGCACCACGGTGAGGCACAACACGGCGGCAGGCGACGGCGGCGGGATCTTCAACGTCAGCGGCACGGTGACGCTCAACCACTCGACCGTGCGCCACAACGTCGCCACATCAGGCGGCGGCATCTTCAACGACGCCGGCACGGTGACGCTGTCCGACTCCACCGTGTTCCGCAATGCAGCGACGAACCAGGGCGGCGGGATCTTCAACAACACCGGCACGGTGACGCTGATCCGCTCCAAGGTGGAGCGCAACACCGCAGGAGCCGGCCCCAACAGCGGCGGCGGCATCTTCAACGCGACCGGCACGGTGACACTGACCGGCTCCAAGGTGCGCCAGAACCACCCGAACAACTGCACCAACGTCCCCGACTGCACCGGCTGACCCTCCCCCGCACCCCCGCAGGGCGGCACCCGGGACCGGCGTCCCGGGTGCCGCCGCCCTGCATCCGCGCCCGCTCAGCTACGGCACGTCAGTCTCATCTGCGCCGCCGCATGATGCGCCCCCACCCGCGCCGCCGTCCCCCAGTCCCGCCCCCGGTCGATCAGTTGGACCGCGAAGACGCCGTCGCCCCTGACCGGATAGCTGCCGACCGGCACCAGGGCGCCGCGGTGCGCGGTCTGGCGGACGCCGAAGCCGGTGTAGCCGGAAGCGGGGTCGGCGGGGTCGGCGAGGACGCGGTAGAAGGTGGGGTCGCCGGCGACGTCCGTGGCGCGGGAGGTGAGGGGGACGAAGACGGCGAGCGAGCACTGCTTGTAGTCCTGGTCGAGGTCCCAGCTCCAGGTTGCCGTGCCGCCGTGGTCCTTGGTGAGGCTGCCCGACATGGGCACCGCCGTGAAGCTGCCGTCGCACCCCTCGTCGCGCCAACCACCCGAGGGCACGGTGTACCAGGCGGCATGGCCGTTCTCGAAGCGCCCCTTCTCGCGGTAGTGGCCAGTAGAGCAGCCCGGGCCCGCCCACTCGTCCACACCGGGCGAGCTGTCGTCCGGCTCCGGCAGCGACGTGGGGCCCAGCCTCGTCGGTATGCCCGGGCCCTCGATGTCGCCCTCCGCAGCCTGGGCCCCGCCGCCCGACCCGCCGCCGTCCGCATCGGAGCCGCCGATCAGCGCTGCCGCGGCGATGAAACAGCCCAGGACGACCACGACTCCCGTCGCCAGCACGGTCTTACGGAACCGGGTGAGCGTCGAGATACGGCCCGCGAACGTCTCGCGCGCGACCCAGGACGTGCCCGAGCCACGGCCGGCCCGCACCACGAACCCGCAGTCGGGGCAACCCATGCCGGGCAGCGGGCCTCGTCTTTCACTACCGCAACGTTCGCACGCCATACCAGCTCACTATGCAGGAACCCCAACCGCCACGAGGGGCGAACGCCTACACGAGCACCCACACGAACGTCCCATCGAACACCTCATCGACGTCCGGGTGTACGCGCTCGGTCACGCCGTGCAGTCCGCCCGTATCTGCGCCGCCGCGTGATGCCCGCCGTACACGTATCCCTGGCCCCAGTCCTGGCCCCGGTCCACGAGCTGGATCGTCAATTCACCGTCCCTGACCGGGAGATCGTTCACGATCACGACACCGCCCCGCATGTCCGGCTGGTCGATCTGGAAGTACGTGGCGACACTGCCGTTGTCGTCCGCGTCCGACAGGACGTTGTAGCGCGTCGGGTCACCTGCGACGTCCTCCGCCCGCGGGCTCCACGGAATACGCACCGCCACCGAGCACTTCGCGTAGCCGCCGCCCGGGCGCCAGTTCCAGGTGACCGTGTTGCCGCGGTCCTGGTCCCGTGCCCCCGACATCGGTACGGCGATGAACCGGCCGTCGCACGAGTCCCCCTCGTGACCACCGGAATAGACGTCGTACCAGCCGTCGCGCCCGTCCGAGAACCGTCCGTACGTACGCACTCCATGCGGGCAGCCCGGGCCCACCCACTCACTGAACGTGGGCCGTTGACTGCCGGAGCCGGGACGCGGGGGCGACGACCTGGAGGGTTTCGGGCTGGGTTTCGGTGTCGGTTTCGGCTTCGGCTTGTGCGAAGGCGTGGGACTCGTCGCGCTCGGCGACGGCGAGTCCTCCGACACGGACGTCGGGCCCACGCGGCTCGGCAGTCCGCCCAGCGAGATGTCGTCCACCGCCGGACCCGTCGTGGCCGTTCGGTTTTCCTCCCCGCCCGCCAGGAGCAGTGCGCTGACCAGCAGTCCCCCGACGCCGAGCACAACGCCCGCCGTCAGCAACGCCTTCAACGCGGGCCCCGACTCCCTCACCGCTCTGGATCGTCCCGGCGCTGCATCCACGGTGCAGGAGTCCGTCACCATCCCCGGGAGCGCGCCCCGGTGCGTGCCGCCGCATCTCTCGCACACCATGCGCCTCACTATGCAGCGGAGTTGATACCGACCGGTAGGCATAAGTGCGTCTCAACGCGATATCGATCCAAGAGCGTTTGACCTTGTCCCAGGGGCAAGGCGCACCGTCCTCCTGCCGGGCGGCCACAGGAAGCGCCGCCCGGTGACGGAGGATGGGACCGTGCACGACGATTTCCCGGACGCGTCCCCGGACGAGTCCCCGGACGGACCACCGCCCGACACCCGGCAGGAGGCTCCGCTGACCATCGGGGCCTTCGCCGCCCGTGCGCGGCTGTCGCCCAAGGCGCTCCGCCTGTACGACCGGCTCGGGCTCCTCGCCCCCGCGTACGTCGACGAGGCGACCGGCTACCGCTGGTACCGCGCCGACCAGGTGGATCGCGCCCGGCTCGTCGCGCTGCTGCGGCAGATCGACATGCCGCTCGCGCGGATCGCCGAGGTGGTGGAGCTGCCGGGTGCGGAGGCTGCGCAGGCCGTGACCGCGTACTGGGCGGAAGTCGAGGAACGGCGTGCCGTGCAGGGCGCCGTCGTGGCCCATCTCCGTGACCGCCTCTCGGGCAGGAGACCCACGATGTACGAGATCAGGACATGTGACATACCGGAGCAGGCCGTGCTCGCCGAGCGCAGGCGCCTCCTCTCCGACGAGCTGCCGCGCTGGATACCGGCCGCGCTCGGCCGACTGGAGCGGGCGGCCGAGGAGTGCGGGGGCGTGGCGGGTGTCCCGTACGTGGCGTACCACGCCGAGGTGACCCCGGACAGCGACGGCCCGGCGGAGGCGTGCGTGCCGGTCGCCGATGCGAAGGCCGCGGAGGCGTGGGCGGCGGCACACGGCCGCGGTGCGACGTCGGGCACGGTTGTGCGCGTCGAGCCCGCGCAGCGCCTCGCGTACACCCGCATCACCAAGGCCCAGGTGGCCTACCCGCAGATCATCTCGGCCTTCGAGGCCGTGGAGGCGTGGGTCGAGCGGGAGGGCCTGACGATCACGGGCCCGTGCAGGGAGGTGTACTTCGCGGACTGGGACGCGGCGTCGTCGACGGACGAGGTCTGCGACATCGCCTTCCCGGTGGCCTGAGCCGGCCGCGACCGCGTGTGCGTGGGGCCGCCGTCCGGTGAGCCCGCGTGTCCGTCCGGTGAGCCCGCGTGTCCCTCCGGTGAGCCCGCGTGTCCGTCCTCGAACACCGGACCGTCGTGAAGTGCGCCCGGCGCCGACGACGTCAGCGCGCTTCGCGGAGTTCCTCCGGGCACGGTGTCCCCCGCGGTAGCTGATAGGGCGCCGCCAGGCGGTACACGCCCGGGCGGGGGGCGACGAGTTCCGTCCACTCGTCGCCCTCCGCGTCCTCCTCCGCCTTCAGCAGGCAGCCGGCCACGTTCGCGTACGTGCGCGGCTCGTCGCCCGACCGTGCCTTCGACGCCTCGGTCTCCTCCGGCTGGGGCACGCTCCGGCCCTCCTCGTCGACGAGGCCGAGCCACGGCGAGTACGGGATGCGGATCAGTACCCGGCCCGCCGAGCGCACGCGGATCGTCAGCTCGCCCGCGCCCGCACGGTCCACGGTGGCGGGCGGGTCGGCGAGCGGCATCGGGTCGCGGACGGCGAAGAGCTGCCAGTTCGCGTCGGACCAGACGCGCTTGAGGTAGGGCAGCCCGCGCTCGATGAGCTCCGCCTCCTCCTGGCCGCCGCCCGAGTCGGGACTGCCCTTGGGCAGCACCACGTAGTGCACCGCCCAGCGGTCGAGCCATTCGCGGTAGTTGGCGGCGTCGAGGGTGTCGTCGTAGAAGAGCGGGTTGCGCTCCATGTCCGCCTGGCGGTTCCAGCCGCGCGCGAGATTGACGTACGGCGCGAGCGCGGACGCCTCGCGGTGGCTGCTGGCCGGGACGACCTCGACGCGGCCCTTCTCGGCGCCGACCTCCTGGAGCTCGTTCACGAGCGGCGCGAGCTCGCGCGTCCAGGACGCGGCCGGTGCCGTACGGACGATGTCGTCGACGCTCTTGAAGCCGATCCAACCGTTGAGGCCGGTGAAGGCGAGGACGACCGCATACCACTTGAGCGTGCGCGGGGCGGCGTACGGCAGCGCCGCCAGCAGCACGACACCGGCGAACAGCATCGCGAGCCGTGAGACGTTCGAGCCGATCTGCGAGTCGACGACGAAGGTGAGGAGGGTGCCTGCGCTGTACACGGCGGCGGCGGTACGGACCGTCCGCCAGTCCTTCGGTACGAGAACGAGGACGAGGACGCCGAACAGGAACGGCAGCGACGTCGACGCCAGCGACATCGGCTGCGTACCGGAGAACGGGAACAGCCACGCCGACAGCGCCACCACCGCCGCCGGGGCGAGACCGAGCGCGTACGCACCCGGGCGCCGCTTGTTCAGGAACAGCGCCGCCGCGACGACCCCGAGGAACAGCCCGGCGACGGGGCTCGACGCGGTCGCGAGCCCCGCGAGCGGCGCGGCGACGGCGGCCTTCGCCCATCGCTTCGTACGCCAGCGGTACGGCCAGCAGAACACGGCGGCGACCGCGCCCAGTGCGAAGAGCATCCCGAGCCCGAAGGTGACCCGCCCGGACAGGGCGTTGCACAGGAACGCGAAGACGGCGGCGAGCGCGCAGGCCAGCGGATTGCGGACGGCGCGGACGCGGATGAGGATCAGCGCCGTCAGGGCGGCGGAGAGCGTGCCGACGATCATCATCGTCGTCCGCACGCCGAGGATGGACATCAGATACGGGGACACCACGCTGTAGGAGACGGGGTGCATGCCCCCGTACCAGGCGAGGTTGTACGCGGAGTCGGGGTGCCGCCCGGCGAACTCGGCCCAGGCGTCCTGGGCGGCGAGGTCCCCTCCGCTGTTCGCGAAGACGAAGAACCAGACGACATGGGCGACGCCCGCGACGACCGTGGCGACGGCCACCGGGTGGCGGAGGGCGCGCTGCCGCAGGCCGTCACGGACGTACGGCTCGACCTCGGGGTCGGCGTACGCCGGTGGCGGCTCAGCGGTGATCACTTCGGCTCTCCCCGTCCGTTCCCACGGGCCCGACCCCGTACGTACAGGGACGCATTGCGGGGATGTCACGTTGCCCGGACGCTAGCACGGGAGTTCTGGTGCGGCAGGTCCTCGGTCCGCGGTCCGCGGCCCTGGTACGGGGGGTGCTTCGTACCGGGGCCGCGTTCCGTGGTCCGGGCGGCACAGGCCTCAGCCGACGCGGGTCAGCTTCGCGCCGAGGCCGGGCTCCACCAGGTCGGACCGGAGCACGAGGGGCGACGACGCCTTGCCGGTGCCGGAGCCGACCGACACCTCGCCGACGACCGTGCCGGCCTTCGCGGCGTGCGGCAGCGCGGCCCTGCCCGCGTCGACGCGGAGGTCGACCTTCAGGCCCGGCCAGCCGAGTGCCTTGACGTCCTTGGTCGCGACGACCGGGAAGCGGCCGCCGAGGCCGTCGTCCACGTACCCGACGACATCGCCCTTCTTCACGACGGTCGCCGACGTGACCGCCCTCTGGGCACCCTGGATCAGCTTGAGGCTGTCCTGGAGCGCGGACTGGAGCTTGGCGTCGAGCGTGGCGCCGCGCTGGATACCGAAGACGGCGCCGTAGATCCGGCGTTCCTTGCCGTCGACAACGGTGTCGGCGGACCAGAGGAGGTTGCCGCCGGCGGGCGTGGACGAACCGGTCTTGATGCCGCTGACGCCGGGGTTCAGCAGGATGTTGTTGTTGTTGTAGATCTTCTGGTCGATGCCCGGGATCTCGATGTCGGGCGTGTTGACGATCTCCCGGAACACGTCGTACTGCATGACCGCCTTGGCCAGCTTCAGCTGGTCGCCGGCCGTGGACACGGTCGTGGCCTTCAGACCGCTCGGGTCCGTGTACGTGGTGTCGCTCATGCCGAGCTCCTTGGCCGCGGCGTTCATCTTGTCGACGAACGCGGCCTCGGACCCGGAGTCCCAGCGGGCGAGCAGCCGTGCCGCGTTGTTCCCGGACGGGATCATCAGCAGCTGGAGCATCTGCTTCTCGGTGAACTTCTGGCCCGCGCGGATGGGTGCCGTCGACTCGTCCTCGGCCTTGGACTCGTCCTCGGCCTTCTTGTCCACCTCGATCTGCGGGCCGGTCTCGTCGCCCTTGATCGGGTGGTCCTTGAGGATCACGTACGCGGTCATCGTCTTCGTGACGCTCGCGATCGGCGCGGGCTTCTGGGCGCCGCGCGTGCCGAGGCTGCCGACGCCCTCGACCTCGACGGCCGACTGGCCCTCGGCGGGCCACGGCAGGGCGAGGGCGTCGCCGTCGAACGTGTACTCGGACGTGGCGGTGAGCTCGAGGACCGGGTCCGGGAGAGGGCGCACGAGCTGCACGATCGCAAAGACGATCAGGATAACGACGGCCAGCGGCGTCCAGATCTTGATCCGTCGCATGACGGTCCGGACCGGGGTCTGGGGCGGCGGCGGCGTGTTCGTCAGCTCGGCGAGCAGATCGAGCGGCGGCTTGGGCGGCAGCGGCTGCTGCTTGGTCCGCTCGACCTCGGTGAGCGATGCGGGCGCGGGCGCGGCAGACTCGGTCGCGGCGGGCGCGGCGGGCGCGGACGCGGCGGGAGACGCCTCGTCACGGCGCAGCGGTACGAACTTGCTGGTCCGCTCGGGCTCGCGCTCGGGCTTGGGCGCGGGTGCGGGTGCGGCCTCCGGCTTGGACGGGCGTGCGGCCTCCGGCTTGGACGCGGGCGGCGGGGTGATCTTCAGCGCGGTGGTGGGCTGATCCACAGCCGGCCGGGGCAGCGCCTTGAAGACGGCGGTCGGCTGGTCGACCGGCTGCTCGGCCTGCTCCTCGACCGTGGCCTTGACGTCGGCCTTCCCGTCCTTCGGCTCGTCGGAGTCGGCGTCGGGCGCGTCGGGGTCATCGGCAGCGGCGGCCGACGCCTCGGGCTCGTCGACCTCAGCCTCGGACTCGGGCTCGTCGACCTCAGCCTCGGGCTCGTCGGACTCGAGCTCCTCGACCTCAGCCTCGGGCTCGTCGGACTCGGGCTCGTCGGACTCCGACGAAACAGGCGCGGGCTCGCCAGGAGCGGAGTCACCGTCCTCATCGTCCGGGGTCGAGTCATCGTCGTCATCGTCGTCGTCTTCAGCCGGCTCGGACGTCTCGGACGTGGCCGGGTCCGCCGCCTCACCGGTGGTCTCCGATTCCTGGACGGCATCCGGGTCGTCGCCGTCCTCGGCATCGGCTTCGCCATCGTCCGAGCCGGAGACCCACGCCGCCACCGCAGCTCTCAGTCGCGCGTTGTCGCGGTCCGACGAGGCATCAGACGGGTCGTGCGAGTCGGACTCCTCCACCACATCAAGCACATCGGACGAACCAGTCGAAGCCGACCCGGAATCAGGCCCGGAATCAGGCCCGGAATCAGACCCGGAACCGGAATCGGAACCGGAAGCCGACTCCGACGCGTCCCGCCCAGCAGGCGACGGCAGCGTCTTGAACACCGCCGTCGGCTGGTCGACACGCCCCTCCGTGCGCGACGCCGCCCCCGTCGGACGGAACACGGCAAGCCTCGGATCGCGTTCGCCCGAAGCCGTCTCCCCCGACGACTTCTGCTGCTCCGACTTGTCGGGGGACTCGCCCGCCACCGTGCCTCCTTCATGCCTGCGCGCCGCGAAACGTCGCTGTCCGAACCATCTACCAGTGTCCTGTGTGAGCGCTTGGCCCCCGTGCAAGACGAGAACGACATACCTACTGGTTCCCGTACGAAGCACCCAGGCACTCTCGACAGACCAATGTGAGAGGCGTCACCCTGTCATTCATCCACGCGGGGAGGCATGGATGGGCAGGAGCCGCAGAACACTTCCGGAGGAGCTTCTGCTGCTCGCTCTGGACCCGGCCACGGGTACCACAGCGCAGCCGCAGTCGCTCGACCTCGGCCTGGCCGGAGCACAGCTAGTGGAGCTGGCGCTGGCAGGACGGATAGCCCCTGACGGGGATCGTATCGCCGTGGTGATGCCACGGCCGACAGGAGATCCGACACTGGACTCCGCACTGGAACTGCTGCGCAGGCGCGGCAGTCCGGTCCGGGCCGTCCACTGGATCGGCGGGCCCCGGCTGGGGCTGCGCCAGATCTATCTCGCGCACCTGGAGCGGTGCGGCATGGTGCATGCCGTGGCGGGCCAGATGTGCGGGGTGCTGCCGACGACTCGCTACCAGGCGACGGACACGGCGATCAGCCGGGACATCAGGGCCCGGCTGGACAGTGCGATCCGCACCGGCGTACCGCCGGACCCGCGGACCGCGGCGCTCGCCGCGCTGGCCCATGCGGTCGGCCTCGGCAAGCACCTGTATCCCGGGAACGAGGGGCGTTCATCGCGCTCCAGGCTCCGGGATCTGATCAGGCACGACCCCATGGGCGGCCTCGTGGCGCACGCCGTGATGGACGTCCAGAACGGTGTGGCCGCACAGCCCCGCCGTAACTCGGCGGCGGCGCCCGGTCGCCAGCCCGCCGTACCGGTGCAGTCGCGCCGCGGGAGCATGGCCCGCGCCGCAGTGCACTGAGCAAGCCCCGCCGGTCGAGCAAACCCTGCAAACCCGAGCAGGAACGAGCAACGCCGGCAACACGAGCAAAGCGAGCAATACGAGCAACACCACGCATCGAAGACCCGGTTCGGGAGCCGCATGAACGCGCGGGGCAGTCATCGAGACTGCTCCGCGTGTTCGCGTTGTCGCGCGTGTCGTCATTTTCCAGCGCAGCCAGCACCATTGGTGGCAGTCTGCAGAGACCTAGATACGCACAGCAACGAACAGAGAAGTACATAGCCGGAGGTGCAGTTCCCGTGGCGTCCAGTGTCAACCCCACCGTAAGGCGCCGCCGCTTGGGCCAGGAGCTGCGCCGGCTCCGCGAGCTCAAGGGCATGACCGCGGAGGAGGTGGCGGAGCGCCTTCTCGTATCCCAGTCGAAGATCAGCCGACTGGAGAACGGCCGGCGCTCGATCAGCCAGCGCGATGTCCGCGATCTCTGCGGGGTGTACGAGGTCGATGACCACCGGGTCGTGGACTCGCTGATGCAGATGGCCAAGGACTCCCGCCAGCAGGGCTGGTGGCACGCCTTCGGCGACATCCCGTACAGCGTCTACATCGGCCTGGAGACCGACGCCGCGAGTCTGCGTGTGTACGAGCCGCAGATCGTGCCCGGTCTGCTCCAGACCAGGCAGTACGCGGAGGCCCTGATCGCCGGCGCGCTGCCCGAGACGCCGGTCAGCGACGTCGAGAAGCGGGTGCAGGTCAGGCTCCGCCGGCAGGAGCGCATCGCGACGCCCGACAATCCGCTGCGGCTGTGGGCGGTGGTCGACGAGGCCGCGCTGCGCCGCGTGGTGGGCAATGAGCAGCTGATGCGCGACCAGCTGGAGTTCCTGGTCGAGCAGTCCCAGCTGCCGCATGTCACGGTCCAGGTACTGCCGTTCAGCATGGGCGCGCATCCCGGCATCACCGGGCATTACGCGGTGCTGGAGTTCCCGGACGCATCGGACTCGAGCGTCGTCTACATCGAGGGCGTCACCAGCGACCTTTATCTGGAGAAGGCCAACGACGTCCACAAATACACCGTGATGTACGAGCACCTGCGTGCACAGGCGCTGAATGTGGACCAGACCCGGGAGTTCATCGAGGACATCGCCAAGGGATACGCCAGGTGACATCCGGGTAACGAGGCCGCGGGCGCGCACGGTACACCGTGACAAGCGTTTCCTGGAAGGCCACCCCGGAATATGCCATCCGGTCGGGTGAACGGGCGTTCTCATCGGGAGAGCCCGCCAAGTAGCGTCGTGATCACGCCGTCAAGAACGTCGGCGGCAACGACCAACCTGGAACCGGAGATGCACATGGCTATTCAAAAGGGCACCCTGGACACGTGGACCAAGTCCTCGTACTCCGGCGGTAACGGCGCTTGCGTCGAGGTCAAGTCCCCCGTCGTGAAAGCGATCGCCGTGCGGGACTCGAAAGTCCCCACGGGGCCCTCGCTCACCTTCGTCCCGGATTCGTGGAACGCCTTCGTGCACGAGGTGAGCAAGGGTTCCCTCTAGGACCTCCAGGACGACCTCCTGGACCTCGACCTCCTGGACCTCGACCTCAAGCACCTCGACCTCAAGGAACAGGGAAATACCGGAAGTCACGGAAAATACCGGATTTCAACGACAGAGCCCTCTCGACTGGTCCGCCGTCCCGGCCGAGGGGGCTCGGCAATTCCCCTGTCAGCGCAGCTGGTCCACATAGCGGTCCGTCCCCGGCACCGTCGGGATGAACGGCGCCACCAGCTCCACCCTCCCCAGCTCCCCCGCCTCCAGGTCCGCGAACCCGTCCTCCCAGCAGACGCGCGGGTCCTGGTCCAGGAACCAGAGCAGTGTCAGCCGCGTGTCGACGCCCTCCACCTGCTTGACGTACGACATCCGGTCCAGCGGGAGCGGCGTCGGCCGGAAGACCGTCACCATCGCCGCCGGGGCTGTGACACCCCCCTTGGGCGCGAGCCGCTTCGGCAGCTCCCGCGACCGCAGCCACTCCAGCAGCTCCGCCCGCCGCTCCGGCCCCTCTGCGTCGATCACCTCCACCACCAGCCCCGCATACGGGTGGTCGAGCGCGTGATAGTCGCGCGGGCCGGCGGCGCCGTCCCGGTAGACAGTCGCCACATGGTTCTGGAACGCGGTGAAGACGTGCGTACGGTCCTGATAGACGCGTCCGTCGCGGTTCAGCCGCTTGTTGATGCCGACGGTCCACTTCATGTGGTCGTCATAGCGCCCCTCGGTGATCCAGTACGTGGAGATGTAGCACCCCGCGGTCACCGGCTGGGCGACCGCCGACTTCTCCGGGTACCGCAGCAGCTGCAGCTCCCGGGTCGCCACCCATCGCCGCCCCGCGTACATCCAGGGCATCGCCATCGCGCCCGCGTAGTAGTGGTCGTCCTCGTACCAGCGGTTGTACGCGTACTCATGGCCGGGATGCGGCTCGACCATGGTGATCAGGGCATGGCCCGGGTGGACTCCGTAGGGGCCGACGGCCGCCAGTTCCCCGTACACCTCGGACCGAGTGTCCTCGCTCACGACGCTCCCCTTCCCTCCTCCGGTGGACGCACCTACTCTGACGCACCGTCAGATGAAGGACCAGAGCCGGGAGCCGCCGAGATGCTGCTGCAGGGAAAGACCGTCATCGTGTCCGGCGTCGGCGCCGGGCTGGGGCACCAGGTCGCCGCGACCGTCGTACGGGACGGGGGCAACGCCGTCCTCGGCGCGCGCACGGAGGCGAATCTCGCCAAGACCGCCGCCGAGATCGACCCCGAGGGCGGGCACACCGCCCACCGTCCCACCGACATCACCGACGAGGCCCAGTGCGAGGCACTGGCGGCGCTCGCCACCGAGCGCTTCGGGCGGATCGACGCGGTCGTCCATGTGGCCGCCTGGGACAGCTACTTCGGCGGCCTGGAGGACGCCGACTTCGCGACCTGGCAGCAGGTCGTCGACGTCAACCTGCTGGGAACGCTGCGCATGACCCGGGCCTGCCTCCCGTCACTGAAGGAGCACGGCGGCTCGGTCGTCATCATCGGCACCCAGTCGTCGGTGGCCGCCCCCTCCCAGGTCCGCCAGGCGGCCTACGCGGCGTCCAAGGGCGCCCTCACCTCGGCGATGTACTCCCTGGCCCGCGAGCTCGGCCCGCACCGGATCAGGGTCAACACCGTGCTGCCCGGCTGGATGTGGGGGCCGCCGGTCGAGGCGTACGTCCAGTTCACCGCGCACACCGAGGGCGTACCGGAGTCGGAGGTGCTCGGCCGGCTGACCGAGCGCATGGCCCTGCCGGAACTGGCCACGGACGGGGACGTGGCGGAGGCGGTCGCCTTCCTCGCCTCCGACCGGGCGCGGGCGATCACGGGCCAGTCGCTCCTGGTCAACGCCGGCGAGCTGATGCGGTAACCCACGCCGCACCTCCCCCTCGGGCCGCACGGTCGATCACCGCCGTGCGGCCCCTTTTCGCCCGATCCCCGGTCATGGATGTGAACGAAGGTCAATAACTCGAACAATTTTACTTGCTCTTGACCTTTCGACGCGTTGTCGTGGCTGCGCATATAGCCACACCATGAACGGCGTTCACAAGGCGGACCCCTGGAGGGGGACATGAACAGTCTCGACTGGACCGTACTCATCGGCTACTTCGGCGTGATGGTCGCCATCGGCATCTGGTCCCACAAGCGTGTGGACAACGTCAGCGACTTCTTCACCGCCGGCGGCAAGATGCCGTGGTGGCTGTCGGGCATCTCGCACCACATGTCCGGCTACAGCGCGGTCATGTTCACGGGCTACGCGGCAATCGCCTACACCTACGGCGTGACCTCGTACGTCACCTGGTCCTTCCCCATCGCGATCGGCATCGCCATCGGATCCCGGCTCTTCGCCCCCCGGCTCAACCGGGTCCGCTCACGCCTGCGTGTCTCCTCACCGCTCGAATACCTCAAGGACCGCTACAACCTGCCGACCCAGCAGGCCCTCGCCTGGTCCGGCGTTCTGCTGAAGATCGTCGACGTCGGCGCCAAGTGGGCCGCCATCGCCACCCTGCTCTCCGTCTTCACCGGTGTCTCGCTCAACATGGGCATCCTGATCACCGGCGCGGTCACCGCCGTCTACTGCACCGTCGGTGGCCTGTGGGCGGACGCCCTCACCGAACTGGGTCAGTTCATCATCCAGTTCGTCGCCGGTATCGCGATGCTGGTCGCCGTCATGGCCGAGCTGGGCGGCTTCAGCAGCCTCTGGAGCGTCTGGGACGAGCCGGTGCTGTCGGGCCACACCGAGCCGCTCGCCGGCCCGTACATGATGGTCTTCCTGATCGCCTACCTCTTCATCAAGACCTTCGAGTACAACGGCGGGATGTGGAACCAGGCCCAGCGCTACATGGCCACCGACTCCGCCCGGTCGGCCGAGCGTTCGGGCCGGCTGTCCGCCCTGCTCTGGCTGATCTGGCCGCTGGTGCTGTTCTTCCCGATGTGGGTGGCGCCGGTGATCCTCAGCGACGAGCAGAACGTCGTCCCGGCCGACTCGTACGCACTGATGGCCGAGCAGCTGCTGCCGCACGGTCTGCTGGGCCTCGTCGTCGTGGGCTTCTTCTCCCACACGATGGCGATGTGCTCCTCCGACGCCAACGCCATCGCGGCGGTCGTCACCCGCGACATCATGCCCGCCGTCTCCCGCAAGGTCCGCGAGTGGGACACGCGCGCCGGACTGGTCGCCGCCCGCTGGTCGACGCTGCTCTTCCTCGGTCTGTCGATGGCCATCGCGACGCAGGTCAACTCGGACTTCTTCGGGGACATCATCACCGTCGTCATCAAGTGGGTGGCCGGCCTGATGGGCCCGATCGCGATCCCGCTGATGCTGGGCCTGCTCCCCTGGTTCCGCAAGAGCGGCCCCACGGCGGCGCTGCTGAGCTGGGGCCTCGGCCTGGTGACCTTCTGGCTGGTCAACTACCCGATCAACTGGAACGTCGAGGGCGGTGTCCCGCTGCAGTACCAGGTGTCCATCCCGCTCGCGGTCTCGCTGGTGCTCTTCGTCCTCATCGGCTACATCAAGCCGGAGGACACGCCGGAGCGCGACGGGATCCTCGCGCAGCTCAACCCGGGCAGCGGAGACGGGGCGGGCACCGCGGCCGTCCCGGAGCCGGCCGTGGCCGGCGACACGGTGACGCAGCCGGCGGCCGCCAAGGACTAGCGGCGGACTCGTGAGAGGGGCGGGCGGTCCGAACGAGGGCCGCCCGCCCCTCTGTACGTGTGCTTCGACCTCAGCCGCGCGGGTACCTGAGCAGCCAGCCGGGCGCCGAGACCGACGGGCCGTGGAGGGCCGGGCCCTGGGTCATCTCCATCGCGAAGTCGTCGGCGAGTTCGAGGATGGTGGGGCGGCCCTCGAGCTCCGCGAGCCAGGCCGGGGGCAGCGCGGTCTCGCCGTGGAGCGCGCCGAGGAGGGCGCCGCAGAGCGTGGCCGTGGTGTGCGACGGGCCGTCGTGGTTGACGGCGAGGCGGAGACCGTGGCGGATGTCCTCGCTGACGAGGGTGCAGTAGACGGCGACCGCGAGGGCGTCCTCGGCGTGCTGCGGGTTGCCGAGGGCCGCGATGCGGGCGGGGCTCGGGATGCCCTGGCGTACGGCACCGAGGGCCTGCTTCAGTGCGTCGGTGACGGGCTGGTGGCCGGGGCGGGGCGCGAGCAGGGAGAGGGCGCGCTGGACGGACCCGTCGACGGTCTCGCCGCGCGCCAGGCCGTGCACGATCACGGCGAAGGCTCCGGCCGAGAGATACGCCGTGGGGTGGCCGTGGGTCTGCGCGGCACACTCGACGGCGAGCTGGCAGACCAGCTGCGGCTCCCAGCCGACCAGCAGCCCGAAGGGCGCCGAGCGGACGAGCGCTCCCGCGTCGCGCGCGGTGGGGTTCTTGGGCCTGTCGAGGGTGCCGAGGGTCTCGTCGGCGAGCCCGGTGAGGCTGGAGCGGTCGGGGTCGCGGCGGGCGTACAGCCATTCCTCGCGGGCGAGCCAGCCGTTGTCCTTGCGGCGCTCGTCGGGGCCCCAGTCGCGCTGGGTCGCCGCCCAGCGCAGATGGGCGCGGTGCACGTCGGTGGGCGGGTGCCAGGCGCCGGTGTCGCGGCGGACCTGGGCGCGTATCAGGCCGTCGACGGTGAAGAGGGTCAGCTGGGTCGCGGCGGTGACGGCGCCGCGGCGGCCGTACGCGGGCACGTAGTCGGTGACGCCGTCGGGGCCGTGGGCGGCGCGTATCTCCTCGACCGTCAGCTCCGCCACACCGGCGCCGAGCGCGTCACCGATGGCGGCGCCGAGCAGACAGCCGCGTACGCGGGCGCGGAAGTCCTGCTGCTCGGTACGGCCCCAGACGGCTGTGGCTGCTGTGGTCACGCGGCTGCCCCTCCCCCACTTGTGCGCAGCACTGTAATCGACCGCGTGAGATCGGTTCATGGGCGGAACCAAGCCGGAAGGGTATGTGACCGGTCGCCCTTCAGGCCGGTTTTGATCGCTGTCCCTCACCGCGCCCGACTCCACCTCGGCGCACCCGTACTGGCGCGGGACCTGCTGACCGGCTGGGTCCTGCCCGGAACCGGGGTCCTGCCCGGGACCCGGCCCGGGACCAGGGGCCGGACCCCTGGGCACCGGGGCCGGATTCCTGCCCAGGACCCTGCACGGTGGTGACGGGGCCGGGACTCAGTCGGCCAGCGGCAGCAGCTCCGGCAGATGGCCGTCGGACGCCGCTGCCGCCGCGACCCGCTCTTCCGGCACCTCCCCGTACAGCGTGGTACGCGGCTTCGCGGGCCGCCCCGCCGCGTCCGCGATGGCGACCAGGTCCTTGACCGAGCGGTACGAGCCGTAACTGGAGCCCGCCATCCGGGAGATGGTCTCCTCCATGAGCGTGCCGCCCAGATCGTTCGCCCCGGAGCGGAGCATCTCCGCAGCGCCTTCGGTGCCGAGCTTCACCCAGCTGGTCTGGATGTTCGGAATGTACGGGTGCAGGAGCAGCCGGGCCATGGCCGTCACCGCCCGGTTGTCGCGGGTCGTCGGGCCGGGCCGGGCGATGCCCGCCAGATACACAGGCGCGTTGGTGTGGATGAAGGGCAGGGTCACGAACTCGGTGAAACCGCCGGTCCGTTGCTGGATGCGGGCCAGCGTACGGAAGTGCCCGAGCCAGTGCCGGGGCTGGTCCACGTGCCCGTACATCATGGTCGACGACGAGCGGATGCCCAGCTCGTGGGCGGTGGTGACGACCTCGATCCAGGTGGCGGTGGGCAGCTTGCCCTTCGTGAGCACCCAGCGCACCTCGTCGTCGAGGATCTCGGCGGCCGTCCCGGGGATGGAGTCGAGCCCCGCCTCCTTCGCAGCCGTGAGCCACTCGCGGATCGACATCCCGGTCCTGGTCGCCCCGTTGACGACCTCCATCGGCGAGAAGGCGTGCACATGCATGCCGGGCACCCGCTCCTTCACGGCCCGGGCGATGTCGAAGTACGCCGTGCCGGGCAGGTCCGGGTGGATGCCGCCCTGCATACAGACCTCGACGGCCCCGACGTCCCACGCCTGTGCCGCCCGGTCCGCGACCTGGTCGAGCGAGAGGGTGTACGCGTCGGCGTCCGTGCGGCGCTGCGCGAAGGCGCAGAAGCGGCAGCCGGTGTAGCAGACGTTGGTGAAGTTGATGTTCCGCGTGACGATGTACGTGACGTCGTCGCCGACGGCCGATCTGCGGACGTCGTCGGCGATCCGGGTGAGCGCGTCCAGCGCGGGCCCGTCGGCGTGCAGCAGGGCGAGGGCCTCGTCGTCGCTGAGCTTCGTCGGGTCGTCGGCGGCGGTCGCGAGCGCGGCGCGCACGTCGGTGTCGATGCGGGACGGCACCATGCCGGGCGCGGCGGCCTCGCGGAGCGCCTCCCAGTCGCCGTACACCTCGTCGAAGTCGTCGCGGCGATCGCTCGTACGCCCGTCGGTGTCGATCGTGCGGTGCAGATCGGTGCGCCCGGCGGACGTGAACGCCTCCTCGGGCTCCTGCCACGGCAGACCGACGGGGAGCGCTTCGGGGCGCGCGAGCCCCGTCTCCGGGTCGGCGAGCGCCCGTACATGCGGCAGGAGCCGGGGGTCCAGCCAGGGCTCGCCCCGCTGCACGAACTCCGGGTACACCGCGAGCCGTTCCCGCAGCTCGAAGCCGGCGGTCCGCGACCTGGCGGCCAGCTCGTCGATCTGCGGCCAGGGCCGCTCGGGGTTGACGTGGTCGGGAGTCAGCGGCGACACCCCGCCCCAGTCGTCGATCCCGGCCGCGATGAGCCGCCCGTACTCCGCGTCCACCAGATTCGGCGGCGCCTGCAGACAGCCGGAGGGACCCATGATGTGCCGGGCGACGGCGATGGTCGCGATGAGGTCGTCCAGCTCGGCGTCCGGCATACCGCGCATCGCCGTGTCGGGCTTGGCGCGGAAGTTCTGGATGATGAGCTCCTGGATGCCGTGGTACGCCCGCGAGACACGGCGCAGCGCGAACAGCGACTCCGCACGCTCCTCGTACGTCTCCCCGATCCCGATCAGCAGCCCGCTGGTGAACGGCACGGAGGACCGTCCCGCGTCCTCCAGCACCCGCAGCCGCACGGCCGGCTCCTTGTCCGGCGAGCCGTAGTGCGGCCCCCCGGGCTCGCTCCACAGGCGAGTGGCGGTGGTCTCCAGCATCATCCCCATCGACGGGGCGACCGGCTTGAGCCGCTGGAAGTCGGTCCAGGTCATCACTCCGGGGTTGAGGTGCGGCAGCAGCCCGGTCTCCTCCAGGATGCGGATCGCCATGGCCCGTACGTACGCGATCGTGTCGTCGTACCCCTCGGCCTCCAGCCACTCCCGGGCCTCGGGCCAGCGGTCCTCGGGCTTGTCCCCGAGCGTGATCAGCGCTTCCTTGCAGCCCAGTTCGGCGCCCCGGCGGGCGATGTCCAGCACCTCGTCCGGCGACATGAACATCCCGTGCCCGGCGCGGCGCAGCTTGCCGGGCACGGTGGCGAAGGTGCAGTAGTGACACTTGTCGCGGCACAGCCGGGTGAGCGGGATGAACACGCTCTTCGAGTACGTGATGACCCCGGGCCGGCCCGCCGCCTCCAGCCCGGCGTCCCGCACGCGCGCCGCGGACGCGCACAGGTCGTCCAGATCCGCGCCACGAGCCTGCAGCAGCACGGCGGCCTCGGCGACATCGAGCGCGACGCCGTCCCGGGCTCGCTTGAGGGCGCGGCGCATGGCGTTGGCGGTGGGGTGTCCGGGCTGGTGATCCGTCATGCAGCGAGCATACGAGCGCGGGAGGACAGTGGAGCGTCCACAAGCGACCATAAAGCGGCCATCTCGGTTGCCAGGCGGAATCTGACCATGACAGCACGCAGGGCACCCATGGTGACCGGGTCGTCCGTGCGGCAGGGCGCTGTACCGAGGGCTGTCGTTGCTCCAGCGACGACGTCGAGCGAGTCCCGCGGAGGCGGACGTTCATGCCCTACGTGTGAGGCAGGACCTCTGGACCGCCTGTATTTCGGATCACGGTATATCCCAGTGCAAACGGCAGTGCGAATTGTCGTACGGTAGGGCGCCGAGGTGTGGACGTGTGGCGAACGGGGGGCCGTCGGCATGGACTTGGGCGTGGAGATCGCAGCTGTGCGCGAGGGGCGTGGCGATCCGGGGCGGCTGCTGGGTGAGTTCCGGCGTACGGCTGTGCTGGTGCCGGTGGTGGACGGCGGGCTGATGTCCGGGGAGAGCGGAGGCATCCGCTGGATCTACGCGTTCACGGACGAGGCCGCACTGGCGCGGTTCGTCCTCGCACGGGGCGGCGCGGGTGACGCGGAGCACGACTACCTGTCGATTCTCGGCGCACGTCTGCTCGACGCGGTGATCCCTTCCTTGAACGGACCGACGGGTGTGGCCGTCGATGTCGCGGACGAGGACGCTTCGATGATGTTCCCGCCGGTGTCCGGCATCGTGCCGGACGCGGTGGCCGTGGACCTCGGCGCTGACCGTGTCGAGGGTGCGCGGTGAGCGGGAACAAGGACCTCGAGGTAGATCCGGCAGCCATCAAGAAGATCACCGAGGGGCTGCGGGGCGCGGTCGCGGAGCTGCGCGAGATCGGCACGGCGGGTGGTGCGTCGATGGGCGCCGGCTTCGCTGAACTGTCGCTGACCGGTATGGAGTCGGGCCACGCCGGGCTCGCGGGCGATTTCGAGGACTTCTGCGAACGCTGGGAGTGGGGGGTGCGGGCCCTGATCCAGGACGCCAGCGACCTGGCGGCTCAGACGGGCATCGCGGCGGGCGCGCTGTGGGAGGAGGACCAGTACCTCCAGGGGGCGCTGAAGGTCGGCGCGAACTCGCTGTACGGCAATCCGCACGCGAACGAGGACGACATCGAGAAGAAGGCGTGGGGCGACATCTTCTCGGCGGACGTCTACAAGCCGGACTACAGCATGGAGTCGGCCCTCAAGGCGAACCAGCAGATCGACCAGACCTGGCAGGACACGGGCGACAAGCTCAAGAACGAGGGAGCGGTCGGCTTCCTGAACGACGGAGCAATCGGTACCGCGAACAGGCAAACGATCAACTCGCTGAACGACCTCGTCGACGGGGGCGATGACTGATGGGCTGGCGGGACTTCGTACCGGACAGCATCGAGGACGCGGGGGAAGACGTCGTCGAGGACATCGGCGACAGCGTCGAATGGCTCGGCGACAAGACCGCGGACCTGGCCGACAAAGCCGGCTGGGACGACGGCGCGGACTGGATCCGCGACAAGAGCCGCTCGGCCGCGAACTCTCTGGGCGCCGACGTCTCCGAGCTCGAGCTGGGCCAGACCGACGACCCGAAGAAGCTGGTCTACGGCAGTGTGAGCAAGCTCCGCTCGACGGTCACGCACCTGGAGAAGCTCCAGTCGTCGTTCGACAAGGTCGGCGAAGGCCTCAAGGGCGTGGACGCGGACGGTTTCAAGGGCGAAGCTGCGAGCGCGTTCCGGGAGGCGTCGGCGACGCAGCCGCCGAAGTGGTTCAAGGCCGCGGACGCCTTCGAGAAGGCGGCCGGCGCGATGAGCCGCTTCGCGGAGACCGTGGAGTGGGCGCAGAACGAGGCCAAGGAGGCCATCGCCGAGTACAACGCGGCGAAGAAGCTCTCGGAGGATGCCCGCGCCGCGTACAACAAGCGCGTCGACGAGTACGGCGACGCCGTGCGGGAGAAGAGGGACACGCTTCCGCCCCGCCCGGCCGACAACTTCACCGACCCGGGCAAGGACGGCGCGAAGGCTGCGCAGGACAAGCTTGACGAGGCCCGCCGCCAGCGCAACGAGGCTGCGGAGACGGCCCGTTCTGCGGTGCGGGCCGCCCGCGATGCGGCCCCGCCGAAACCCTCGTACACGGAGCAGCTCGAGGACGGCTTCGTGGCCATGAACATCGACGCGAACCACGTGGTCGGCGGGGTGATCAAGGGTACGGCGGGCCTGGCGAACTTCGCCCGCTCGGTGAATCCGATGGACCCGTACAACATGACGCACCCGGCAGAGTTCGCCATGAGCCTGAACTCGACGGCGGCCGGCCTGGTGACGGCGGTGAACGACCCCGTCGGCTCGGCGAAGACGATGTTCAACGAGTTCTTGAAGGACCCCGCGGAGGGCCTGGGCAAACTCATCCCGGAGCTCGTCGGCAGCAAGGGCATGGGGGCGCTCAAGAAGGTGTCGACGATCGCGAAGCACGCCGACGACATCGCTCCGGGACCGGCGCGGACGGCGGAGAAGGGCGCAGACGGAGGTCCCGGCAAGCACGACCAGCCCGACGCCGAGAAGAAGAGCGACGGCACCGACCCGATCGACCTCGCCACGGGACGGATGTTCCTGCCGCAGACAGACGTCGTGCTGCCCGGCACGCTACCGCTGGCCTTCACCCGCCGCGCCGAGTCGGGATACGCGGCCGGCCGGTGGTTCGGCCCTACCTGGGCCAGCACGATCGACCAGCACCTGGAGATCGACGCCGAGGGCGTTGTCCTGGTCACCGACGACGGTCTCATGCTGCCCTATCCGCACCCCGCGCCCGGCGTCCCGGTGATGTCCACCAGGGGCCCGCGCTGGCCACTCGACCGTACGGAGCTGGGCGGCTACACCGTCACCGCCCCGGACAGCGGCCGCACCCGCCACTTCGACGAGGACGGCCGCATCGTCCAGCTCGACGACAGGAACGGCAACTTCCTGACGTTCGAGTACGACGAAGAAGGGACCCCGACCGGCATCCGCCACAGCGGCGGATACCACCTGCAGTTCGAAACGGCCGAGGGCCTCATCACCTCACTGTCGCTGGAAGGCGGCGGCAGGATCCTCACCTACGGCTACTCCGACGGAAACCTGACGGATGTCGTCAACTCCTCCGGCCTGCCCCTGCGCTTCATCTACGACGAACGCGCCCGCATCACGTCGTGGACCGACACCAACGGCAGTCGCTATGACTACGTCTACGACGACCGCGACCGCTGCATTGCCGAGGGTGGCGCCGGCGGCCATATGAGCCTGCGGCTCTCGTACGACGACGTCGACCCGGACACCGGATTGCGCACCACAACGGCCGTCACCGATAGCGGACACGCCCGCAGGTACGCGGTCAACGAGTCCTTCCAGGTCGTGGCCGAAACCGACGCCAACGGTTCGGTCACCCGATCCCAGTGGGACCGTTACAACCGACTGCTGTCCCGGACCGATCCCCTGGGCCACAGCACCCGCTTCGACTATGACGAAGCGGGGAGGCTGATCACGGTAGTGCGTCCTGACGGGCGGCAGATCCACACGGAGTACAACGATCTCGGTCTGCCCATCCGCGTGATCCAACCGGATGGAACGGCACTCCGGCAGACGTTCGACGAACGCGGCAATCGCACGTCGATGACGGATTCCTCAGGGGCGACGACGCGGTTCGTGTACGACGAAGCGGGACGCCTCGTGTCCGTCACGGACGCGCTCGGCCACACCAGTACCGTGCGCTGCGACAGGGCGGGCCTCCCCGTCGCGATCACCGATCCTCTGGGCGGAACGACCCGGTACGAGCGGGACGCCTTCGGCCGCGCCATTGTGATCACCGACCCGCTCGGCGCCGTGACGCGTCTGAAGTGGACGGTCGAGGGCAAGCTCGCGCGCCGCATCGCGCCGGATGGCACGGAACAGTCGTGGACGTACGACGGCGAGGGCAACTGCGTCAGCCACACCGACGCCATGGGCGGCGTCTCGACGTACGAATACACGGACTTCGACCTGCCGGCGGCGCGGACCGGGCCGGATGGAGTGTGCTACGAGTTCCGCCACGACACCGAGCTGCGTCTGACCCAGGTGCGCACCTCCCAGGGCCTGACCTGGACCTATGCGTACGATCCGGCGGGTCGGCTCGTATCCGAGACCGACTTCGACGGCCGGACGTTGACGTACGCGTACGACGCCGCGGGCCGACTGGTCTCACGGACGAACGGACCCGGCCAGAGGGTGCGTTACGAACATAACGAGCTTGGCCAGGTCGTCCGCAAGGACGCCGAGGGCGCGGTCACCACCTACGAGTACGACATCTTCGACGAGCTGGCCGCAGCCACCGGCCCGGAGGCCACGCTGGTCCGGCTGCGTGACCGGTACGGACGCCTCAAGTCCGAGACGATGAACGGCCGCACGCTCGCCTTCGACCACGACCTGCTGGGCCGTCGCACCGCCAGGACGACCCCGAGCGGCGCCGCCAGCACCTGGGCCTACGATGCCGCGGGCCGCCGCGCGGAGCTCACCACGTCCGGCCGCACCCTCACCTTCGAGCACGACGCCGCGGGCCGGGAACTCGGCCGCCGCATCGGCAAGGCAATCACGCTCAGGCACGAGTTCGACGCCATGGGCCGCCTCACCACCCAGCACGTCGCGGGCGCGGAACGCAGCCTCCAGCGCCGCGGCTACACGTATCGCGCGGACGGCCACCTCGTCGGCATCGACGACCAGCTTTCCGGTGCGCGCCGCTTCGACCTCGACGCGGCGGGCCGCGTCACCGCGGTCGACGCCGCGAACTGGACCGAGCGCTACGCCTACGACGAGGCCGGCAACCAGACCGAAGCGTCATGGTCTGCGCCGCACCCCGGCCAGGAGGCGACCGGCTCGCGTGCGTACACGGGCACGCGCATCACCCGCGCCGGCAACGTCCGCTACGAGCATGACGCCCAAGGCCGCATTGTTCTGCGCCAGAAGACCCGCCTGTCACGCAAGCCGGACACCTGGCGGTACGAGTGGGACGCCGAGGACCGGCTGGTCTCCGTGACCACCCCGGACGGTGCGGTGTGGCGCTACCAGTACGACGCCCTCGGCCGCCGCATCGCCAAGCAACGCCTGGCCGAGGACGGCCACACGGTGCTGGAGCAAGTGACCTTCACCTGGGACGGCGCAACACTCTGCGAACAGACCACCGAGGGCGCCGCCCTGCCCAACCTGGTCACCCTCACCTGGGATCACGACGGCCTGCACCCGCTGGCCCAGACGGAACGCATCCTCTCCGCGGACACCCCGCAGGAGACCATCGACGAACGCTTCTTAGCCATCGTCACCGACCTGATCGGCACCCCGACGGAGCTCGTGGACGAATCCGGCGCCCTGGCCTGGCGCTCCCGAACCACACTCTGGGGCACGACGACATGGGCGAGATCCAGCGCCGCCTACACGCCGCTGCGTTTCCCGGGCCAGTACTTCGACCCGGAGACGGGCCTGCACTACAACTACTTCCGGCATTACGATCCCGAGACGGCGCGCTATCTCACACCGGACCCGCTCGGCCTTTCGCCGGCACCGAACCCATCCACATATGTCCCTAATCCGCACCGCCTGACGGATCCCTTGGGCCTTTCCCCCTGCCCAAACAACATGGACTATATGGCGGACAACGCCATACCCTCGGGTGAACCGGTGACCCATGGACCCACAGCTACACTTATCGGTTCCGACGGTCCGAGCTTGCGGAACTTTCAAAACGTACTGAACACTGGAGAGCACGACGTCGTAGCGCACGGGAGTCGAGACGGCTTTCTGGAAATGCCCGGAGGAAATGTCAATGGAGGTCAGATAGTCGACGCGGTGACCAACAATCCCTCCTACAATGGTGGCCCACTTAGACTTCTCGTGTGCCACTCCGGCTCTGATACGTCAGGAATAGCTCAGCAGATCGCGAACGAACTGGGGACCACTGTTCGGGCGCCAACAGACCTGGTTGGAACGAATCCAGTGCTTGGTCGGGGTCAAGTTCCCCAGATCGCCAACGATGGGTACTGGCGAATCTTCCTTCCGATACTGAGGTGAGATAGATGGAGATGATTGGCTTCTTTCGTGAGATGAACCCCGAGAATCCAACACTCTTCCGCGAGTCTATTCGCGACAGAATTCCCGCACGAACACCCTACCCAAAAGCAGAAATAGCGGCCTACCTGAGCTCCGGGCATCCTGTCTTTGACATTACGGAAGTGACCGTGGATGTCATTGAGGGATCCTTCCGAGTCCCTGGCGGATCATCCCTCCTAACGGATGGAAAATACGTCTGGCGGGTAGATCTGGCGATGTATGTGGAACGGTACCTCGTTGACTTGCCCGGAGAATTTCTGTCATTCGCAGTTGAGCACGGATTCACTGTTCCGCCAGTGCCCACCGAAAGGTTGATGGAGGTATCTATCGCGGCAGGAAAGACGCTTGGATTCCACATGGACGCCGGAGCGGAACCGCGCCGAGACGCCTGATCGGACCTTTTCAGGTGTGCCGCAATCGTCAGGTCGTTACTGCGTCTGTGGGCCTCGCGCCACGCCCGAGGTACAGTGAAGGCGAAATTCGATTTAGGTGTATTTCTGGAACTAGAATATGCGCCGGAGGTGAACGGGTTCGTCGACAATGCCTCCTACAACCCATCCGGAGCAGGAGAAGACACGCACAAGCAACTCCCGAATATCGGTGAACTGGTGGAAGGCACCGTAGTAAGCTTGGACGATCGCGACCGGCAGATCCGGATCCGCGTGGGTGCGCCGTTCTGGGAACCGGATCGGCAAGCGGAGAACGGGCCGTGAGCGCAATTCAATTGATCGCCTCATTCATCACATCAGGAAAACTGCACGGAGTCGGAATTGGGTTCACCATCAGCGAGGTCCATCAGGCGTTCCAATGTGATTTCATTGACGTGGCCGACAATGAAGGCCAGTCGCTGCGTCGAGATTACGGTTTTGTGGAATTCTACTTCAACCCCGGCACTGAATGGGTAGTGACCGGAGGATCCCTGGAACTTCACAAACTGGCCAGCAACTACGCCCTGGCGGAACGATGGCACAAGAACATACATGTTGCTTTTCCGCAATACGTCTCCTGGGATGAAGTACAGGAAGCACTCTCACGCATGCCCGACTTCCCCGCGTTCCACTCAACGGATCAGGGCGGGTTTATCGAATACCGCTTCCCGGACACAAAGGTGTCTGCACTCGCGTCGGACGATCACGAAGATCGTGACGAGTGGGTGGGCCACGCCGATGTGTGGAGCATCAGCCTGGGCTGACGAGACGGCCTCAGGGATCACCCTCATGCTCACCCCGAACTACACGGGAAGGACTCATGACTGTAGGCGACGAGAAACTTCTCGGGATCGTTCGCGGGCTGGTGTCCGAGTCCCCTGGAGTCAGAGAAGAAGCTTCCGACATGATCTACCACTGGGGACGTCGGCCGCAGGTCGCGTCGGTCCACCTCCCCCAAGTGCCAGTCCCTGATGGCCGAATGGCGCCCGTAGTCTCCGATGGCGATCGCCACCATCACGGCGCAGTGGGGGCAGGCCCACTCGCCCCCGCACTGTTCGAGGCGAGACTCACCAGACGGGGCAGGGCGGCGAAGCTGGCGGGCGATACCAAGTCATGCTCGAGGACCAGCCGGTATCCCAGCTCTTTCCTCGCTTCGGCGTCGTCGTTGCGCTCCTCCTGCTCCAGGAGCGACTTGTCTCTGCGGATGGGCTGGCGCCCGGTCGCGCGCCGTCGCTGGCCTCGCAGCCTCTACTCGGTGTCCTTCGGGTGCCGGGTCGACGCAAAGACCAGATGCACGGTGCGGCGGGGCTCATCCACCAGGTAGCGCACGCGGCCGCCCGCCGTCACCTCGTACTCCCATTGAGGAAGCTCGCGCCCGCCCAGGTTCCCGGTCGCCAGGCGTCCGCGCAGCCGGTGTTGTCGATCGGGGTTGACCTGCGACAGAGGGTTGGAACGCAGAGACTCGAAGCAGCGCCGCGTGTTGCCAGGTGCCTCCGAACAGAGCTCACCCCACCCCTTCGCAGCCGCGTTGGTCGCGAACTGTAAGCGCCATTCCTCAGCGACCGGCGGCGGGGCAACGTCGTCCCCTCGCTTCGGGGTCACGGTGCGAACACCTCGCCGTGGTCCTCGTCCGGCAGCCGGCGGGTGAGCTGGGCGGTGAGCTCGGGATCGGCCAGAATCCGCGCCGTCGCGCGCCATTCGACGATGACGCGATGGAGATTGGCGTGGACGTCGAGATGAACGGCGTCCTGCGTCGCATCGACGAGTTCGAGCACGAACTGTCGCACCTCGTCGGCCGACAGGTGGCGCACCCACGGGAAGACCGAGGGCAGCGCGAGCAGTATGGCTCTTGCGCCGCCGTCGGAACCGATGAGCGCGGCGAAGAGCCGGGCCGTGATGTCAGCGGTTTCTTCGCGCTCGCGGTCGTGACGAGCGGTCGTCAGGTACATGTCCTCGCCGTCCCGGCGAGTGATGTGCAGACGATGGGCCTTGTCCAGCTTCTCGGCGACGCGCTTCGAATTCTTGGAGAGCTCGGAGAAGGTAACCGTCGGCGTAAGCATGATCGCACGATACTTCGGAACGTATTCCGAAGTCAATGACTTCGAGCACAGCGCCGCTCGTCCGGCTTGCGACCGGGATGCGGCAACGTTCACGGGAGCGCCGGCTCCGCCCAGACCGCCTTGCCGACAAGGCCGTCGCACGTGCCCCAAGCGTCCGCGCCCAGCTCGCCCCTGGCCGCACATGCTCCGCGGCAACCGCACGTCAGAAGCGCGGCATGTTCGGGATCGCCTTCTCGGCCAGGTCGATCAGCGCCTGCACCTTCGGCAGATCCGCCGTGATCTCCTCGCTCGTGACGGCCGGGCCTCGGATGACCGGTACTCGACCTCATTGCGGCGGGCCCGCATCCGGTTGAAGGGCCGCAGGACCGAGCCCAGCGGAGGATCGAGCTGAGCTCGGACCGCCTCGTACACCGCGCGGTGTCCACCGACCACGAGAACATCGACGTCCGCAGGTGGCGGCCCCGGCTCGCCGCTGTAGCGGGCGGCCCAGGACCCGTAGATGTACGCGCGCTCCACGCCCGTCACTGGCCGCAGAATCGCCGTCAGCAGCGGCAGAGGGCCGAACGACCGCGCGATCAGCTCAGTCAGCGGCCGAAGCAGCAGGGTGTCCCGCGGGCGGTCACCACGCGGGTACGGCCGACTCGCCGGTCCGAGAGGATCCCCGCTTCGATGAGGCGGTTAACCTCCCGCAGCACAGCGGTGTGGGACGCCCCAAGTTCGCCGGCCAACTCGGTCAGGCTGAATTCCCGCTCGGGGTGGAGAAGGACGAGCGCCAGGAGCTCGCCTTGGAGTTGCGACCGCAGCAGGGGTAGCAGGGACGGCGACTTCTTCATTCGACGCGCAATATCCTGCGCCGAATGAATATTGCAATGAGTGCCCGTTCCGACGCTCAACGTGTCTATCGGCCGTCCTCCGCCTGAAGGGAAAGCCCCAGCTCCGCCCAGACCGTCTTGCCGATGAGGCGGTCCGCCGTGCCCCAGGCCGTGGCGAGCGCGACCACGAGGAGGAGGCCACGGCCCGTCTCGGCGTCGGGCGCGAGCGGCGTCCCGGGGGTGGTCGGTACGCGTTCGCCCCGGGCGTCGGAAACCTCGATACGGAGAGTGGTCGCGGCCAGCAGCAGGCGGACCTCGAAGTCGCGGCCCGGGACGCGGCCGTGCGTGACTGCGTTGGCCGCGAGCTCGGCCACGATCAGCCCGGCGGTGTCAGAGAGCTCGCTGCCGTACGGGATGCCCCACGCGTCGAGCCGGTGCACGGCCAGGTGTCGGGCGAGGCGGGCGCCGCGGCGGGTGGCGCTGAAGCGCTGGGTGAACTCGGCCGTGGGGGTGGCGGTTTCGGCTTTCATGTCACTGAGCGTGGCCGGTCGCGAGTACCCTGACCAGGAGTTACGACGCGACGGAGCGTAGCCGTACGAGTACGGTCTGATCGCTGTACGGGTCGTCGACCGTGACCACTGCGGCGGGTGAGGGCGGTACGAGGCATGGCGAACGCGGAACGCGAGGAGCGGCCGGAGCGGCCCGTCGAGGTGGACGGGACCGCGCTGCTCTTCAGCTCCCTGGGCAAGCAGATCAAGGTGCTGCGCGAGCGTGCCGGGATGAGCCAGAAGGAGCTGGGCGCGGCGGCGCACTGCGGGGAGGCGCTGATCTCCTCCATGGAGCGGGGCGTACGGACGCCTCAGCCGGCGTTTCTGCGGCTGGTGGACGAGGTGTTGGGAGCCGGGGGCGTGCTGAGGGCGGCGATCCCGGATGTGGAGAGAGCATTGGCGAAGGCGCGCGTACGGCATCCGGACTGGTTCCGGGACTTCGCGCGCGCGGAGGCAGAGGCTACTGCGCTGCACGAGTACAGCAATCAGACAGTGCCCGGTCTGCTCCAGACCGGGGAGTACGCGCGGGCGCTGTTCTCCCAGCGGCAGCCTCTGCTCGACGAGGAGACCATCGGGAAGCGGGTGTCCGACCGGTTGGCCCGCCAGCAGCTCTTCGAGCGCTGGCCTGCCCCGACCTTCAGCTACGTGTTGGAGGAGGTCGTACTGCAACGGCCGATCGGCGGTCGAACCGTCCACGAGGGTCAGTTGCGGCGACTGCTGCGGGTAGGGCGTCTGCGGACAGTAGAGCTACAGGTAATGCCTACTGACCGCGAGGAACATCCCTGCATGGGCGGCTCGTTCATCCTGCTGACGCCCAAGGGGCGGTCACAGGTGGCGTACACCGAGAGCTACGGCCACCCCAGGCTGGTCATCGATACTGAGGAGGTCCGCGTCTTCGGCGAACGCTATGGGAGCATGCGGGCGCAGGCTCTCACGCCACGGGAGTCGCTGGCCTTGATCGAGAAGTTGCTGGGAGAGCGATGAACACCGCGGAACTCGACTGGTTCAAGAGCAGCTACAGCGACGCCGAAGGCGGCGCCTGCATCGAAGTCGCCTATGACTGGCGCAAGTCCAGCTACAGCAGCGGCGAAGGCGGCGAGTGCCTCGAAGTCGCCAACTGCCCCACCACCATCCACATCCGCGACTCCAAGAACCCCACCGGCCCCCAGCTCGCCTTCGCCCCCGACCGCTGGTCCGCGTTCGTCACGTACGCACAGTCCACCCGCGTCGGCGCCTAGCTGGCACTGGATCATGCCCCGCCGGTACGGGTACGTGGGTGACCCTGACATCGCGCCGCCGTACGCCCGGGAAGCGAGGGGCGGATCATCCGGTCGGTCGACGACTTCGGCGACTGGGTCCGCGAGCAGTCATCCGACGAGTTGGCGGAGCCGTTCACGTACGTCATCGACGAGAATGGCCACTGAGGCTGGCGCCACGGCGCAGCGAGCACGTCGCGTGTGCGGGCCGCGGATGGGTCCAGGGAGCCGGGGAGATCACCTTCACGCGCTGCGGCGACGGGTGGGCGGTCACCGCGGTCAGCAATCAGTCGACCGGATACTGTCCGGACCCCGATTCCTGGGCGCGGTCGCCAACGCCCTGGACCGGGCCGGACTGGCGCGGCCCGAGGCGTTCACGCACGAAGTCGTCTTCCGGCGCTGTGCGGGATGCGAGCAGCTGAACATCGTGCGGGACGAGGATTTCGTGTGCGTCTTCTGCGACGCCGACCTGCCGCGGGAGTGGAACGCCCGTTCACCCAATCTGTCCGGTTCTGACCCCATCGACTTCTCCACGACCCGATGGACCAGAACCCGGTGACCCGCGACGCCAAAAGATCAAAGAACCCGGGGAAAGAACCTCCCCAACCCTCCCCCAACCCCCTCGCGGTCACGCTCACTCACACGGGTGATCTGATCCAACCGGGCTGGCGCATATGCCACTTCGCGGTGCAGGCTCGGCCTCGACAACCGCACACATGCAACGGCCCCCGGCCGGGACTGGCATCCCGATCGAGGGCCTGACCACCGAGGAAGCAAGCACCTTCCCGATGACTGACCCGCAGCTTAACGCGCCCCCGTGCGCGCCGCCGCCCGTTCTCAGGCCCGGCATCCAGCACATCAACATCCGGCACACGGAACGCTTCGTCGTGGTCGGAAACCACCTCGCCCAGCACACCGAGCTCTCCCTCACCGCGATCGGGCTGGCGGTCCACATCCAGTCGCTTCCCGCCGGCGCGAGGATCTCCATCAAGCGCCTTGCCGAGCGCTTCCCCGAGGGGGAGATCAGGATCGCCGCCGCCCTGCGGGAGCTGGAGGAGCACGGCTACCTCGCGCGCGTCCAAGTGCGGCTTCCGTCGGGGATGGTGATCACGCTGACGCTCTCGTACAACAACCCGGCCGACCAGCGGGCCGACGCCGCGCCCGACGCTGACCGGACCCCGGTGCCCGAACCGGAGCCGGAGCAGCCGCCTCCACCCGAGCCGGATTCGGGGTCCGAGCCTGCCCACCCCACATCCCCAGCCGCCGCCTCGCTCCTCGCCGGGCTGCGGCGCGACGACGCACGCCTGATCCTCGCCGAACGGGACGTGCGCCGCCTCGCCCCTGCCGTCGACGCCTGGCTGGAGCGCGGCATCGCCCCCGACGCCGTACGCCGCACCCTCATCGCCGATCTCCCTGGCGGGCGGATCCACCACCCGGCGGCTTTCCTCGCCCACCGCCTCACCGCGCTCCTACCCCCGCCGCTTCCCGCCACCCCGGCACCGCCGCCGCGCCCCGACCCGCTCCAGAACTGCGACCGCTGCGACCGCGCCTTCCGCGCGCCGGAGCCGGGCTACTGCCGCGACTGCGACACGTCGGCGGCCGCATCGGCCCTCGCCGCGTGAGCCTGTGGCGCAATCAGGCTGATACGGCCCCGACGGCAAACCGGCGAAAGCCCGCGAGGCCGACGCTAGGCTGGCCGTGGCACCCCGTGGAGGACACCGTGAGCAGCATGCCCCCCGAGCAGATCCACCGTATGCGCGAGGTGGTCGCGCACCTTTCCGAGTACGCCGAGCACCTCGAGAAGGGGTGGAAGGTGGAGACCACAGATGGGGAGGTGAAGCTCGTGATGATGAGCCTGAACCTCCCCCACACCACCAACGTCGATGTCTTCCGCAACCAGATCAGGGAACAGACACTGGGCATCTCGGCGGTCAACGACACGGACATGACCGACCCTGTCACCGGCCTTGAGAAGGTCCCTGACCTGATGGCATTCCCCACAGAGGATGTCGACCCGCAAGCCGAATCCGTCGACCCCCGAGCAGTGCCCCTCGTCGTTGAGATCGTTTCCAAGAGCAATCCCAAGAACGACCTCGTCACGAAGCTGGACGACTACCCGAGGATGGGCATTCCCTGCTACGTCGTGGTGGATCCCCGCAACGGCACCATCTCCGTCCACTCCGAGCCGAAGGAGGGGCCTGACGGGCACAAGTACCGCTCCTCCATCCCCTACGCGTTCGGCGACATCGTCCCGGTCGGTCCCTGGACCTTCGACACCTCCGGACTCGTCCGCTACCGGTGACCCCGCTGACGTCTCAGATGTATTGCCCGTACTCGTCCAGCACCCTCAGTACCTCCCCCTCCCCCGCCGGCGGCAGTTGCAGCACCACCTCCTCCACCCCCAGCTCCGCGTAGTGCGCGAGCTTGCCCGCCGAGGGCAGGACGGCGTACGGGACGATCTGCAGCGCGCCCGGGTCGCGGCCCGCCTTTTCCCAGACCTCCCGCAGCACCGGCACGGACTCCGTCAGGCCGCGGCCTCCGATCGGCATCCAGCCGTCCGCGTACTCCGCGATGTGGGAGAAGAGCTTCGGGCCGGCCGCGCCGCCGACCAGGGTGCGCGGGGCACCCCCGGCGACCGGCTTCGGGTAGGCGTAGGACGCGCGCACCGAGGCGAAGTCGCCCTTGTAGGCCACGGGTTCGGGCGACCAGAGCGCGCGCATCAGCAGCATTCGGTCGCGGCCGAGTTCGCGGCGCGTGGACCATTCGACGCCGTGGTCCGCCGCCTCCTCCTTGTTCCAGCCGAAGCCGACGCCGAGGGTGAAGCGGCCGCCGCTCACGAAGTCCAGGGTCGCGATCTGCTTGGCGAGGACGATCGGGTCGTGCTGGGCGACGAGGGTGACGCCGGTGCCCAGCAGGAGGCGGTCGGTCACCGCCGCGGCCTGGCCGAGGGCGACGAAGGGGTCGAGCGTGCGGCCGTACTCGGGCGGGAGGTCGCCGCCCGCGGGGTAGGGGGTGGTCCGCTCGACCGGGATGTGGGTGTGTTCGGGCAGGTACAGCCCGGCGAAGCCGCGCTGCTCGAGCTCGCGCGCCAGCCGCACGGGCGTGATCGTCTCGTCCGTCAGGAAGATCGTGGTCGAGATCCGCATACCGCACGCTCCGCCTTCGTCGACTGTGATGGCGGGCCCAAGCTACGCGGTACGACGCGAGATTCCGAGAGGCCCGTCGACGCCCCGTCCGCGCCACGACCGTGCAACCCGCCAATCCCCTTCCCTTGCCCTGGGGTTCATGGCCGAGTACGAGGTTGGTCCCACGCCACTCTTGTCCCTCTCACACCCCCGGGAGCCGACGGCATGTGCAATGACGACGCAACCATCAGCAGACGCGGACTGTTCGTGACGGGAGCCGCCGCGGCGCTTACGTTGAGCAGTGTGAGCTTCGCCGAAGCAGCCGACGCGGGCACGACGACCACCACCAAGGTCGTGCGCGGCACCCTCCCGCCCGGCTCCCCCGACTTCGTGTACCTCCCCGTCGAGGTCCCTCGCGGCGTCTCGGAGATCCGGGTCTCGTACACGTACGAGAAGCCGGCCGTCCCCGCCGGCACCCAGGGCAACGCCCTCGACATCGGCATCTTCGACGAGCGCGGCACGGACCTCGGCGGGAAGGGCTTCCGGGGCTGGTCGGGCGGGGCGCGCGGCGAGTTCTTCATCCGGGGCGACGACGCGACGCCCGGGTACGTCCCGGGGCCGATCCGCGCGGGCACCTGGCACATCGCGCTCGGGCCGTACACGGTCGCGCCGCAGGGCCTGCCGTACACGATCACGATCACGCTCACGTTCGGGACGTCCACGGAAACCCCCAGCCCCGTCTACCCGCCCGAGCGGGCCAAGGGGCGTGGCCGGGCCTGGTACCGGGGCGACTGCCATCTGCACTCCTGGTACTCGGACGGCAGGCGCACGCCCGCCGAGATCGCCGCGCTCGCCCGCGCCGCCGGGCTCGACTTCATCAACAGCAGCGAGCACAACACGCATGCTGCGCACGCCCACTGGGCGGAGGCGGCGGGCGACGACCTGCTGGTCCTCCTCGGCGAGGAGGTCACCACGCGCAACGGTCACGTCGTCGCCCTCGGCACCGACCCGGGCACGTTCGTCGACTGGCGCTATCGCGCCCGCGACAACCGCTTCGGCCACTACGCGCGCGAGATCCGCCGCGCGGGCGGCCTGGTCGTCCCGGCGCACCCGCACGCCACCTGCATCGGCTGCAACTGGAAGTTCGGCTTCGGCGAGGCGGACGCGGTGGAGGTGTGGAACGGTCCGTACACGCCGGACGACGAGGTGTCCCTGGCGTCCTGGGACAACACGCTGGTCGCGTCCGTACGTTCGGGGAAGCGGTGGACCCCGGCGATGGGCAGCAGCGACGCCCATCGCCACCCGGACCCCGTCGGCACTCCGCAGACCGTCGTGCTCGCCGACGATCTCACCCGTGAGGCCATCCTCGACGGCATCCGCGCGGGGCGCAGCTATGTTGCCGAGTCGGCGGCCGTGTCGCTGTCCTTCTCCGCGTCCGGCCCCCGCGGTCAGCATGCGGGCATCGGCGAACGGCTGCGGGTGGACGCCGACGACCCGGTGACCGTACGCCTGGAGGTGACCGGCGCGCCCGGCCGCACGGCCCGCATCGTCACCGACCAGGGCGTGCTGCTCACGGCGACCCTCCCGACGGACGGCACGGGCACGGGCACCGTGGAGTGGCGTACGACGGCGGCGTACGCGGCGTACGTACGGGCCGAGGTGCGGCACGCGCCGGTCGTACCCGTGCCGGGCTTGCCGGGGCCGCTGGCCGCGTTCACGAACCCCGTTTTCCTGGGAGCCTCCTGACCCGAAGGCCGCTCGGCCCGGGCCGTCGGTCCGGGCCGAGCGGCCTGCTCGGGGCCACGGAATCGCTGGACAGCACCTCACGGATTAAGCTGAGGGCATTGTCATAGTCTGTCCGCTTTTTCGGATCTCCATGACGGCAGGTGAGTGATGGTGTTGCTCGGGTCGAGGAAACCCCACGCCTACAAGGGCACATCACCCAAGTCGATCCGCCATGAGTACGACTTCCTGGGCGAGTTCTACCGGCTGACCCTGGGCCGCGAACTCACCTACTCCTACGCGATGTGGGAGGAGAGCGACACCCTCGAATCGGCCCAGCTGCGCAAGCTCGACTACCACGCCGAAGCGGCGAAGGCCGTGGGTGCCGCGCGCGTGCTCGACGTCGGTTGCGGTTGGGGCAGCCTCATGCAGCGGCTGGTGGAGACGCACGGCGTAGGGCACGTCGTGGGGATCACCATGAGTCCGGGCCAGGCCGCCTGGATCCGCGACCGGAACTGGCCCCGCTGCGAGGTGCGGGTCGAGAACTGGTTCGACCACGAGCCCGAAGCGCCCTACGACGCCATCATCGCCATCGAGGCGATCGAGCACTTCGCGGGCAACAACATCTGGCGGGCCAAGCGCGTCGCCCGTTACCGCGAGTTCTTCCGGAGCGCCCACTCCTGGCTGCGGCCGGGCGGGCGGCTCTCCCTGCAGGCCAACGCCTGGAACACCCGCGGCTGGCTCCCGTCCCTGGTACTGCCGGCGCGGCAACTGGCCCCGCAGGGCGGGGCGCCGGGCGACGCCGACGGGCACCTCGCGCTCAAGGACGTCTACGACGGGGTCCAGAACATCCGCGAGGGCTTCCACGCATCGCGCAAGGTGTTCCCGGAGTGCTTTCTGCCGACCCTCTCCGAGCTCGTCGACGCCAGCCTCGGGCTGTACAAGCTCGTGGACGTGCGCAGCGACCCGGAGGACGGCGTGCGGACCGTACAGACCTGGCTGGAGCGGGCGGAGGCCAACCGGCAGCGCGGTGCCGAACTCATCGGTGAACGCGCGGTGTCCGACGTCATCCGAGAGGAACGCACGGCGCTCAAGTTCCTGCGCGAGCGGCGCTACACCGTTCTCCGTATGGTCCTCGAAAGGGTGTGACCGCTGGTCACGGACGTGCCCCTTCCCGGCCGTTGAACGTGCGCCGGTAGGCGGCCGGTGACGTGCCCAGCAGGGTGCGCATGTGCTGCCGCAGGGAGTTGGCGGTGCCGAATCCGGCCCGGTGGGCGACCAGGTCGATGGACAGGTCGCTGGACTCCAGCAGCTGGCGGGCGAGTTCGAGGCGCTGGGCCGTGAGCCAGCGACCGGGCGTCATGCCGACCTCGTCACGGAAGCGGCGGGTGAACGTGCGCAGGCTCATCCGGGCGTGGTCGGCCAGCTCGCCGAGGGTCAGCGGCTCCTGGAGACGTTCCAGTGCCCATGCGCGCGTGCCGGCCGTCGTCGCGGCGGTCGGCTCCGGAACGGGCCGTTCGATGAACTGGGCCTGGCCGCCGTCCCGCCACGGCGGTACGACGCAGCGCCGGGCGACCTGGTTGGCCACCGCCGCGCCGTGGTCGCGGCGTACGAGATGCAGGCACAGGTCGACGCCCGCGGCGATGCCCGCCGAGGTCAGCACGTCACCGTCGTCCACGAAGAGCACGTCCTCGTCGACCTTGATCCGGGGGAACGCGCGCTGGAACTCCTGGGCCATCTGCCAGTGGGTCGTCGCGGGCCGCCCGTCGAGCAGTCCCGCGGCGGCGAGGACGTAGGAGCCCGTGCAGATGGAGACCTTGCGGGTGCCGGGGCGGATGCGGTCGAGCGCGGCTGCCAGGGGGGCCGGGAGCGGCCCGCCCTTGGCGAGGTGGTCGAGGGCGTACGACGGCGCGATGATCACCGTGTCCGCCGTTTCGAGCGCCTCCGGTCCGTGGGAGACGGCTACGCCGAACCCGGCGTCGCTGTCCACCGGCTGCCCGTCGATCGTGCAGACGACGACCTCGTAGAGCGGCCGCCCCTCGTCGTCGAAGGCACTCCCGAAGACCCGGGACGGGATGCCCAGCTCGAACGGGGGCACACCGTCGAGCGCGAGGACCGCCACGCGGTGCACGGCGGGCGCGGCGGCGCCCTCCGGCGCGGGCGCCGGGGCGGGTGCCGGCGCCTTCGCCGGCGCGGCCGCCGGCGACACGAAGGAAGTAGCCATGGCCAAATCCTGTCACATCATGGCCAAACTGCCAGCACTGCGATCGTCCGTTCCGGCGCACTCTGGTGGCTGCTCACCAGAGAGGACATGATCAATGAGCAACACGATGCGCGCCGTCAGCCCCCGCGAGTGGGGCTCCCCCGACGTCCTGGTCCCCGTCGAGATCGACCGCCCCGAGCCGGGCCTGAACGAGATCCAGGTCCGGGTGCACGCCGCGGGCGTCAACCCCGTCGACTGGAAGACCCGCGCCACCGGTGCCCTCATCACGTGGGGCGACACCCCGGTCCTGGGCTGGGACGTGTCCGGCGTCGTCGAGGCGGTCGGCCCCGGGGTGACGCTGTACCGGCCCGGCGACGAGGTGTTCGGCATGCCTCGCTTCCCGCACCAGGCGGGTGCGTACGCCGAGTACGTGACCGCCCCCGCCCGGCAGTTCGTCCGCAAGCCGGCCGGCATCGACCATGTGCAGGCCGCCGCGCTGCCCCTGGCCGCGCTCACCGCCTGGCAGTCCCTGGTCGAGACGGCGGGGCTGCGCGCCGGGCAGCGCGTGCTGGTCCACGCCGCGGCCGGTGGCGTGGGACATCTGGCCGTCCAGATCGCCAAGGCGCACGGGGCGTACGTCATCGGGACGGCGAGCGCGGGGAAGCACGCCTTCCTGAAGGAGCTCGGCGTGGACGAGCTGATCGACTACCGGGCGGCCGACTTCACCGAGCAGGTACGGGACGTGGACATCGTCCTCGACACCATCGGCGGGGACTACGGAGCACGCTCCCTGGAGGTCCTGCGGCGCGGCGGCCACCTGGTCACGCTGACGTCGCCGGACGATCTGCCGCCCGCGGACCGGGCGGAGGCGCTCGGTGTGCACACCGGGTGGACCCTCGTCGAGCCGGACCGCGCCGGCCTGCAGGCGATCGTCCGCCTCGTCGAGGAGGGGCAGCTCCGGGCCCGCGTCGACACCGTCCTGCCGCTGGAGGAGGCGGCGAAGGCGCACGCGTACGGCGAGCAGGGCCGTACGCAGGGCAAGATCGTCCTCCGGGTCGAGTAGGCGCGTGACATGATCGTGCGCATGACGAACGTTTTCGCGCGGAAGGGCGGCCACCGCCCCGTCCGATGAAGTGGCTGGACGAGGCGGTCGCCGACGGCACGACGTCGACAGGCGGCCACCCGTCCCGTACAGCCGTGTTCGAGGCGGTGCGTGAGGACCGCGCCGGGCCCGTCGCGCGTCGGCTGCTCCAGCTCACCGGCGCGGAACCGGCGTCCGTACGCCGTGAGGCACTCGAGCTGCTGCGCAGCCTCGTACATGGAGCTGATGCCTGGGAGGCGGCGGCACAGGCGGCGCACGCCCGGCTGGCGGACGAGGACGAGGGAGTGCGGCGGCGGGCCGCCGATGTGCTCGTACGGTCGGGGCGGGCCGATCTCGCGCTCGTTGCGCTGCGGGAGCTGACGGACCCGGTGGTGCGGACCGCTCTCGCCGACAGGGTGCTCCCCGAGGCCACCGAGCAGCTGCGCGACGACTCCCTTGCCGCGGTCCGCTTCCTGGCCCACCTCTCGTTGCTGGGGGATGCGCGGTCTGCGCAGTGGCCGGCGCTCGACGCGGCGCTGCTGGCCGATGCCGAGGAGGCCGCCCCGTACGTACCGTGGATCGGTGAGCGCTGGGCGGGCGCGCTGTACCGGCTCGACCGCGAGGCGCAGACGTACGCGCTGGCCCGGCATCTTCTCGGCAAGGGCCGGCCGATCGTCCTCCGGCAGGCCGGCGTCCAACTGGCGCGGCGGGCCTGCCAGGACTGGCGTGCCGCGCCCGTCGAGCTGCTGCCGCATCTCGTTCCGCACATCGCCCTGCCCGGCGGGGACGACGCGGTACGCACCGCGTTGATCTCGGAGGCGGCGGTACGTGAGCACGCGGCCCTGCTCGCCGGGACAGAGGCCACCCCGCCCCCGAAGCGCCGCCCGTGGACTCGCGGCACCTCCCGGATCCACGACAGTCGCGCTGCCGCCGAGCACCTCGCCACCCGGCCCATCGGCATCGCCCGCCTGAGCAGAGCACCCGAGATCTTCGGCCCGCTGCTGGACGCGGGCCCCCTGACGTTCCGCCAGGCCGCTCAGTTGTACAACCTCACCTTCTCCTGGCCCAATGCGATGCAGGCGTCGTGTGCGCCTTTGTGGTTCCGGCACGCGGGAGCGTCCTCGCTTCCCCGGCTGCTGGGCCTGCTGGTGCGGCAGCTGGACAACCAGGCCCACGGCGAGGCCTTCATGGAGAGCCTCGCGAAGCTGGGCCGCCATGCCCTGCCCGCCGTACCGGATCTGGAGCGCCTCATCGACCGTCGCAAGCGGATTCCCGTCAACGAGCCCTCCCGGGACGCGGAGATGACCACGGACGAACTCCTCCTGGCCGCGGCCGTACGCGCGCGCCGCCGCATCCTGGAGGACGCATCATCGGTGGACTGACCGGTGGCAGTCCGCCGGTTCCCCTGCTCCTTCGGCGACACCGTCCCCGCAGGGCAGTGGTCGTTCGACACCAACCGGCCTGTCCGTTACCGCTGAATCCCGGTGACGTCCGGAAAGGTCCGGGCCCGGCCCCCGAGGAAGGAGGCCGGGCCCGGACGTTCAGCCGGAGAAGGACGGGCCGGGGGTCAGTCGGCGACGACCAGCGACGGGGTCTCCTTCGTCAGCACCTCGCCGTGGAAGAACGCCGGGCTGCGGCGCTGCATGATCACCATGATCACGCCGCCCAGGAGCAGCAGGCCGACGCCGATGACGAAGACGGAGCCGACGCCGAAGACCGCGGAGCCGGAGCCGTAGGCCGGGTCCCACATGTCGTAGAGGGTCTTGCCGAAGACCGCCGTGAGCAGGATGCCGCCGAGGACCGGGAAGAGGCCCTTGAAGGCGAAGTCACGGGCGGAGCGGAAGAGCTCCTGCCGGAAGTACCAGGCGCAGGCGAAGGCGGTGAGCGCGTAGTAGAAGCAGATCATGAGGCCGAGTGCGTAGATCGTGTCGACCAGGACGTGCTCGCTGACCAGGGTCATCACCGTGTAGAACGCGCCGGTGGCGACGCCCGCGACGATCGTGGCCCTGCCGGGGACCTTGTAGCGGGGGTGGACCCTCGCGAAGGACGCAGGGAGGGCCTCGTACGCGGACATCGCGAGCACCGTGCGGGCGACCGGGATGAACGTCGTCTGGAGGCTGGCCGCGGCCGATGCGAGGACGGCGACGAAGAGCGCGATGCCGAGGACCGGGCCCATGACGGGGCCGGCGAGGGCGGCGAAGACGTTGTCGGAGGTGTCCGGGTTGGCGAGGCCGAGGCCCTTGTCGCCCGAGCCCACGGCCATCTGCGCGGCGATACCGGTGGCGAGGTACGAGCCGACGAGGACGACCATGGCGACGAGCGCGGCGCGGCCGGGCGTCTTGGTGGAGCCGGTGGTCTCCTCATTGGTGGACAGACACGCGTCCCAGCCCCAATACATGAAGATCGAGAGGGACAGACCGGCGGTGAAGGCCGCGAAGGACTGGACCGCGAACGGGTTCATCCAGGACCAGGAGAAGTCGACGCCGGTGTCGAAGGCTCCGCTGCCGGCCTTCTGGAGGGCCATGACGACGAAGACGGCGAGGACGACGAGCTGGAGGCCGACGAGGGCGTACTGCACACCCTTCGTGGCGGTCATCCCCCGGTAGCTGATCGCGGTGGCGATGGCGATCAGGGCGAGGCAGGTGACGATGTGGACGGCCTTGTTGCCGTCCAGGGCGGCGATCGACTCGCTGCCCGACAACTCACCGGCCAGCAGCCAGAAGTAGGAGGTCGCGACGCCCGCGAGGTTGGAGAGCACGATGATCGTCGCGATCACCAGGCCCCAGCCGCACATCCAGCCCACGCGGGGGCCGAAGGCCTTCACCGTCCAGGTGAAGGAGGTGCCGCAGTCCGGCATCACCTTGTTGAGCTCGCGGTAGGCGAAGGCGACGAGAAGCATCGGCAGGAAGCCGGCCAGGAAGACGGCGGGCATCTGCAGCCCGACCTCTCCGGCGGTCGAGCCGAGCGTGGAAGTCAGGCAGTACACGGGAGCGACCGTCGAGATACCGATGACGGCACTGCCCAGGAGGCCGACGGAATTGCCGCCGAGTCCCTTGGTGCGGACGCCCCCTTCAGGGCGTCGCCGTACCGTGTCTCCGACCTGGGGTCGCGTCTCCAGCTGAGTCATGAGCAGGACGTTAAATGCTGCGGTTCCCGTATCCGGAAGATCAAACTCCGCTTGCTCGGCCTTGGATGCTGGCGCATTGACCGCGAATCGATCGACCATTGAAAGGCCAACGAGGTCATCGCCTGGAGCTTTCGCAGGCATGAACCCAAGGGTTCCGGATTGCGAAAACCGCAGCAGCGTCCGTTTCGCCCCTTTCGAAATTTTCCCGTGAGGTTCATGTCTCAGTCTTCGAGCGGCTCGGCGAGGGCTCGGCGGGCGGGCCGGCGAGCGGCTCGGACGCTCAGCCGCCGGGCCACACGATCGCCTGCAGCTCGCTGTACGCGTGCAGGGCGTACGAGCCCACGTCCCGGCCGACCCCGCTCTTCTTGAACCCCCCGAACGGGGCTTCCATGTTGCGGCCGATCGTGTTCACCCCGACCCCGCCCGCCCGCAGCCGCCGCGCCACCCGGAAGGCCCGGGCCGCGTCCCCCGACCAGACGTAGTCGATCAGTCCGTAGTCGCTGTCGTTGGCGAGCGCGATGCCCTCCTCGTCGTCGTCGAAGGGGACGACGACCACGACCGGGCCGAAGATCTCCTCCCGTACGATCCGCATTTCGTTGCTGCAGTCCGCGAAGAGCGTCGGGGCCACGTAGAAACCGCGCGCGAAATCGGGGCGCTCCCCGCCGGCGACCAGCCGGGCGCCTTCCTTCCTGCCCAGCTCGACGTACGACTCGATCCGGTCGCGGTGGGCCGCGGAGATCACCGGGCCGACGACCGTGCCCTGCGCCGCCGGGTCGCCGACCTTCATGAAGGCGAGGTAGCCGGTGAGCTTCTCGATCAGCCGGTCGTAGACGCCCCGCTGGGCGAGGACACGCGTGGGGGCGGTGCAGATCTGGCCGCTGTAGAAGGCGAACGTCGTACCGATGCCCATGACCGCCGAGTCGAGGTCGGCGTCGTCGAAGACGAGCGCCGCGCCCTTGCCGCCCAGCTCCATCAGCTGCCGCTTCATCGCGCGGCCGCACACCTCGCCGATCCGCTGCCCGACGGCCGTGGAGCCGGTGAAGCTGACCATGTCGACGTCCGGGGAGTCGACGGCCGCCTCCCCCACCTCGGTACGGGAGCCGCTCACCACATTGACGACCCCCGGCGGCGCGCCCGCCTCCGCGAGCGCCTCCGCCATCCGGTACACGGACAGCGGGTCCTGCGGGGCGGGCTTCACGACGACCGCGTTGCCCATGGCGAGGGCGGGGGCGACCTTGCCGGCCGGATTCGCCCACGGGTTGTTGTACGAGGTGATGCAGGTGACCACGCCGACCGGGCGGCGGGCGGCGAGCGCGCCGAAGATCCCGGCCTTCCCCATCGGGCCCGCCTCGTTGATCTGCGGGGGCAGTCCCTGTTCGACGGGCTCCAGCGCACCCTTCGCATACCGGCGGAAGCGGGACACCCCCACCGCGACCTGCATGCCGCGGGCCGTGCCCGTCGTCGCTCCGGTCTCGGCGCGGGCGAGCTCCGCGTACGCGTCGAACTCGCGCTGGATCACCTCCGCGGCCCGGTCCAGGACCGCCGCACGCTCCTCCGGGGCCGTGCGGGACCAGGACTCGAAGGCCTCCCGGGCGGCTGCCGCGGCCTCGTAGACCTGGTCGCGGCTCGCCTCGGGCGCGAGGCCGACGACCTGCTCGGTCGCCGGGTCGATCACCTCGTAGTGCCCGCGGTCGGGCTCGGTCCACTCGCCGCCGATGAACAGCCGCTGGGGTGCGCCGGGTGCGCCGGATGTACTGGCGGCGCTCACCGGGTGCTCACCGTCCTGGTGTCGCGGCCCGACCGCAGCACCTTGCCCGGTATCGCGCCCGTGACCTCGTCGTCGCGGACGGTCTCGACGCCGTTGACGCGTACGGACACGATCCCGACCGCCCGGGAGTCGAGCCGCGGGCTGTCCCCCGGCAGGTCGTGGACGAGGGACGCAGGGCCCGCGTCGATCCGCTCCGGGTCGAAGAGGACCAGGTCGGCGTGGAAGCCCTCGACGATCCGGCCGCGCTCGCGCAGGCCGAAGAGCTGCGCCGGGTCGTCGGTGAGCATCTTCACCGCCTCCTCCAGCGAGGCGAGCTTCCGCCCGCGCAGACAGTCGCCGATGAAGCGTGTGGTGTACGGCGCCCCGCACATCCGGTCCAGATGCGCGCCCGCGTCGGAGCCGCCGAGCATGACGTCCTCGTGCTGCCACGTCTCGGCGCGCAGGGCCCAGCTCGCGGGGTCGTTGTCGGTGGGCATCGGCCACAGGACCGTACGCAGGTCGTCGTTGGCGCAGATCTCGACGAGGCACTGGAAGGGGTCCTGGCCGCGCTCGGCCGCGATGTCGTTCACGACCCGGCCGCTCAGGCCCTCGTTCTCCGCGCTGTAGGTGTCGCCGATGACGTACCGGCCGAAGTCGGCCAGGCGCCGGAAGACGCCGGCCTCCTTGGAGTCGGCGCGGCGCAGCATCCCGGCGCGGACGTCCGGGTCGCGGAGCTTCGCGATCCGCTCCGGGACGGGCAGGCCCAGGATCTCCCCCCACCCCGGGATGAGGTTGAGCGCGCAGAAGGTGCCGAGCGACATGTTCATGGGGGTGAGGATCGGCATGGTGAGGGCGACGATCCGGCCGCCGGCCTTGCGGGCGCGCTCGCTCGGGACCAGCTGGCGCGGTACGCGCTCGGGTACGGCGGCGTCGACGGTCAGAACGTTCCAGTTGAGCGGGCGGCCCGCGGCGGCGCTCATCTCGACGAAGAGGTCGATCTCGTCGTCCGCGAACTGGTCGAGGCAGCCCGCGACGATCGCCTCCAGCTGGGTGCCCTCGTGCTCGGCGACGGCGCGGGAGAGCGCGAGGAGCTCCGCAGGCTTCGCGTGACGGGAGGCGACGGGCTGCCCGTCGCCGTCCGAGTGGGTGGACGACTGGGTGGTGGACAGGCCCCAGGCGCCCGCGTCCATCGCGTCGTGGAAGAGCCGCAGCATGGCGTCGAGCTGCTCGAGTGTGGGCTGCCCGCCGACCGCGTCCGGGCCCATGACGTGTCGGCGCAGGGCGCAATGGCCCACCATGAAGCCCGCGTTGACGGCGATGCGGCCGTCGAGGGCGTCCAGGTACTCGCCGAAGGTGTGCCAGTTCCAAGGGGCGCCCTCTTCGAGCGCGACCAGGGACATGCCCTCGACCTTGGACATCATGCGGCGCGTGTAGTCGGCGTCCTCGGGGCGGTCGGGGTTGAGCGGGGCGAGCGTGAAGCCGCAGTTGCCGCCCGCGACGGTGGTCACGCCGTGGTTCATGGAGGGCGTGGCGTACGGGTCCCAGAAGAGCTGGGCATCGTAGTGCGTGTGCGGGTCGACGAAGCCGGGGGTGAGGACGAGCCCGGCCGCGTCCTCGCTGGTGCGGGTCTCTTCGGTGACGGTGCCGGGCTCGGCGATGACGGCGATGCGGCCGTCGCGGATGCCGACGTCCGCGGTGTAGGCGGGGGCGCCGGTGCCGTCCACGACGGTGGCGCCCTTGATCAGGTGGTCCAGCATGGGTTGGCGTCCCTTTCGTCACTGATCGGTGCCCCGGTATCGGTGCCCCGGCCGGAGGCCCCCGCGGCCGGCCGCAGCCGCGGGGCCCTCCGACCGGGCCGGACGCGGGTGGCGATCCGGGAAGACGCCGCCCGCGGTCTGTGGGGGGTGGGAGGGGAGGGTCGGTCCGTGGCCCGGTGCCGGTCCGTTGGGGGGTGCCCGGTCATCGGCCGGGTGCCGGTCCGTGGCCGGATGCCCGGTCATCGGCCGGGTGCCGGTCCGTGGCCGGATGCCCGGTCATCGGCCGGGTGCCGGTCCGTGGCCGGATGCCGCTGCGCGGGGCCACGCGGCGGAGCCGCACATCGATACAGCCCACCCCGCCCCTTCCCGAACCGGTGGCAAGCCCCCAGGCCCCCGGGGCGTGCCCGATACCGTCCGGGCGGCCTGCATGTCCGTCCTCGAGCGCCGGACGGGCTTCAAGGGAGCCCCGCCGCCCCCCACGCCCGCAGAGCGCAGGGGAGAGCCCGGGGCGGAGCCCCCGGAACGGGGTCCGGGACGGAGCCCCGGTTCGGGAAGGGGCGGGGCGGGAACGAAGCCCGCCGCAGGCGGCGCCACGGCCGGGCCCGGCCCCGGGCAGCCGCCCGCAGGGCGCAGCGGGGGCCTGGGGCGGAGCCCCACCGGGGCCGACGGGCGGGCGGAGCCCACCGTCAAGCGGACTCGCGGAAGCGGGTGGTGCGGTGGACCGGATCCGTGTCGATCTTCGGGATCACCTGCTCCCCGACCAGCCTGATCGTCTGCAGCGTGTCCTCCTTCGAGATCCCGATCGGCAGCCCGAACGACAGCTGGTCCGCCCCCGCCTGCTCCCACCGCTTGCACTGCGCGAGCACCTCGTCCGGGTCGCCGCAGATCAACAGCTCCTCGGCGATGAGGAGTTCGATGATCTCCTCGTTGTACTCGGGCAGCGTCTCGGGCCACACGGGGAAGCCCTCGGGCCGCGGGAAGGTGTCGTGGTAGCGGAAGACGAGGGACGGCAGGTAGTGCAGCCCGCCGCCGACCGCGATCCGTACGGCCTCCTCGTGCGTCGGCGCGCAGATCGCCGTCGTCGTCACCATCACGTTGTCGTTGACGTAGTCGCCGATCGGCTCGGCGTCGACGATCGCCGTCTTGTACTGCTCCAGCACCCACTCCATGTCGGAGACCTTCTGGACGCTGAAGCCCAGCACCCCGAGCCCCTTCTTCGCGGCCATCGCGTACGAGGGCGGGGAGCCGGCCGCGTACCACATCGCCGGGTGCGACTTGCCGTACGGCTTGGGCAGGATCTTGCGCGGCGGCAGCGACCAGTGCTTGCCCTGGAACCCGACGTACTCCTCCTGGAGCCACATCTTCGGGAACTCGGCGATGGTCTCTTCCCAGATCTTCTTGGTGTAGTTCATGTCGGTGACGCCCGGAATGAACCCCAGGATCTCGTGCGAGCCGGCGCCGCGCCCCGAGCCGAACTCATGACGCCCTTCGCTCAGGTGGTCGAGCATGGCGACCTTCTCGGCGACCTTCACCGGGTGGTTGACCTGGGCGAGCGGGTTGAAGATGCCCGAGCCCAGGTGGATGCGCTCGGTCGCGTGGGCGAGGTAGCCGAGGAAGACGTCGTTCGCCGAGAGGTGCGAGTACTCGTCCAGGAAGTGGTGCTCGGACGCCCAGGCGTACTTGAAGCCGGACTTGTCGGCCTGGATGACGTACTCGGTCTCCTCCATCAGTGCCTTGTGTTCGGCGAGGGGGTCGGTCTCGGCGCGCTTGCCGACGTAACCCTGCACAAAGAGCCCGAATTCCATGGGGGTCCCACCACCGTCCCTACGTTTCTGACGTACCGTCAGATCTGAATGCACCGACTGTTCCACCGCGCGTCCGAGGCGTCAATACCTGACGATGCGTCAGGTACATCGTCAGAGAACGCTGACCCCCGCCAGCCAGCCTCCGTCGATGACGAACGGCTGGCCCGTGATGTACGAGGAGTCGTCGCTGGACAGGAACAGCGCCAGCCGCGCCACCTCCTCCGGCTGCCCGACCCGCCCCAGCGGCACGAGCTTGCGGTACAGCTCGTCCAGCGCCTCCGGGTCCGCGCCGCCCGGATTGCTCATCGGGGTGTCGACGGCACCCGGGCAGACGGCGTTGACCCGGATCCTCTTCGCCGCCAGCTCCATCGCGGCCACCCGGGTCAGGCCGAGGATGGCGTGCTTGGTCGCCGCGTAGGCGCCGACGTAGGACATACCGGTGAGCGCCGTGTACGAGGCCGTATTGACGATCGTGCCGCCGCCCGCGGCCTCGATCTCGGGCGCGACGGTCTTGATGCCCAGGAAGGCGCCGATCTGGTTGACCTGGATGATCTGCTGGAATTCCTCGAGCGGGGTGCTCACCAGCTCGTTGAAGGCCAGGATCCCGGCGTTGTTGACCAGGCCGTCGATGCGGCCGAAGGCGTCCTTGGCGGCGGAGACGGCGGCGGCCCACCCGGCCTCCTGGCTCACGTCGAGATGCACGTAGTGCCCGCCGATCTCCTTGGCCACCGCCTCGCCCTGGTCGTCGAGGACGTCCGCGAGGACGACCTTCGCCCCTTCCGCGGCGAAGAGGCGGGCCTCCTGCTCGCCCTGACCGCGCGCGGCGCCCGTGATGAGGACGACCCGTCCGTCCAGCTTCCCCATGCCACTCTCCTCAGTTCAGGTGTGGTGCGACGTCGGCGGCGAAGGCCGCCATCTGGTCGGTCAGTTCACTGCGGCTCCGGCTGCGGAACCGCACCTGGATCTGGTCCACGCCCATCGCGCCGTACGCGCGCAGCGACTCGGCGAGCGCGTCGGCCTTGCCGGAGAGGGTGCGGCGGCCGACGTCCCAGGTGGCGTCGCCGACGTACAGCGGTTCGGTGATCGCGCCGATCGCGACGGGGCCGGTGACCCCCGCCTCCTCGCGCAGCGCCCTGAACTTCGCGATCTGCGCCGGGAGCCGGTCGCGCGGGTCGCCCTGCGGCAGCCAGCCGTCGCCCCTGAGCGCGGCCCGGCGTACGGCGGCGGGCGAGGAGCCGCCGACCCAGATGGGTACGCGGGCCTGGGCGGGCCGGGGCTTCTGCCCGAGCCCCTCGAAGGCGAACCGCTCCCCCTCGAAGCGCGGGAACTCCTCCGGCCCGAGCGCGGCCCTGAGCGCGTCGATCGTCTCGTCGAGCACGGGCCCGCGGCGCTCGAAGTCCACGCCCAGCGCCTCGAACTCCTCCCGTACGTGACCGGCGCCGACGCCGAGGATCAGACGGCCGGCGGAGAGGTGGTCGAGGGTCGCGTACTGCTTGGCGGTGAGGAGGGGGTGGCGCAGTCCGACGACGGCGACATGGCTGAGGAGCCGTACGCGTTCGGTGATCGCGGCGAGGAAGGAGAGCATGGCGACGGGGTCGTACCAGACGGTCGACATCGCGCCGGCGAGCCGACGCGGGATCGCGACGTGGTCGCAGCTCGCGAGGTAGTCGAAGCCGGCGCGGTCGGCGGTGCGGGCGATCTCGGCGAGATCGCCGGGGCCCGCGGTGGCCTCCCAGGGCTCGGCGTAGATGGTGCTCTGCGACTGGACCGGGAGCTGCATCCCGTAGACCACCATGATCGACCCCTTTGATCTGACGATCCGTCATATTCGATGGATCCCCATGGTCTTGGCTGACGCTCCATCAGACAAGGGGTGTGCGGGTGTCCGGCTCTCCAGGGCCGGTCCGGAGTGCCGTCCACGAGTGACTCACCCCCTCACTCCACCCAATCGCACCCCGAGCCGCAATTCGCCGGAATGGGGCGCAGTGGACCACCGATCGGAACAGCCGGAACGGCCGGAACAATCACCGAAGAACCAATTCATCATCACGAAGTATTCACGGCAGGGAGATTCAAAGGAGTTCCGCTTTTTCCGCATTTCTTTTCGCAGTTGCATTTGCTTGATCATCTGTGGTTGTCTGCGACGCTTCCAAGATCAACTACATTTCTTTCGGAGGAAGTCCGTTGCGTCACCGACTCCTTGCCGTGTCCCTCACGGCAGCTGCCGTCGCTCTCACTCTCAGCCCATCCACGGCACACGCCGACTCCCGCCCCGTCCTGGGCACGGAGTCCGGCGTCTCGGTAGCCGCCGAATCCACCACCACCAAGGAGATGCGGGACCACTGGACGCCGGAGCGGATGCGCCAGGCGCTCCGCAACGACCTCTCGCTGCCGAAGCACTCGCAGGGGGCGGAGCGCTCTCAGGGTGCGGAACGCTCTCCCGTCGGCAGCGGCATACCGGCGCAGGCGGGGCCGCGGTCGGCGGACGCGGTGCTGCCGTCCCTCACGGCCACGCAGTTCACGACCAGCTCCGCGGCCGCCGACGAGATCTCCGTCGCGCAGGAGGTGCCGTACACCACCGCGCCGCAGTACGCACTCGTGGGGCGGCTGTTCTTCGACGACCCCGAGGGCGTCCCGCACACGTGCAGCGCCTCCTCGATCGTCGCCAACAACAAGAACACCCTGTGGACCGCCGGACACTGCGTCCACGAGGGCGACGGGACGGGCGACGCGGGGTGGATGAAGAACTTCATGTACATCCCCGGCTACCGGGACGGCAACGGCCCGTTCGGGGCATGGGCCGTGAAGACGAAGATCGCGCCGAACTCCTGGATGGACAGCGGTGACCTGAAGGGCTCCGACTACGCGGCGCTGGTGCTGGACCCGCACCCGACGCACGGCAATCTGCAGGACAGGGTGGGCGCTTTCGGCTACCTGTTCGCCTCGAACGTCACCGACTACAGCGACATCTACTCGGCGGGCTACCCCGGCAAGGGCTACAACCGGACCGACTTCACCGGCGAGCGGATGATGTTCTGCTACGGAAACACCGTGGACGCCGGGCCGTGGAACCCGCTGGACGACCGGCTGTCCATGGACTGCGACATGGGTGAGGGTTCCTCCGGCGGTCCGATGGTCCACGGCAAGAACTCGGCCAACCCGCAGATCGTCGGTGCCATCAGCCACCACGAGGCGGACGCGGACGGCAACCGCATCTCCGACGACCAGTTCTCGTCCATTCACGATTCGCAGGCCGCGAACGTGATCGACGCGGCCAACGCCGCCTGATCCACGTCACACAGAGGAACGGGGCCCCAGTTCCGGGCCCCGTTCCTCTCATGCGTGGTCCCGCCGGGTCGGCGGATCAGCTCGGCTCGGCGTACTTCGCCCGCTCCGACGTCCAGGCGTCCATGATCTCCTGCGTCGTCATGCGGTCCACATCGGCGGGGAGCGTCCGGCCGGACTTCGCGAGTTCGGCCTCCCACAGGCGTACGTAGTCGGCGCGGCTCTTCTTCGGCTCGGTACGCACGGTCACCCCGGTGTCCGGTGTCCCGAGGTACTGGACGGCCACGGCGCCGCCGCCGGCGAGTGCGGTACCGGCGAGGAACGCCACGACGGCCACGGTGCGGCGCATGCGCATGGGAGGGGGTCCTTGTCTGTCGTGCGGGCGGCGGAACAGGGGATGCCGACGGGCCCCGGGGGTACCGGAACCATCTTCCCGGACCTCACGCTATCGACTCCATCAGTGTCATGCACACGCTCAGAGACCGGACCGGGGTGGGCCCCACTTTCGGGTGACTGCCGGCCTGCCCCTCGATTCGGAGCCCAGGCGGTCCCCCCGGCTCCCGTCCGGACATCCGCAGGCCGCTCGGACGGGGCCATCCGGGCGTGCGGAGGTGTCCGGCACCGATGCAGTGCACACATATGGCATACGCGGGAAATGCCGAGGTGGCTGTCTCCCGCTCGTCTCCTACGCGCGTCAGCAGCGATCGTCTTCCTGGAGCTGGAGCAGCAGCGATGCCCGAAACCGGCGAAGTAACCACCTGCCCGTTCGACTTCAGCGATGGCCTGGAGTTCGATCCCTCGCTCGCGGAACTGATGGCCCGCGAAACCATCACACGGATCCGGCTGCCGTACGGCGATGCCCATGCCTGGCTGGTCACCGGGTTCGACGGCGTTCGGAAGGTGACCACCGATCACCGGTTCAGCCGGGCGGAGATCATGGGCCGTGACTATCCGCGGCTCACGCCGGAGCCGATCGTTTCCCCGGAGTCGATCAATGTGATGGACCCGCCGCGCAGCAGCCGGCTGCGGCGGCTGGCCTCGCAGGCGTTCACCCCGCACCATGTGGACCCGATGCGGACGGCGATCGTACGGCTCGTGGACACGCTGCTCGACGAGATGGCCGCGGCCGGGCCGCCGGCTGATCTGGTGCACCACCTCTCGGACCAGCTGCCCCAGCACACCATCTGCGAGCTGCTCGGGATTCCACGGGCCGACCGGCCCCGGATGCAGGAGTACGCCCATCAGTTGCTCTCCACCGGCCCGGACAGCCGGCAGGCCGCGGCAACGGCCAAGGCGGAGCTGCGGGCGTACTTCGGTGGGCTGGTCGACGAGCGGCGGCGTGCCCCGGGGGATGACCTGATCAGCGCGCTGGCCGCGGCCAAGGACGGCGAGGACGCGCTCGACGACCAGGAACTGGCGGTCATGGCGCTGACGCTGATGCTCAGCGGCCATGACACCGCCACCTGCCAGATCAGCAACATCTCCTACCTGCTCCTGACCCGCCCCGGGCTGATGGAGCGGCTCAGGAAGCGGCCGGAGACCCTGTCCGCCGTCCTGGACGAGCTGCTCCGCTTCATCCCGTTCCGCAAGGGGGTCGGCATCCCCCGGGTGGCCCTGGAGGATGTGGAACTGGGCGGGGTCCGGATCCGGACGGGCGACTTCGTCCATGTGTCCTACCTGACGGCGAACCGCGATCCGGAGCGCTTCCCGGACCCCGACACCATCGACCCGGACCGGCCGGGTCTGCCTCATATGACCTTCGGTTGGGGCGGACACCGGTGCATCGCCGCGCCGCTGGCGATCGCGGAGCTGGAGGTGGCGATCGGGCGGCTGGTGGAGCGGTTTCCGGGGCTGCGGCTGGCCGTGCCGGCGGAGGAGGTGCGCTGGGACACGGAGACCATCCGGCGCTTCCCGGTCGAGCTGCCCGTGGCCTGGTAGGCCGGCTGCGGTGGACGGCCCGGCGAAGCCGGTCGGCAGGTGCCGCCGGACAGCCTCTAACCCAGCAGCGCGTACACCGTGGAAGCGCGGGCCGCAGGCTCGGTCGCGCCCTCCGCCGTCATCGTGATGTCCGCGAACGCCATGCGCTTGCCGAGTTTGGAGACGCGGGCGTCGATCAGGACGTCCGCGCCGGTCACCGCCCGCTGGAAGGTGGTCGACTGCTGGACCGTCGTCATCGGGACGAAGGCACCGCGGGCCGAGGAGACGGCGATCACGGTCGCCGTGTCGGCCGCTGCCATCAGCGCCTGGCCGGAGAGCGCCCCGCCCTCGCGGGCGAGCCGGTCCGACCAGGGCAGGCGCAGGACGGCGTGGAGGCCGCCCGTTTCGACGACGGTCAGTCCGAGGTCGAGCACCCACGGGGCGAAGTTGTCGGCGAGGATCTTGTCGGCTTCAGCGAGCGAGAGCGTCATGGGCCGATGGTGGGGCCGCCCGCGCCTTGATGTCCACGTCCTGCGCGGAACGGCCGCGGCCTGTCCCGGGCGTGTCTCAGGGGCGGCGCCGCCCGGCGGGGGTCCGGGAACGTGCCCCTCTGCCGACCGCGCGCTTCGTGGAGCCGCGGCCTCACCGGGGGCCGCGGCTCCGTCGCGTCAGGGCCCCGGCCAGAGCCCCTCGGGCGTCAGCCCCAGAAGCTCGATCGCGTTGCCGCGCACGATCCGCTCCACCACGTCGGGCGCCAGGTGCCCCATCTGGGACTCCCCCACCTCGCGCGACTTGGGCCAGGTGGAGTCGGAGTGCGGGTAGTCGGTCTCGTACAGGACGTTCCCGACGCCGATCGCGTCCAGGTTCCGCAGCCCGAAGGCGTCGTCGAAGAAGCAGCCGTACACGTGCTCCGCGAAGAGCTCGGACGGCGGCCGCAGGACCTTGTCCGCGACGCCGCCCCAGCCGCGGTTCTCCTCCCACACCACGTCCGCGCGCTCCAGGATGTACGGGATCCAGCCGATCTGGCCCTCCGCGTACATGATCTTCAGGTTCGGGAAGCGTTCGAACTTGCCGCTCATCAGCCAGTCGACCATCGAGAAGCAGCAGTTGGCGAAGGTGATGGTCGAGCCGACGGCCGGCGGGGCGTCCGCCGAGGTCGACGGCATCCTCGACGAGGAGCCGATGTGCATGGCGACGACCGTGCCGGTCTCGTCGCACGCCGCGAGGAACGGGTCCCACTCGTCGGTGTGGATGGACGGGAGGCCGAGGTGCGGGGGTATCTCGGAGAACGCCACGGCCCGCACGCCACGCGCCGCGTTGCGCCGTACCTCCGCGGCGGCGAGCTCCGGGTCCCACAGGGGGATCAGTGTCAGCGGGATCAGCCGGCCCTGCGCCTCGGGCCCGCACCACTCCTCCACCATCCAGTCGTTGTACGCCCGGACCCCGAGCAGCCCGAGCTCGCGGTCCTTCGCCTCGGTGAAGGTCTGCCCGCAGAAGCGCGGGAAGGTGGGGAAGCAGAGCGCCGACTGGACATGGTTGACGTCCATGTCGGCGAGCCGGTCGGGCACGCTGTACGAGCCCGGCCGCATCTGCTCGTACGTGATGACCTCGAGCCGGATCTCGTCCCTGTCGTAGCCGACCGCGGTGTCGAGGCGGGTCAGCGGCCGGTGCAGGTCCTCGTACACCCACCAGTCGCCGATCGGCCCCTCGTCGCCCGGGGCGCCCATGACCGGGGCGAACTTCCCGCCCAGGAAGGTCATTTCCTTCAGCGGCGCCCGGACGATGCGCGGGCCGCTGTCCTGGTACTTCGACGGGAGCCGGTCCCGCCAGACGTCGGGCGGCTCCACCGTGTGGTCGTCCACCGAGATGATCTTCGGGAAGGTCTCCATGCGCTCCACGGTAGCGCCGATCTGACGGTCCGTCAGCTGCCTGGGTGGGCCGATCTCGGACCGAACCCGCAGATCCTGTGCAGAGAGTCACCCATTGCTGACGAGCCCGCCCCCCGCAAGGCAGACTGTCCGGGGCGATACCGGCGAGGGGGAAGCTATGGACCGTGGGAACGGGCCCTCCGCACCGACACGCGTTCCGGAGCAACGGTCTCCGGTACGGCACGGCGGCGGCGGCCTGCGCTTCAGCGTGCTCGGACCCGTGCGCGCCTGGGGCGACGGCGAGGCCCTGCCCTCCGGCTCACCGCAGCAGCGGGCGCTGCTGGCCGCTCTGCTGCTGCGCGAGGGACGCACCGCCACCGCCGCCGAGCTGATCGACGCGATCTGGGGCGAGGAGCCGCCCTCACAGGCGCTGGCGGCCGTACGGACGTACGCGTCACGGCTGCGCAAGGCCCTCGGCCCCGGCGCCCTCGTCAGCGAGTCAGGCGGCTACGCCATCCGCACCCCGGCCGACGCCCTCGACCTGCACGTCGCACAGGAGCTCGTCGCCGACGCCGAGAAGGCACGGGCGGGCGGCGACCGCTGCCGGGCGCGGGGGCTGATCAACAAGTCACTGGGGCTGTGGGACGGCGAGGCACTCGCCTCCGTGCCCGGGCCCTACGCCGAGTCGCAGCGGGCCCGGCTGGAGGAGTGGCGGCTCCAGCTCCTGGAGAGCCGCCTGGAGATGGACCTCGACGTCGGCTGCCACGCGGAGGCCGTGTCCGAGCTCACCGCACTGACGGCCACCCACCCGCTGCGGGAGCGGCTGCGCGAGCTGCTGATGCTCGCGCTCTACCGCAGCGGACGGCAGGCCGAGGCGCTCGCGGTGTACGCCGACACCCGGCGGCTCCTCGCCGACGAACTGGGCGTCGACCCGCGCCCCGAGCTGTCCCGGCTCCAGCAGCGCATCCTCCAGGCCGACGCGGAACTGGCCCGTCCGGTCGAGGAGCCGACGCCGAGCGCGCCGCAGATAACCCGCCCGGCCCAACTCCCCGCGACTGTCCCCGACTTCACCGGGCGCGCCGCCTTCGTACGGGAACTGAGCGAGCAACTCGCCACCGCCGAGGGCTCGGTGATGGCCGTCTCCGCGCTCGCGGGCATCGGCGGCGTCGGCAAGACGACGCTCGCCGTGCACGTCGCCCACGAGGCCCGGGCGCACTTCCCTGACGGCCAGCTGTACGTCGACCTCCAGGGCGCGGGCGCGCGGGCCGCCGAGCCGGAAACGGTGCTCGGGGCCTTTCTGCGGGCCCTCGGCACCGCGGACTCGGCGATCCCCGACTCCCTCGACGAGCGGGCGGCGCTGTACCGCTCCACGCTCGACGGCCGCCGCATCCTCGTCCTCCTGGACAACGCACGCGACGCGGCCCAGATCCGCCCTCTGCTGCCCGGCACGGCAGGCTGCGCCGCCCTCATCACCAGCCGGGTACGCATGGTCGACCTGGCCGGCGCGCACCTGGTGGACCTGGACGTGATGTCCCCCGAGGAAGCCCTCCAGCTCTTCACCCGGATCGTGGGCGTCGAGCGGGTCTCCGCGGAACGCAAGGCCGCCCTCGACGTCGTCGCCGCCTGCGGCTTCCTGCCACTCGCCATCCGTATCGCCGCCTCCCGGCTGGCCGCCCGCCGCACCTGGACGGTCTCGGTCCTGGCCGCCAAGCTCGCGGACGAGCGGCGCCGCCTCGACGAACTCCAGGCCGGCGACCTCGCCGTCAAGGCCACCTTCGAGCTGGGCTACGGCCAGCTGGAGCCCGCCCAGGCCCGCGCCTTCCGCCTCCTCGGCCTCGCCGACGGCCCGGACATCTCCCTGGCCGGGGCCGCCGCCGTCCTCGACCTGCCGCCGCAGGACACCGAGGACCTGCTGGAGGCCCTGGTCGACACCTCGCTGGTCGAGTCCGCGGCGCCGGGACGCTACCGCTACCACGACCTCGTACGCCTCTACGCGCGTGCGTGCGCGGAGCGGGACGAACAGCCGCCGGAGGAGCGGGAGGCGGCGCTGTCGCGGCTGCTGGACTTCTATCTGGCGACGGCGGCGAGGGTGTTCGCCATCGGACGCCCGGGCGACAGGCTGGTGGACCACCTGGAGCCGACGGGGGATGCGGGACTTGAGTTCGCCGACCGGAACGACGCCCAGGACTGGCTCTACGCGGAGGCGAACTGCCTTCTGGCATGCGCACGGCAAGCATCGGCAGGGGCGCAGCTCCGGCGCGCCGTGGACCTACTGTGGGCGGCGCAGGACCTCGCGGAGTCCGGCGCCAACTCGAAGGTGTACGAGTCGGTCGCGTTCGCGGCTCTCGAAGCAGCCCGGGCCGCCGGCGACCCGCGCACCGAGGGCCGCGCCCGAACCTCAGTGACCAACGTCCACCTGGTGGCAGGGCGTTACGAGGACGCGGACGAGGAGGCCAAGCAGGCGGCACGGCTCGCGAAGATCGCCGATGATCCCGCACCCGTCTACTGGTCCGACAACGACCGCGGCATCATCGCCCTCGTCCAAGGGCGGAACGAGGAAGCCGAGGAGCTCCTGCGCCGGGCGATGGAGGGTTCCCGAGCCGACGGGAATCTCCCCGGCGAGGCCAGCGCTCTGAGCAACCTCTCACGCATTCATGTCGCCTTGGGGCGCACCGAGCAGGGCATCGCACTCGCGCAACAGGGCATCGCGATCTACCACCAGATCGGGCATACGCTCCGACTGGCCAATGCCCGCTATGCCCTTGGGGTCGCCCTCACCCAAGCACGTCGTCAGGCCGAGGCGCTGGAGCAGTACGACGAGGCTCTCCACATCTTCGAGAAGAACCGTCAGCGCCTCTGGGAAGGCACCACACACTTCCGTATCGCCGAGGCCCACTTGGGGGCGCACCGCCCGGCACAGGCGGCGCAGCACGCCGAGCAGGCCCTGGCCATCGGCTGCATCGGCGGCGATCGCATGCGGGGCAACACCCTCACCGTGCTGGGCAAGGCCCTCGAAGCACTTCGCCAAGGCGGCCGCGCCCGTGCCTGCTGGCGCGAGGCACTGGCCATCTACCAGCAGGTGGGCGCCGCCGAGGCCGACGAGGTCCGGCGTCTACTGGCGCCGATTGCGGCCGCGTGACCCCTGGCGCGTGAGACGTTCAGCATTCGTTTATCCCTGCCCGGCACTCTCTACGTATCGGTCCGTCGCATCGGGGGGCAGACGGGTCGCCAGGGGCTCATCGCTAAGGTGAGCGTCCCGAAAACGCCCGTTCGGCGGCCCTCGGGGGAGTCGCCGAACGGGCGTTACCGATCAGATGCCGCATCGCCGGCACGAAGGGGAGCTGACGACGATGAGCGACGAGAAGAAGAACGAAGACATCACCACGATGGGCGACCACCACGCACCCGTCCCGCCCGCCGAAGTCGGCATCACCACCATGGGCGACCACCACGCACCCGTCCCGCCCGCAGACGGTGACGTCACGACCCTCGGCGACCACCACGCGCCGGCCCCGCCGAAGGACGGCGGCATCACCACCATGGGCGACCACCACGCCCCTGCTCCGCCCCAGGACTAGGACTCACATCCGACGGGGTGCGGCCGCGGCGGCGCGGAGGGGGAGCCGCCGCGGCCGCGATATGTCCAAGCTCGTCAATTGGGATACTGAGCCCAATAGTTGGCGGTTCTCGCCAAGTATTGTGCTCATGAGGTGATAGCCAGGCGGCCCCTGGCGGCGGCCCTGACCTCGGGCTCCTCCATCGGGTCGTCCCGCAGCCGGACAAGCCGCTGCCGGACCTGTGGCACGTCGGGTGCGGAGGCAATGCCCAGCAACCGGGAGTTCGATTCGCAGTCCCAGAGCGACTCGATGTACACCCGGCCGAGTCCGACCGGGGCGATGGCCGCCAGGGCCTTCAGGTATGCCGGCCGTTCGTAGGAGTGCGGGGTGCGCAGCCAGAGTCGGCGCAGTACCGGAGCTGCCTCCGCGGCCGTCGGCCCGAAGCGGGCAAGACCGGCTGCCAGCCGGTCGGGGCCGCACCACCGCCGTGCCTCCTCGTGGGCTGAGAGTTCGTTCATCAGTACGGGCAGGTCCTGGGCTTCGCCGTGTTCGGCCAGAACCCGGATGCCGGTCCAGGACAACCAGGGCCGCTCGTCCGCTGCCCAGACCCGCGCCTCAGGGACGGCAAGGGCGCCGAGCCGCTCGATCGCACGCGCGAGCCCGGGCAGGGACCGTTCGTCGTCCACCGTCCCCAGTCCGGGCACCAAGGAGATCAGGGCCGGCTCCGGTGGGCGACCGGCCAAGGTGTGCAGGGCCTGGGTCTTTGCGCCGTCGGCCGCACCGCCATCGGCCAGTACGGACAGCAGTCGGTGGCCGCTCGGACTCAGGTCGATCGTGTGTATCCGTGGTGGGCGAACGCGGGCGGCGGGCACGGGGCCCATCCCCCAGCGCACCCAGGGGTCGGACCGCCACAGCAGCGGTTCCTCCCCGGCCAGACGGGCCCGTGCGACGTCGGCCAGGTCGTCCCACCATTCGACCGGCCAGACATCTGCCACCGACTCAAGGACGTCCACCCAGTGCTCGCCCTCGCGGATGTAGGCCCGCAGGGCTTCGCGGGCCTCGGCCGAACCAGACACGGCCAGCAGTTCCAGCATGCGGGTGGCTCTCTCGCAGTCATTCTCGTCCTGTGCCAGCAGGGCGACCACCGGATCCAGCGGGAGTCCCAGCTCCTGGATCAGCCGCGCCAGGTAGAGGTGGCGGTCGTCCACCGAGTCCCACCGCCAGTCATGCCGGACGGCGTCGTACACCTGCTCGGCGGATGTTCCCGGATCGTCCGGCGCCAGCAGCGCGCCCAGACCTCGACCTCGTTGCAGCAGTCCCTTGTGCGAGCCCGCCAACGCGTACCCCTGGCCACTCACTGATTCGTCGCTCATCGTTGCGGAGCCTGCCGGAGGCGCAGCACCGAAGCCAGGCATTTTCGACGACCGCCCCTCCCTCATAGAGCCACAGGTCGGGCGGTGCTGCACACAGTGCGTGGCCCGGGCGGAGCGTGCGTTCCACAACGCCCTTGCCGGCCAGCGGCCCCATCTCCGGGAGCGAGCCGCCGAGCTCGCGAGGGCGGCCGGGGTCCTGTATCTCGATGGCACAGCCTTCCAGGGAGCCGGTGACGGCGTGCAGACCGCCATCGACTGCACGCGGCACCTGCCCTGCCCTGCCCTGCCCTGCCCTGCCCTGCCCTGCCCCAGGGCGAGACTCGCATCCGACAGGGTGTTGGTCGCAGGCAGCGCTCACACGGGCCAGAGCGCGACGCCCGGCCGGCAGAGCTTCTTCATGTCGTCTTCGTCCGACGTGAGGATCATCGTGTTGCCGCGCTGACGCCCGGCGATGACCGCGAGCGCGGCGTCGATGGCGTACTTGTGGCCGTGCAGGCCGGTTTCCTTCAGGAGAACGATCGCCTCATCGGCAACCTCACGCGTCACCGGCTCCACGACAATCCGGGACAGGACCCACTGCCAGGCGGCGTGCCGCACCTGACCGTGATACGCCTCGATGAGGGTCATGGAGCTGGTCACGACACGGATGCCCGCCCGATGAGCCTCGTTGAGGCGGCCCGACATCGTCCGGTCCCTAAGAGCCGCGAGCGACAGAGCCTGACTGTCCAGGACGTAGCAGTCGGGGTCCATCAGGCAGCTGCCGAGGAGGAACCCGAAGGCCCGGAACTCTGGTCGTCAGCTGCCTGCTCGGCGAAGATTCGCGCCATCTGCCGTCGCTCGGCCTCCGCAGCGGCCTGTTCCTCCTCAGTGAGGGGTCCACCCTCCTCCAGCATCCACTCGACCAGCTCACCGAGCCGGTCCTGCTCGCGCTGGCGCTGTATGGCATGCGTGACGTACGCACTGAAGGCACCCGGACCGACTTCCTTGCGGATCTCCTCCGCGAGCTCTTCCGGCAGGGTGACGGTGTACTTCTTGGTTGCCATACCTTCGACCATACCGCTCGCACCGGGCCGTGGCACTCGCTCGAAGGGGTGACCGGAGCCGTCACCCCCTGGCCCTGAGCTCCGTCTTCAAGACCTTCCCGCTCGCGTTCCGCGGCAGCTCGGCCACGAACTCGACCGACCTCGGCACCTTGTAGTTCGCCATCTCCCGCCGGGACCACGCGATCAGGTCGTCCGCCGTCAGCGTCGAACCGGGGCGCCGGACCGCGTACGCCTTGCCCACCTCGCCCAGCCGCCCGTCAGGGATGCCGATCACGGCCACGTCCGCGATGTCAGGGTGGAGACCCAGGAGTTGCTCGATCTCTGCCGGGTACGCGTTGAAGCCGCCGACGATGAACATGTCCTTGATCCGGTCGGTGATGCGGAGGTTGCCCGCCTCGTCCAGGACGCCCACGTCGCCCGTGTGGAGCCAGCCGTCCTCGTCCAGGACCTTGGCCGTCCCGTCCTCGTCCTCGAAGTAGCCGCGCATGACGTTGTGGCCGCGGACCAGGACCTCGCCCGGTTCGCCGGGAGCGGAGGAGAGGACGCGGACCTCGGTGCCGGGGATCGCGCGGCCGGAGGTGGCGGCGATGGTTTCGGGGGCGTCGCCGCGGCGGCACATCGTGACGATGCCGGACGCCTCGGAGAGGCCGTACGCCGTGAGGACGGTCGCGATGCGAAGCTCGTTGCGGAGGCGTTCGACCAGGCGCAGGGGGACCACCGCCGCGCCGGTGACGACCAGCCGGAGCGCCGACAGGTCGTGGGTGTCGCGTGCCGGGTGGTCGAGGAGGGACTGGTGCAGGGTCGGCGGGCCCGGCAGGACGGATACGCGCTCCGACGCGATGTTCGCCAGGACCGTGTCCACGTTGAAGACGGGCTGCGGGACCATCGTCGCGCCCCGCATCAGGCACGCGATGATGCCCGCCTTGTAGCCGAAGGTGTGGAAGAAGGGGTTCACGATCAGATAGCGGTCGCCCTCGCGCAGGCCCGCCAGCTCGCTCCAGATGCCGTAGCAGCGCAGCGTCTGCGCATGGGTGATCACCGCACCCTTGGGCGCGCCCGTCGTGCCCGACGTGAAGATGATGTCCGAGGGGGACGAGGAGGCGACCGCGTCCGCCCTCGCGCGTACCTCCGACGCCGGCACACCGTCGCCGCCCGCCAGGAAGTCCTTCCAGGTCCGGTAGTCCTCGGGCGCGCTGTCCGCCAGGACCACCACCTGTTCCAGGTACGGCAGTTCCACCTCCGCTCGGCGCAGCGACGCCACGTACGACGTGCCGAGGAACGTGCCCGTGATGAAGAGCAGCTTGGCGCGGGAGCGTTCGAGGACGTACGCCGCCTCCGTGCCCTTGAAGCGGGTGTTGAGCGGTACGAGCACCGCCCCCGCCGAGACCGCCCCGAGCGCGGAGACGATCCAGTCCAACGTGTTCGGCGCCCACACGGCGACCCGGTCGCCCGGCTCCACGCCCGCCGCGATGCACGCAGCCGCCGCCCGCTCGACGCGCTCGCCCAGTTCGGCGTACGTGACGCGCGTACGGCCCTCGACGACGGCCTCCCGCTCGCCGTACCGTTCCGCGGCGCTCCGTACCAGCCTCGGGATGGAGCCCCACTCCAGGTCGCCGCGCATAGCTAACCCTCCCGCCGTCGGAGTCGCAGTAGCTGACTGTCCGTCAGATTAGCTGTACCCTCGCCCGCATGGCGAGCCTCAAGAGCCTCAAGGACGCAACAGCGATAGCCGGGATAGGACAGACCCGCTTCGCGAAACACCTCCCCGAATCCGAGAAGACCCTGGCCTGCCGGGCCGTCCTCGCCGCACTCGACGACGCCGGCATCGCCCCCGCCGAGGTCGACGCCTTCGCCTCGTACACCATGGAGGAGACCGACGAGGTCGAGGTGGCCAAGACCATCGGCGCCGGCGACGTCACCTTCTTCAGCAAGGTGGGATACGGAGGCGGCGGCTCCTGCGCCACCGTCGCGCACCTCGCCGCCGCCATCGCGACCGGACAGGCGAGCGTCGGCGTCGCCTGGCGGTCACGGAAGCGCGGGTCCGGGCCGAGGCCGTGGAAGAACACGGCGGTCCAGCTGCCCACTCCCGCGCAGTGGACCCGGCCCTTCGGGCTGCTGCGGCCCGCCGACGAGATCGGCATGCTGGCCCGGCGCTACATGCACGAGTACGGCGCCACCCGCGACCACCTCTTCAACGTCGCCCTCGCCTGCCGCAACCGCGCCAACCAGAACCCCGCCGCGATCATGTACGAGCGGCCGCTGACCCGCGAGATGTACATGACCGCCCGCTGGATCAGCGAGCCGCTCTGCCTCTTCGACAACTGCCTGGAGACGGACGGGGCACTGGCGTGTGTGCTCGTCTCCGCCGAGCGGGCCCGCGACTGCCGGCAGAAACCGGTGTACGTGCACTCGGTCGCCCAGGGCCTGCCGGCCCAGCACCACGGCATGGTCAACTACTGGAACGACGACCCGCTCACCGGCCCCGCCTGGACCGCCGCCCGCCAGCTGTGGAAACAGGCCGACTTCGGGCCCCAGGACGTGGACGTCGCCCAGATCTACGACGCGTTCACGCCCCTCATCCCGCTCTCCCTGGAGGGGTACGGCTTCTGCGGGCGCGGCGAGGGCGCGGCGTTCACCGAGGGCGGCGCGCTCGAGATCGGCGGGCGGCTGCCCGTCAACACCGGCGGCGGCGGGCTCAGCGAGGCGTACGTGCACGGCTTCAACCTCATCAACGAGGGCGTGAAGCAGCTCCGCGGCAGCTCGACCGCACAGGTGCCGGACGCGGCGACGTGCCTGGTCACGGCGGGCGAGGGCGTCCCGACTTCAGCGGTGCTTCTGCGGAATTGAGCTGACAGACAGGAGCTGACAGATGACAGATTCCGACATTGGTTATCTGACGCCCGTCATCGACGATGACGGTGCGCCCTTCTGGGAGCACGCCGCCCGCGGCGAACTCCGCGTGCAGGCCTGCGCCTCCTGCGGCGAACTGCGCTTCCCGCCCCGCCCCTGCTGCCCGCGCTGCCAGTCGTTCGACAGCGAGTGGCGGCGCATGAGCGGGCGTGGCCGGATCTGGTCGTACGTCCTGCCGCATCCACCGCTCCTGCCCGCGTACGCCGAGCAGGCCCCGTACAACGCGGTCGTCGTCGAGCTCGCCGATGCGCCGCACATCAGACTCGTCGGCAACGTGGTGGCCACGCCGGACGCACCCCTGAACTCGGTCGATCCGGCACGGCTGCGGATCGGGGCAGCGGTGAAGGTGGCGTTCACCGAGCTCGCCGACGGGACGGCCGTGCCGCGCTGGCTGCTGGAGCGCGCATGAGCATCCGGGTGGAGACGGACAAGGACACCGGGGTCGCCGTCGTCACGCTCGACCGGCCCGACAAGCACAATGCGATCGATCTGGCGATGGCACTCGAACTGGGCCGGATCTGGCGGGGGTTCAGGTACGACGACACGGTGCGGGCCGCTGTGGTGACGGGCGCGGGGACGCGGGCGTTCTGCACCGGGATCGACCGCGGCGCCGAAGTGCCGCAGCCGTCGTCCCCGTACTCGATCGACGATCCGCTGCTCACCATCGGCCCGAAGGCGAACGACCTGTGGAAACCCGTCGTCGCGGCGGTCCGCGGGCTGGCGTGCGGCGGGGCGTTCTATCTGCTGGGCGAGGCGGAGTTCGTGGTCGCCGCCGAAGATGCGGAGTTCTTCGATCCGCATACGACATACGGGATGGTCAGCGCGTACGAGTCCGTCCACATGGCGATGCGGATGCCGTTCGGGGAGGTGGCCCGGATGGCGCTGATGGGGACGGCCGAGCGGGTGTCGGCCCGGCGGGCGTACGAGACGGGCCTGGTCAGCGAGGTGACGGCACCCGGTGAGGAGGTCGCCGCCGCGCTGCGGTGCGCGGCGGTGATCGCGTCGTATCCGACGGAGGCCGTGCAGGGAACGGTGCGGGCCGTCTGGTCGGCGAAGGAGGCGGCGCGGGCGCAGGCCCTCGCACATGCCCCCCACCTGATCGCGCTCGGGAACCTGCCGCCGGAGCGGCAGGCCGAGCTGTTCACGAGCGGGCGGGGCAGAGGCGCGTACCGGGTGCGTTAGGGCAGCACAGGGCACTGGACCTGGCGACCACCGCAGCGGACGGCTGCCGAATGTGTGGACTACCGCACGGGGACGGCGAGTTCGCGCCCGCGGTAGAAGCCTTCGCGCTCCTCGAGGATGTAGGGCGCCATGGCCTCGTGCCGCCTGGTCTCCGCCTCGGAGGTCCGCCAGGCGTCACACGCTTCCTTGGTGTCCCAGAACGACACCCCGGTGATCTCCTGCCCGTCCTCGGACCAGTAGGCGTAGGCGTGGCGCAGGGCCTCGGGATACGGGTCCGGGCGCCATGCCCGCTCGAACTCCTCCAACGTGCCCGGCTTGATGCGGCGCGTCGTCACCCAGACGAAATGCTCCTTCATCGCAGCCTCCTCCTGAACGCCGGTTCAGCTTGCCGGTGTCCCTCCGACCACCGTAGGTCCGTGGCGCCGCTTCCGCCTCTGCGGCGGGATCGCCGGGCTCCGGCTGCCGTGACGTTACGTGGCCCAGTCGTGCTCCGTGACCTGAGGCTCCCGTCGACTGCTCGGCTGTCCCGGACCTCCTTGCCCTCCCTTCCTTCCTTGCCTTCCCGCGATGCTGCCCAGCCAGCCGAGCAGGAAGGCGGTGGGCATCGATACGAGGACGACCGTCTGGAGCGGGAACCAGTCCAGGTGCCGGTCCGGGAAGAGCGCCAGGGGGGAGCCGGAGAAGACGGGGCTGGAAATCTGCAGTCCGACGGCGGAGACCAGGCCTCCGTACAGCGTCCAGAGCAGCCCTGTTCGGGTGTAGCCGCTCCAGAAGAGGGAGTACACCAGTGCCGGAAGCAGGCAGGAGGCCGCCACGGCCAGGGAGACCACCGTCAGGAACAGGACGTTCCAGCCCTGGACCCAGACCGCCAGCACGATGCTCAGTGCACCGACCCCGATGGACGCCAGGCGGGCGGCGGCCACCTCCCGACTCTCCGTCGTGCGCCCACGACGCAGCACCTTCGTGTACAGGTCGTGGGCGACCGCCCCTGCAGCGGCCAGGGTGATGCTCCCCACGGCGGCCAGCGTGGTGAGGAACACCGCGCAGGACACCAGGACGACGAGAAGTGCCCCGTTCGTGTGGGTGGACGAACCGCCCGCCAGTTCGCCCGTGAGCAGCAGCAGGGCGGTGTTGCCTCCAGGGTCCGCGGCCATGATCGTGCGTGCGCCGATCAACGCGGCGGCCGCGAAGCCCATAAGGGCCGTGGCGAGGCAGAAAACGCCGACGATGGTGATGGTGTGGCGCACCGTGCGGCGCGCGGTGGCGGCGTCGGGTGCGGTGCTCAGTTGCATGGCCACGTGTGGCAGGCACGCCACTCCCAGCACGATGGTGATCATCAGGCCGATGAAGTCGAGCGTGCCCTCGGATGCGGTGCTGGCGGCGTAGCGGAGGCCGGGACGCATATAGCCGGCGGGCCGGCCGCTGCCCTGTCCGGCGGCGTCGATCAGGGCATCTGCGCTCCAGTGAAAACGGTGGAGCAGCACAGCTGCCACCGTCAGGGCCGCGCCGAGCAGCACCACCGTTTTGATCACCTGAATGACGATCGTGCCGCGCATGCCGCCGAACACCGTGGCGCAGACGACCAGTGCGCCGATCATGACGATGGCTGTCTTCTCGGCGCCGGGCCCGGTCATTCCCAGCAGTGCCGTGGTGGTCGCGCCGGCGCCGGAAAGCTGTACGACCAGACAGGGCACGCACGCGCTCAAGGTCACGAGGGCGGTCGCGATCCTCGCCCCCGGCCCCGGAGCCCGCAGGGCGAACGTGTCGCCCAGGGTGTAACCGGCGTGCTCACGCAGGGGGCGCGCCAGCAGGAGGAGCACGCCGAGTGACAGCACCGTGCACAGGGCGATGAACAGACCGTCGTAGCCGAAGATCGCGACACTTCCCGTGGTGCCGAGCACCGTGGCCGCGGGCAGGTAGACGCCGGCCAGGACAAGGGCCCCGCGCAGTGGCTTCAGCCTGCGGCCCGCTGTGTAGAAGTCGTTGACCCGGTCCCTCTCGGGGGCGCTGAGGACGCAGATGAACAGGATGGGGACGATGAGCGTCAGAAAGCCCACCAGGACGAAGGCCTGCGTGTCACTGTCCAGGGCGCCGGACGCGGCGAGCAGGATCCGCGGAGTCATCTGCTCTCCTCCCCGTCCTCCTGAGGAGCCGGGCGTCCGCCCGCGCGGCGGTCGTACCGCGCCGCCGTCCACACCAGCAGGGAGCCCTGGAAGAGCATGGCCAGCACGCCGATGCTGGTCTCTCCCCAGACACGGGTGGCCATCAACTCGGCTGCGGAGCAGGCGAGCAGCACGTGCATGGCGAAGGCCGATCCGTTGACCCGGGCGAAGGACGCACCTGGGCGGTGAGGCCGTGGACGATGATGAAGGCGCGGGGCGTGCGGGTAGGCCATGGCGGTCTCCGGAAGTTGTCAGGCGGCCCAGAAGGGTCGGGCGTGGCTGATGGCGGCGTGTCTTGTGTGACTCGGCAGGAGTGGCCGCCCGGCTCTTCGGGGCGCCAGGGCTCCCTCAGAGTGGGTGGGATCGCAGCGGTGGCAGGTCAAGGCCGCGGCGCGGCCGTTCAGGTCAGAGGTCAGTGCCGCTCCGGGCGTGACGGGCGACTATGGCGGGTTGACGACTCCTGGCGGACGGGACAATAACGGAACTGGCAGTCACGTATCTAGAGGGGCGACTGTCAAATGAACGGTGCATCCAGGGCGGTTGGGGTTACTGACGTGCTGCTGAGAGTCGGCCGTCGAAGGTGATGTCGAAGGCGTTCAGCGCGGTCTTCCTCGCAGGCTCGGCACCGTCGCACGCAGGGTGACCAGCGAGGACGTATCCGCGGTCGGCATCAGGCTTACAAAGCTGTGGTCCCCAGCATGAGAACGCTCATCCCCTGGGCGTCTCCGCTCCGTCACCGCTGCAGCCACTTCACCGCTGTTGAGCGGGAGATGACTCAACAGGCCTTACCCAGGAGAGCAGACGGTTCTTCGCGGTGTCGGCCAAGAGTCAGCAGGGAGCCATTCGGGGAGCCACAGCTCCCCATGGATCAGGCGTGCGCGCTCTGCTTCGTTCCTGAGGCCCTACCAGCCACTACCGCGACCGCAACACGGTTGAGCGTGCCATCAACAGGAATGAAGGACTGCGAGGCATCGCCGCCTCCCGCTACGGCAAAACGCCCGAGGGCTACCTGGCCGGACTCCATCTCCGCGCAGCGACCATCTGGATCGGCAGCCTCCTGCAAGCTCGTTGATCGCAACTGAAGGCAGGCCCCTAGGAGAGCTTGGCGGTGCGGGTCGCGCTGACGACCTTGCAGTCCCGGGAATCGGTGCCCTTGCCGGAGCCGGCGTAGGGGGCGCTCGCCTCCCTGTCGTACCACTGGCCCGCCGCGACCGTCACATCGTCGATCTTCGCGACGAGCGGTACCTTTGGGTCGTCCCCCTGGAAATGCACCGTGATGTCGTAGGTCTGGTCCACGTCGGTCCTGTTGTGGATCATGAGCTGGCCCCTGACGTTGACCGCTGCGGGGTCGATGGAGCAGTAGTTGATCTCCACTTCACCCAGGGCGGTGTCCACCGGGCCGGTCGGGCCGCTGTACGTGGGAGCGTCCGTGACGTCACTGCCGCCGGAGACCGATCCGCCGCCGCTCGTGCCGATGTCGAGGTCGTCGTCATCGTCATCATCGGAGTGGTGGCTGCCCCCGATGCTGCTGCCTCCGCTGCTGGAGCTGCTGGAACCGGAGCTGTGGTTGTTGTCGCAGCCCCCGCCGCGCGAACCGCGGGCGCCGGTCAGCGCGATCAGGGCGATGCCGAAAACGGCGATCGCACGGACATGGCGCATCTTCACGATTCAACCCCCCGTTGAAAGTGCGAGTGTGGCGAGAAACAGACCCTGTTTGACGGGCGCACGACACCATACAGCTGGACGCAACCGCTCAGGAGCAAGCAGGTCGCGCACCCGGACCACCGGGCGTAGCGTCTGCTGCGAGAGGAGGCCGGGAATGGTGCGCAACGTCATCGGCTCGGTGCTCGCTCTCGCCGGAGCGACGGCCGCCGTCCTGAGCCCCTTCCGTGCCTGGTACGACGGCCGTCACGGCAGCGACTACCGCATCGACGACCTGTTCCGGGGGATCACCGACGCGGAGGCGACGGTGGGGACGTCGATCCTGCTGCCGTTCGCGTTCGCGGCGCTGGTGACCCTGGTGGGGGTGATGCTGCGGTCGCGGTGGCTGGTGGCGCTGGCCGGGCTGATCGTGCTCGGCTTCACGATCCTGTGGATGGTGCGCCAGGGGCAGGCCGCGGGCAGTCTGACGGTCGGCGGTGACGGACCGGTCCTCGGTGACGGGGTCGCGAACGCGCTCGGGGGCGGTGTACTCCTGCTGCTGGGTTCCGTGGTGATGAGCGGGCGCGCCCCGAGGCTGGAACCGGCCGAGGAGCCCGAGCCGGCGTATCCGCCGTCCGCGTATCCGACGTCCGCGTATCCGACGGCGCCGTATCCGCCTGCCGGCGCGGAGCCGTACGAGCCGTACGAGCCGTACGGCTGGGCGCCGGGGCCCGGGGACACACAACCGCTGCCGACGAACCCGCCCGGCCCGACGGACCCCACGGCACCGCGCCGCCCGCGCCGGGACCCGTACGGAGCGGGTCCGCCCCAGGACCCGTTCCGTGACGACCCGTATGGCGGCGATCCGTTCGGCAACGATCCGTTCGGCAACGATCCGTTCGGCAACGACAGACGGCAGCGGTAGGGGCTTCGTCCCCGGCCCGGGACGTGCCCGGCACCGCCCGGCCGGCCCGCATGTCCCCGAAAAGGCGGAGCCGCTCCGGCGTCAGCGGGGCGCCGGTGTGCCCCGGCCCGTCGCCGTGCCCTTGACCGCGTCCAGCGCGTAGACGCAGCGGTCCTTGGAGCAGGCGTACACGACACCGTTCCGCGCCACCGGCGAGCCGGTGATCTCGCCGCCGGTCGCCAGCTTCCAGCGCAGCTGTCCCCCGCTCGCGTCCAGCGTGTAGAGCACATGGTCGGCGGAGCCGAAGTGGACCCGGCCGTCCGCGACGACGGGAGTGCCGATGACCTCTCCCCCGGCCGCGAACCGCCACTTGGGCGTGCCGGTGACCGCGTCCAGTGTGTACAGCGCGCTGCCGCTGCCGACATGGACGTTGCCGTCGGCGACGAGGACCGGCTCGATCGACTGGCGGGACTCGGTGGCGATGCGCCAGCGGTCCTTGCCGGTCGTGGCGTCGAGTGCGTACACGGTGCCGAGGTAGTCGGCGAGATACACGCCGCCTCCGGTCACGGCGGGGCCTGGGGCGTACGCCGGCGGCGAGAGGAAGACCGCGGGTGCCTCGAAGTGCCAGCGCACATGGCCGCCGGCGGTGTCGACGCAGAGCACTCGGGTGCCGGCCGCGATGTACGTACACCCGTCCGGCGCCTGGTTGACGCGGACCGGTACGCCGCCGCAGGAGGCGGCGTCGCCGACCGGGTAGGACCAGCGTTCCGCGCCGGTGCGGGCGTCGAGGGCCTGGAGCCGGGCGTTGCGCCATACGTAGACGGTGTCGTCGAACAGCGCGGGCCCGGCCTCGGGGGTCTCGAAGTCGGTCTGGACGCCGGTGATCTCCCACAGCTTCTCGCCGTTGGACGCCTCCCAGCCCTGGGCGCCGCCGCCGCGGGTGCCGGTGACGACGGTGCCGCGGGCGGCCTGGAGGGAGTAGACCCAGGCGTCGGTCCCCAGCCGCCAGCGCTCGCTGCCGTCCTTGGCGTCGAGGGCGTACAGCGTGGGTCCGTCGGACGCGTGGATACGGCCTCCGGTGACGGCCATCACCCAGGCCACGTCCCGGGTCTTGAACTGGCGGCGGCCGCTGGCCACGTCCAGGGCGTGCACCTCGAAGGAGGTGACGTAGAGCAGATCGCCGTCCACGACCGGGGTGCCCCAGACGTCGTTCGACATCCGGAACCGCCAGGGCCGCCAGCGCCCCGGGCCGCCGTCGGCGCCCGGCGCGGGCGCGGGGACGGGCGGTGCAGCGTGGGCGGTGGGGGCTGTGGGGGCGGGCAGGGCGCTGGTGGCCGCCTCGTGGCCGCCGGGCGCGCGGACCCAGCCGGTGGCGGGGCCCGCGTCGGCGGCGACGGATCCGCGGGCGTCTGCGACACGTGGACCCGGGCCGATCGGGACCTTGGCGCCGGCGAGGCGCACGGGGCCGTCGGGTACGGGCTGCGGGGCGGCGGGGGCGCCGTCCGGGCGGGCCTGTCCGGTGCGGGGGTCGTTGCCGCCGCGCCAGGCCGCGTCCCAATCGGGCACGGCGTCGGGCGCACGGTCCGGTCTGGGGGGCGCAGGGGGCGTCTCGGGCCGGCGCCCACCGGCACCGGCGCCCGCCCCGGCACCGCCGCCCGCACCCGTGCTCGGCAGCCGTCCTCCGCGCCGCTGCTCGATCATCGACACGGCCCTGCCGGGCAACCACGCCGACGCCGTACCGCTGTCGTCGCTGCCGGACGAGAAGAGGTGGGGCGCGAGCTGTGCCTGCAGGTCCTCGGGGCTGGGCCGCAGCCCGGCCTCCATCTGCATGCAGGACTCGATGAGTGGCCGCAGCTCGTCCGGCAGCCCCGCCAGGTCGGGGCCTTCGCGCAGCAGCATGAACACGGTCTCGACGGGGTTGGCACCGTGGAAGGGGGCGTGCCCGGTCGCCGCGAAGACGAGGGTGGAGCCGAGCGAGAAGACATCGCTCGCGCCGGTCACGCTGCGCGAGTCGCGGGCCTGCTCGGGCGACATGTAGGCGGGGGTGCCGACGGCGACGTTCGTCATGGTCAGCCGGGTGTTGGACACCCCGGACGCGATACCGAAGTCGATCACGCGGGGTCCGTCCTCGACGACGAGGACGTTCGACGGCTTCAGGTCGCGGTGGACGAGCCCGGCGCCATGGATGGACTGCAGGGCCTCGGCGATTCCGGCGGCGAGCCAGCGCACCGCCTGGGCCGGGAGCGGCCCGCACTCGTTCACTATTTCCTCGAGCGAGGGCGCGGGCACGTACGCGGTGGCGAGCCACGGCACGGCGGCGCGCGGGTCGGCGTCCACGACGGCCGCGGTGTAGAAGCCGGAGACGGCTCGCGCCGCCTCGACCTCGCGCGTGAAGCGGACGCGGAACAGCTGGTCCTCGGCGAGCTCCGTGCGCACCGTCTTGATCGCCACGCGCCGGCCGGACGCCGACCGTGCGAGATAGACCAGCCCCATGCCGCCGGCGCCGAGCCGTCCCAGCACCTCGAAGGGGCCGATCCGCCTCGGGTCGTGCTGCGTCAGCTGCTCCACTTCGCCTGCCACCTCCCCGTAGGGGCCATGTAGTACGGCCCCGTCGCCCCTGATTGTTCCTGCCGGAGGTCCTGGTTGCGAACCCGGGGGCGTTCCGGGGTGTCTCGGGTTATTTTGACGGCTCGGCGAGGACTATTTCGACGGTTCGGCAAGGACGGCGAAGGCGGCTCCCTGGTTGTCCGTCAGGACCGCCATCCGTCCGTACGGAATGTCGAAGGGCGGTGCCGTGACCCGGCCGCCGAGGTCGGTCACCGTTTCCACCGTCCCGTCGCAGTCCGCCACGGAGAAGTAGACGAGGAAGTGTGCGGGCATCTCGGCCGGGAACGCGTCGGTGATCACGCTGCGGCCGCCGATCGCGGTGTCCTCACCCGGTTCGGTGCCGGCCGGCGACCACATCAGATAGTCGACGCTCTCGTCGGGCAGCGTGGTGCCCTGGAAGCCGAAGACATCGGCGTAGAAGCGGTCGACGGCCTCCTTCTCCCTCGTGTAGACCTCGGTCCAGCAGAACGAGCCCGGCTTGCCCTGGACCTCGAAGCCCGCCTGCTCCCCCTTCTGCCAGAGCCCGAACACGGCGCCGCCGGGGTCCGCGGCCAGTGCCATGGTGCCGAAGCGGCCCACCGGCATCGGGGCCGTGATCACCTGGCCGCCGGCCTTTCCGATCCTGTCGGCGGTCCTGGCGACGTCGTCGGTGGCGAAGTAGACGCCCCAGGTCGTGGGCATGCGGCCGTCCCGTTTGGGCACGAGGGCGGCGACGAGCTTTCCGTCGAGGAAAGCCTCGGTGTAGTGGCCGTACCGCTCACTGGCTTCCTGGCCGTACGTCCAGCCGAACAGGTCGCCGTAGAAGCGCTTGCCCGCTGCGAGATCGGGCAGCTGGGCGTCCACCCAGCAGGGCATGCCCTCCGTGAATGCGGCCATGGCCTGACCCCTTCCTGCGCTGCCTTGCACTGCCTGCGCTGCCTGCGCTCCGTACCTCCCGTACGCGGAGTGTGACGCCAGTCACAGTCAAGCGGAGAGCGGGGCGCGCCGCACGCAGGAGGGGGTGATCGTTGAGTTGTCCACCGAAGTTATCCACAGGCTGTTGATAACACTATTAGCCCACACGAAGGACGCACCCCATTTGCAGTCGGCCGAATCGCGCGCCGATCACCCCTCGGTAAGCTGACGGCATGACAGGACAAGTACGCACTGTCGACGGCCGTGTGGCCGGTCGACGCGGCCAGGCGACGCGGCAGAAGCTGCTCGACTGCCTCAGCGAGATGCTCAGCTCCTCGCCGTACCGGGACGTCAAGGTCATCGACGTGGCCCGCAAGGCGGGTACCTCACCCGCGACCTTCTACCAGTACTTCCCGGACGTCGAGGGCGCGGTCCTCGAGATCGCCGAGGAAATGGCCAACGAGGGCGCCGGGTTGACCGCCCTGGTGTCCGGCCGCTCCTGGGTCGGCAAGGCCGGCTGGCAGACCGCCGAGGAGCTCGTCGAGGGCTTCCTCGACTTCTGGCGCAAGCACGACGCGATCCTGCGCGTCGTGGACCTCGGCGCGGCCGAGGGGGACAAACGGTTCTACAAGATCCGTATGAAGATCCTGAACTCGGTCACCAACTCCCTCACGGAGTCGGTGAAGGAGCTCCAGTCCAAGGGCAAGGTCGACAAGGACGTGAGCCCGGCGGCGATGGCCGGCTCATTGGTCGCGATGCTCGCGGCGGTGGCCTCGCACCAGAAGGGCTTCCAGACCTGGGGTGTGAAGCAGGCCGAACTGAAGCCGAATCTGGCGCTGTTGGTGCATCTGGGCATCACGGGCAAGAAGCCCACGAAGTAGCGACCGGACCGCGATCACGGGCGCGCCCACGCCAGTCCTGTCACACAGGCGCGCCCGCATTCCGGCCACACGTCAGCCCGTCCGGCGTTCGAGGACGACGGACGCACCGGCTCACCCGACGGCGCCGGCCACGCCTGCCTCCGCCCCGCCGGGTGCGGAGCTCATCCGCGCCGCGTCAGCCGGAACAGTCTGATCTCGCGCTCCACCCTCGCCTGGTACGTCGCGTACGGCGGCCAGAAGGCGAGCACGGCCCGCCACGCCTCCTCCCGCTGCGCTCCGGTGAGGAGTTCCGCGTGTACGGGGATGTCCTCGCCCTTCCAGCTGACCTCCGCGTCGGAGTGCTTGAGGAGGTTCGCCGTCCACGCCGGATGGCCCTCGCGCCCGAAGTTGGAGCCGATCAGTATCCAGGTGCCGGTTCCCTCCTCCGGCATGCAGGCGAGCGGCGTGCGGCGTGGCAGCCCCGATCGCGCTCCTCGCGCGGTGAGGACGACTCCGGGCAGCATCTGGGCGCTGAGCAGGACCTTTCCTCGGGTGAGGCGGTGGAAGGCCCGGTCCATGGCCGGGATGAAATGTGGGGCGATCTTCGCGAAGGCGCGGCTCGAGGACACCTTCTGCACCAGGCGGACTCCGGGGGGCATCAGACGGCCACCGCCTCTGGGGTGAGCGGGTCCCCGACGCTGCCCGTGAAGAGGCCCGCCGACTCCGCCGCGCGGGCGCGCAGCCGGTGGACCGGGCCGAAGAGCAGCTCGTCGGAGGCCGCCCGCTTGAAGTACAGATGCGCTTCGTGCTCCCACGTGAAGCCGATGCCGCCGTGCAACTGGATGGCCTCGCCGGTGACGGTCCGGAGCGCTTCGAGGCACTGGGCGAGGGCCAGGGGGCCCGCGTCCGGGTCCCACGCCGCGTAGTAGGCGGCCGAGCGTGCCGCCTGGACCCGTACGTACAGATCGGCCAGGCGGTGCTTGACCGCCTGGAACGAGCCGATGGGCCGGCCGAACTGCTCGCGCCCCTTCACGTGCCCGACGGTGCGGTCGAGGGCGGACGCGGCCGCGCCGACGGCCTCGGCCGCGAGCAGCGCGGCGGCGGTCCGGCCTGCGGCGGCGAGTGCGGCAGGCACGTCCGCGTCCGCGTCGTCGCCCAGCAGGTCGGCGTGTGTGTCGCGGAGTTCGACGCGGGCCTGGGGCCGGGTCGTGTCGAGGGTCGTCCAGCGGGTGCGGGCCAGGCCCGCCGCATCGGCGGCCCGGACGAGGAAGAGCAGGGTGCGGCCCCGCGCGAAGCCGCCGGTGTGTGCGGCGACGAGGAGCAGCCCGGCGCTGTGGCCGTCCAGGACCTGCTCGGCCTCTCCGTACAGCAGCCAGCCGCCGCCCCCGAGCGCGGGCCTCGCCTGTACGCCGCCGGCCCGGCCGCCTCCCGCCCAGGTCCCGTCCGCGTTGTCCCCGGTGAGCCCGAGCGCCGTGGCGAGGTTTCCGCCGGGTACGGCGAGGGCGGCGGTGAGCGATCCGTCGGCGATGCGTGGCAGCAGGGCGGCGCGCTGCTCCTCGCTGCCGAGCGCGGTGATCAGCGGCGCGGCCAGCCCGGCGGTGGCGAACAGCGGCGACGGCACCAGCGCCCGCCCGGCCTCCTCGAAGGCGAGCGCGAGCTCCACGGTGCCGCCGCCGACGCCTCCGTACGTCTCGGGCAGCGCGAGCCCGGGCAGTCCGAGCTCGTCGGCGAGCCGCGCCCACAGCACGGGGTCGTACCCGGGCCCGGGGTCGCCGGGGGCGGGTCCCGGAGGCGCTCCCCGGGACAGCGCGGCGCGCAGGGTGCGGCGGATGGCGGACTGTTCAGGGGTGAAGGCGGCGTCCATGGGCTCCCCTCCGTAACTGACGGGGCGTCATGTTAGGCGCGGGGGCCCCAGAAACACAGAGCCCCGCTCAGCAGACTTCGCCGGGCCCGGCCGCGGTCGCCTTCAGCAGATCCCGTACGAGATCGAAGTCGACCTGCTCGGTGCGCCGGAAGCGCAGGCAGCCCCTGCCCATGTCCTGGTCGGCGAGCCGACCCTCGAAGCCTTCCCGCACGTCCGGGCGCATCAGATAGAAGGAGATGTACTGCTTCTGGTTGGCGAAGGCGATCTCGGGCTCGCCGCCCGGGCGACGGTAGGCGGGCATGCCGTACGCCATCACCTCCTCGTAGCCGTCGAGCTCGGTGCGGCACAGCTCGCGGATGCGGACGAGGACCGTCAGCCGGTCGGGCTCCACCACCTCCGCGAGGTAGCCGCCGACGTCTTCCGCAGTGGATCGGGGCATGCTGCGAGCGTACCGCCGGGGCAGCGCTCCTGGAGCGCCGCAGACTCCGGCCGCCGCACGCGGGCACAGGCCCTGGCCGCCGCACGCGGGCACCGTCCCCGGCCACCCGAATCTGATGTACCGTCAGATTCATGCCTGCCACCCAGCGCACCGCTCGCAGACCCCGCAAGGTCGCCGTCGTCGGCATATCGCTCTCGGACTGCGGCCGCGTCGACGGCCCCACCCCCTACGCCCTGCACGCCCAGGCCGCCCGCCGCGCCCTCGCCGACTCCGGGCTCGACCGCGGGGTCGTCGACGGCCTCGCATCGGCCGGTCTCGGCACGCTCGCCCCGGTGGAGGTGGCCGAGTACCTCGGCCTGCGGCCCCGCTGGGTGGACTCCACCGCCGTCGGCGGCGCCACCTGGGAGGTGATGGCCGCGCACGCCGCGGATGCCATCGCCGCGGGCCACGCCAACGCCGTCCTGCTCGTCTACGGATCCACCGCCCGCGCCGACATCCGCGCCGGGCGCCGCACCTCGAACCTCTCCTTCGGCGGGCGGGGGCCGCTGCAGTTCGAGGTGCCGTACGGGCACACGCTGATCGCCAAGTACGCCATGGCCGCCCGCCGCCATATGCACGAGTACGGCACCACCCTGGAGCAGCTCGCCGAGGTCGCCGTCCAGGCGCGGGCGAACGCGTCGCACAACTTCGAGGCGATGTTCCGCGAGCCGATCACCGTGGACGAGGTCCTGGGCGGCCCGGTGATCGCCGACCCGTTCACCAAGCTGCACTGCTGCATCCGCAGCGACGGCGGCTGCGCGGTGCTGCTGGCGGCCGAGGAGTACGTACCGGACACGGCGAAGGCCCCGGTGTGGATCCTCGGCACGGGCGAGCACGTCTCGCACACCACGATGTCGGAGTGGGAGGACTTCACGGTCTCCCCGGCGGCGGTCAGCGGGCGGCTGGCCTTCGAGCGGGCGGGGGTGGGCCCGCAGGACATCGACATCGCCGAGATCTACGACGCCTTCACGTACATGACGCTCGTGACGCTGGAGGACCTCGGTTTCTGCGCGAAGGGCGAGGGCGGGGCGTTCGTCGAGAAGGGCCGGCTGCGGCTGGACGGGGAGCTGCCCGTGAACACCGACGGCGGGGGGCTCTCCGCCTGCCATCCGGGGATGCGCGGGCTTTTCCTACTGGTCGAGGCAGTGCGGCAGCTGCGCGGCGAGGCGGGCGGGCACCAGGTACGGCGGGCGGACGGGAGCGTTCCGGAGCTGGCGGTGGCATCGGGCACGGGGGGCTGGTTCTGCTCGTCGGGGACGGTGGTGCTGGGCCGCTGAGCGGCCCAGCACCATGGGCAGCTCAGTCGATGCGACGGACTGGCTGCCCCGTGAGACGGGCGACGGTTTCGAAGCCGCCGTCCTGATGGAGAACCGTGAGCTTGTGATGCCTGGCAGTCACGGCGACAAGGAGATCGACCGGGCGGCCTGACGCCGCCGAGCGGACGAGCCTCACCGCGTAGGCGGAGCGCCGCGCGCGTCCACGGCTCCCGCGGCCCGCCCTACGGCACAGTGAGGACCGACGACTACCGGCGCACCCGGGCGTAGCGCGCCTGCGCGTGCCCGGGGATCCGAGGCCCCGCGAACCCGTGGGACCGCGCGAAGGAGACTCCGATGGCCCTGACCCGTGAAGAGTGCGAGCAGTTCCTGGCACAGCCGCATTACGCCGCGCTGGCGGTGGCGGCCGGTGCGGAGCGGGGACCGCTCACCGTGCCGATCTGGTACCAGTACGAGCCGGGCGGCGAGGTCTGGATCATGACCGGTGCGGATTCCCGCAAGTACGAGCTCATCAGCGCGGCGGGGCGGTTCTCGCTGCTGGTCGACCAGATCGAACCCACCATCCGGTACGTCTCCGTCGAGGGCCCGATGACGCGCACGGCCCCCGGGACCCACGAGCTGCTCCGGGAGATCTCGGCCCGCTACCTCCCGGCGGAGAAGGTCGACGGCTACGTCGACTTCGCCGAGAAGAACCACGGCGAGCAGGTGGTGATCCACATGCGGCCCGAGCGGTGGCTCTCGGCGGACCTGGGCAGTCTGTGAACCTGTGAAGATCGGCGCATGACACACCAGCACGAGCCCCACGACGCCGACGCCTTCCACGAGGTGCTCAGATCCCTGCCGGTCTGGGACACCGAACTGCCCGCCTTCGCACCGGACACCGCTCCGGGCGAACCCCTGCCGCTCTTCCGGCGGTGGTTCGTCGAGGCCGCGGCGGCCGGTCAGCCCGAGCCGCACACGATGTCGCTGGCGACCGTCGACGAGGACGGCCGCCCGGACATCCGGACCCTGATGCTGCACGACGCGGACGAGCGCGGCTGGCACTTCGCCTCCCACGCCACCAGCGCGAAGGGCCGTCAGCTCGCCGCCCGCCCGGAGGCCGCGCTCGGCTTCTACTGGCCCGCGCAGGGCCGTCAGATCCGGGTACGGGGACGGGTGGTGCCGGGCACGCCCGAGGAGGCGTACAAGGATCTCCACGCGCGCTCGACGGGCGCGCTGGCGGCGGCGCTGGTGGGCCGGCAGAGCGAAGTGCTCGCCGACTACGGGGACTTGGTCCGGGCGAGCGAAGCCGCCTGGGAGCGCGCGGCGGCCGAGCCGGATGCGACGGCCGGCACCTGGACGGTCTACGTACTCGAACCGGCCGAGGTGGAGTTCTTCCAGGGCGACGCGCGCCGAAGGCACGTACGGCTGCGCTACCGGCGCGAAGGAGCGTGCTGGGTACGGGAGTTGCTCTGGCCGTAGCGCGACGGCGGCGGACTGCGGACGGAAAACCGGCACCTTGTGGCCTACTCCCGGGGGACCATTTGCGGTGCCGGTCCGTACGCCTGCGGTCGGAGGAACACCGCCTCGTCGATGGATTCGTCCGAACTTCCTTGCACGAGAGGGTGGATGGGACAGGACCACCCCCCTCACAAGGACCGACTCATTGTGCGAAGCAGACGAATAGCACCTCTTCTCGCCGTCAGCGCCCTCGCCACCCTCGTGCCCGCGCTCGCGCCCGCCACGGCCTCCGCCGCCTCTGCGGCCTCCGGTACCTCCGCGGCCACGAACCCCCTCAAGCAGTACCTGGAGCAGAAGCCCCGGTGGCAGCGCTGCGACGCCGAGAACCCCGCCGCGTACCAGTGCGCGACCGTCAAGGTGCCGCTCGACTACAGCCACCCCGGCGGCAAGAAGATCGAGATCGCCATATCGCGGATGAAGGCGAGCAGCTCCCGGGAACGCCGCGGCGTCCTGCTGCTCAACCCCGGAGGGCCCGGCGGTGAAGGCCTCGGCATGCCCCTGTTCCTGGCGTCCGAGCTGCCCACGGCCGTGAAGAGACAGTACGACCTCGTCGGATTCGATCCACGGGGCGTCGGACAGAGCTCCCCCCTCAGCTGCGGCCTGACCGAGGACGAGCGGAACTGGCAGCGCCCGTACAAGCCCGCGACGTTCGCGAAGGACGTGAAGTGGGCCCGTACGGTCGCCGCGAAGTGCGAGGCCAAGGCGGGCGACAAGCTGCGGCACCTCACCACCCGCAACACCGCCCGCGACATGGACGTGATCCGGAGCGTGCTCGGCGAGAAGAAGATCTCCTACCTGGGGTACTCCTACGGCACCTATCTCGGCGCCGTCTACACGCAGATGTTCCCCAAGCGCGCCGACCGGTTCGTCCTGGACAGCGCCGTCGACCCCCAGCGGATCTGGCGGGGCATGATCCAGGTGTGGGCGGAGGGGGCCGAGCCCGCTTTCACGAGGTGGAGCGAGTGGACCGCCCGGCGCTCCGCGACGTACAAGCTGGGTGACACCCCGGCCGAGGTCCGCAAGACCTTCTGGGATCTGGTCGCCCAGGCCGACCGCAAGCCCATCGACTTCGAAGGGACGCCCCTCACCGGCGACGACATCCGTGCCGGGCGAGCGATGTTCTTCAGCGTCCGAGCTGCCGCCGAGCAGGTCGCCGCGCTGAAGAAGGCCGCCGCGGCCACGAAGCCCGCCCCCACGCGGGCGCCCAGGTCGACCCCTCCCCCCGCCCCGCCGGCGTTCGGCCGTGCCGTTCCCACCGACAACAGCGACGCGAGCTTCTGGGCCGTGGTGTGCGCCGACAGCCGGGCCTGGCCGCGGGACCCCGAGCAGTACCGCCGGGACGCCATCCGCGACAAGGCCAGGTATCCGCTCTACGGCGACTTCACGTCCAACATCATGCCGTGCGCGTTCTGGAAGCAGGGCAGTGAGCCCGCCACCAAGATGAACCACAAGGCCGGCGTGCTCATCCTCCAGAACGAGTGGGACTCCCAGACGCCTCTGACCAGCGGTCAGGGCCTGCACCGGGCCCTGAAGGGCTCGCGGATGGTCACGGTCCTCGGGGGCGAGGGCCACGGCATCTACGGTTCCAAGTCCTGCGCCGACAAGACGGCCACGGCCTATCTGACCACGGGCAAGCTCCCGGCGAAGGACCTGACCTGCCGGACCTCGGCGGGGCAGGAGCAGGGAGCCCTCAGGCTTCCGGTTCCCTCGCCTCCGGGGATCCCGGGCATGCACGGACGCTTCTGATCCGGCTCCGACCGGGTTGATCCGCCCCTGCCCGGGGTGACGACGTGGGGCTTCCGTCGACGGAAGCCCCACGTCGCATGTCGTACGTCCACGAGGCCCGCCTCAGCGGATGCTCGGCTCGGCCGTGTAGTCCGGCAGATCGATGGTGCTGCTGACCTTCTGCCCTTCCCTGAGCATCCAGTTGAGGAAGAAGGGCCTGCTCAGCATCCAGTTGCGCAGCCGCAGAGCGGTCCTGCTGCCGGGGGCGAGGAACGGGCCCGTGCGGTCGCCGCCCTTCTGGCAGCCCTCGGCGTAGCCGCGCACGAGGTTCTCGTAGCGGGCGAACGCCGCCGTGTGGTCGCCGTCGCCGCCGTCCCCGTCGCCGTCGCCGTCGTATGCGCGGGCGAGCTCTCCGGCGAGCACGTACGCGGCCACGATGCCCGTCCCCGTGCCCATGCCGCCGATGGTGGCGCCGCAGGCGGCATCGCCGACCAGGGCGATGCGGCCCGTGGACCAGGTCTCCACGTCGGCGCGGCTGATCGAGTCGAAGTAGAGGTCCGTGGCGTCCTTCAGTGAGGCGAGGAGCCTCGGCACCTCCCAGCCGAGCCCGGCGAAGGCGTCCGCGATCAGGGCCTTCTGCTGCTCCGGGTCGTGGCGGTCGTACGTCAGCTCGTCGGCGGCGAAGACGAAGAACGCGCCGGCCCGGTCCGGGTTGCGCCGGTCGGCGCCGACGGAGGCGAGGCGGCCGGGGACGTTGCAGCCGATGGTGCCCTCGCCGGAGCCGGCGCCCAGGTGGTTGGGCAGGCTCCAGGTGGCCGCGTAGTGGCCGAGGTGGCGGACGTACTTCTCCTCGGGCCCGAAGGCGAGCCGGCGGACGTTGGAGTGCAGCCCGTCGGCGCCGATGACGAGGTCGAACTCGCGGGGTGCGCCGTGCCGGAAGGCGACGCGCACGGCGTCCTCGGTCTGGTCGAGCCGGGTGATGGTGTCCCCGAATACGTACTCGGCGTGCGGGAGGCTGTGTTCGTAGAGAACGCGCGAGAGGTCACCGCGGAGGACCTCGATGTCGCCGCCCGCGAAGTCGGCGGGCAGGTACAGCTGCCGCTTTCCGCGTTCGTCGACGAAGAGCATCGGGCTGCCGCCGGTCCGGATCCGGCGCAACTCGTCGATCACGCCCATCCGTTCCAGCACCGTGAGGTGGGTGTCGCCGCGGAAGTCGACGGCCTGCCCGCCCTCGCGCAGGGCGGGGGCGAGCTCGACGACGGTGACCTCGAAGCCGTAGCGGCCGAGCCAGTACGCGAGCGCGGGACCGGCGATGCTCGCGCCCGAGATGAGGACCTTCCTGCCCATGGTTTCCACTCCCCCTAGAACTGTGTCCATCGGAAACTGTTTCTTGCTGTGTACGGTAGACACAGTTTTCGGGCTTGGCAAGGGAGATGCAGTGATGACCGAGAATCCGGACGAGCTAATACGGCTCCTCTGGGGCCCCCATCCGCAGCCCAGGCGAGGCCCGAAGCCGGCGTTGAGCCTCGACCGCATCGCGCGGGCGGGCATCGGGATCGCCGACGCGGAGGGGCTCGCAGCCCTGTCGATGCAGCGGCTCGCCGAGCTGCTCGGCTTCACGAAGATGTCGCTGTACCGGTACGTGCCCGGCAAGGCGGAGCTGGTCGCCCTGATGGTGGAGACGGCGGTCGACGATGTGCCGGGAGAGGCGTCGGAGGCGGCCGGCTGGCGGGAGGCCCTCGCCGAATGGTCCCGCCGCCTCGTCACCGTCTTCCGGCGCCACCCCTGGCTGCTGGACGCCACGGTCGGCCCGCGGCTCATGGGCCCGAAGGAACTGGCCTGGATGGAGCAGGCCCTGGCCGCCCTGGACGGCACCGGCCTCACGGGCGGCGAGCGGTTGGACGCGGTGGTCCTGCTCTCCAGCCACGTACGCGGCATCGCCCAACAGGCCCGCGCGGCAGGCCCGTCGGACAACCCGGAGGCCCAGTTCCACGCCGCCCTGGCCACGGTGCTGCGCGACCACGGCGAGCGTTACCCGGCCCTGCTGTCCGCGATGGCGTCGTCGGCGGCCGAGCCCGGCGGCCAGGACCAGGCCCTGGAGTTCGGCCTGGAACGCATCCTGGACGGCCTCGCCGCACTCATCGCCGAGCGAGCTTCGGGGGCAGGGGCTGCCTGACGCAGCGTCAACTACGAGTGTGCGCACCGCCGAGTCGGCGGCTCACCTGACCATGACCGCTGACCGGCCGGTTCCGCACCGGGCGATACCGGCATCGGGTCCTCCCGAAGCCGGTATCGCCATCAGCGCTTCGCGGACGGCCGGAACACCGGCACCGCGATCCCGCCCCCGACTCTTTCCTCGGCTCCCTCCTCGGCCTCGGCCCGGAAGCCCACCTCCAGCTCCATCCCGATCCGCAGGTCCGCCTCCGCGCAGTCCACGATCTCGGTCATCATGCGCGGGCCTTCGGCGAGGTCGACGACGGCCGCCGTGTAGGGCGTACGGCCGGCGAAGGGCGGGAGGTCGTTGCGGTGGACGACGGACCAGGTGTAGAGGGTGGCGCGCCCGCTCGCCCGCTCCCACTCGACGTCGTCGCTCCAGCAGTACGGGCAGAACTCGCGCGGATAGTGGTGGGCCCGCCCGCACGCGCCGCAGCGGCGGACGAGCAGCCGGCCATCGGCCGCCGCGTCCCAGTAGGGCCGGGTGAAGTCGTCGATGTCGGGCGTTGCCGCGGTCACAGGAAGAGTCCGATCGCGCTGTCGAGGGACCAGGTCTGCCAGGACATCGCGAAGAGGGCGACGAGCGAGATGAGCGCCATCATCGCGTTCTGCCCCTGCTCGGCCCAGTCGTGGATCATCAGGACGAGATAGAGGACGTTGAGGAGCAGCCCGCCGGCCAGGGCGACCGGGGTGAGGAAGCCGGCGATCAGGCCGAGGGCGAGGGCCAGCTCGGCGTAGACGACGACGTACGCCATCACCCTGGGCCGGGGCGCGACGACCGTGTCGAAGCCGGATCGCACCAGCTCCCACCGGTGCTTGGCCGCGACGTCGGCGGCCCAGGCGATGCCGGTGCCGCGCTCGAACCAGCCCTTCTTGTCCTTGTGCCGCCAGCTCTCCAGCCACCACAGGCCGAGGCCGATGCGAAGGACGGCGAGCCATTCGGCGCCGGTGAGCCAGACGGTCTGCATTCCGGGGCCTCCCCTCCGAGATCTGACGGTACGTCAGTTCACCGGATGGGGCCTTCGAAGCGCAAGAGGTCGTCCGCCGTGACCGATTCGCAACGGTGTGCCATTACGCTGAGCGCTCATGCCCGATCACAGAGCCATGGATCTCACGAACGACCGCCCCGTCTACGTCATCGGAGCGGGTCCCGGCGGCCTCGCCGTCGCGGCCGCGCTGCGGGAGCGGGGCCTGCGGGCCGTCGTCCTGGAGAAGTCCGAGTCCGTCGGCGCGTCCTGGCGCGGCCACTACGACCGGCTGCACCTGCACACGACCCGGCGCCTGTCCGGGCTTCCCGGCCTGGCCATACCGCGCAAGTTCGGACGGTGGGTGTCGCGCGACAACGTGATCCGCTACCTGGAGAAGTACGCGGAGTTCCACGAACTGGAGCTGGTGACGGGCGTCGAGGTCTCCCGGATCGAGCAGGACGGCTCCGACTGGGTCCTGCACGCCTCCGGCGGCCGTCGCCTCACCGGCCGCGCGGTCGTCGTGGCCACCGGCTACAACCACACCCCGCGCCTGCCGGACTGGCCGGGCCGCGACACGTACCCGGGCGAGCTGCTGCACGCCTCCGCGTACCGCAGCGCCGCCCCGTACGCCGGAAAGGACGTCCTGGTCGTCGGCGTCGGCAACACGGGCGCCGAGATAGCCGTCGACCTGGTCGAGGGCGGCGCATCCCGGGTACGCCTGGCCGTCCGTACCGTGCCCCACATCGTGCGCCGCTCGACGGCGGGCTGGCCGGCGCAGCGCACGGGCATCCTGGTCCGCCGGCTCCCGGTCCGGCTGGTGGACAAGGCGGGCGACCTGATGTGCCGGATCTCCGTCCCCGATCTGTCGGCCCATGGGCTGCCCCGCCCCGACACGGGCCTCTACTCCCGGGTCCGGGGGGGTGCGATCCCGGTCCAGGACGTGGGCCTGATCGACGCGATCCGCACCGGCCGCGTCGAACCGGTCGCCGCGGTCGAGTCCTTCGACGACGGCAAGGCGGTCCTGGCGGACGGCTCACGTCTCGCCCCGGACGCCGTGATCGCGGCCACCGGCTACACCCGCGGTCTGGAGCCCCTGGTGGGCCACCTGGGCGTCCTGGACGAGCGCGGCCGCCCCATGGTGCACGGCGGCAGTACTCCGCGCGAGGCACCGGGCTTGTACTTCACGGGTTTCACCAACCCGATCAGCGGGATGTTCCGTGAGATGGCCCTGGACGCGCAGAAGATCGCCAGGGCTGCGGCGCGCTGAGGCGCCGACCCAGGCGCGCCGAGGCCAGGGGCTCCGGGGCGCCGGAGCTCCGGGGCGGCCGCCGATCCCGCACGGCCGCCCCGGAGCGCGGCCGTCAGACGACCGGGTTGAGGACGAGCCTCGCCTTGTTGTTGTCGACGTTCGGGTCGAACGGCAGCGGCTGGGTGGTGCCGTACGGGTGCATGAGCGTGATCTTGCCGACGGCGCCGGGGACGACGGTGTCGATCCGCAGCTCGAACGGGAAGGTCACGGTCTGCTTCTCGGCCACCCACAGCGGCAGGTCGCACCGGTAGCGCGGGGCGCCGGTGCGCTCCTCGTACCACGCGTCGCCGTCCAGGGCGCGGGGCTGGCAGTTCTCCGGAACGCCGGTGACGGTGGCGCCCTTGGGGACGATCAGGTCGACCAGGGCGACGGGGTCGCCCGAGCCCAGGTTCGCCACCCACGCCGGGCCCTTGTTGCGGAAGGTCAGGTCGGCCTTCACGGTCTCGCCGGCGGCGCCGGTGACCTTCGTGCCGCGGACCGCGAAGTCGGCGGTGTTGGCGGCCTTGATGCCGACGCCCCAGCCGTTGTTCTCCGGTGCCAGGTCCTCGGCGCCGTCGCCCGCCGCGACCATCATGTCGAGGCGCTCGTCGAGGGCGTAGGGGGCAACGGTGGCCGTCAGCGGCGCCGGCAGGGTGAAGGTTCCGTCCGGCTCGACGACGTCGTCGAAGAGGCAGTCCACCTTGGTGATGGGCTTGATCGTGCCCTCGCCGAGCGGTGTGCTGGTGCACTCGGGGGCGACGGCGCCCACGTCGAGGCCGCGCGAGACGTACAGGGTGACCTGGATGCCGTTCGCCTGCTCGTTGCCGTTGTTGACGACGGAGAACGGCACGGGCACGGTGCTGCCCGGTGCAACACCCTCCACCGATGCCGGCCGGTCCAGGACGAGGTCGGCCCCCGAGGCGACCCTGACCGTGGTCTCGAAGCCCTCGGGCGCCGTGAGTTCGCCGCCCTCCATCGTCGTCGTGGCCTTCGCCTGGTAGGTGATGCGGCCGGCGGCGCCGACGTCCGCCCCGGACGCCGCCCGGACCTGCAGCAGCACCGAGTCGCCGGGACCCGTCGCCGGGACCTCGGGGAGGGTGCACACCGCGGTCGTGCCGGCCGGTGCGCAGTTCTCGGGCCAGGTGACCTCGGCGACGCCGGCCAGGCCCGAGACGTCGACGGTGAGCCGGCCGTCGGTCACCGTGTAGTTGCTGTTGTCGTGGGACAGCCCCAGGTCGAGGGTGACGGCCCGGGCCTGCTCACCGCTGCCGGCGGCCTTGGGCAGCACGACCTCGTACGGCGACCGGATCCACAGCTGGTCGCTGTCGGCGAGGGCGGGGGTGGCCATGCCGACCGTGACGAGTCCCGCTGCTGTGGCGCACGCGCCGATGCGCGCGGCGCGGCCGACGGAAGGCTTTCTCATGTTTCCTCTGTTCCTGGGGGAGGGACGACGGTGCGATGGGGAGACTCACGAGGGCCGGGGAAAGTTGCACTGGATCGGCGCGGGGCAGGCGCAGGCCGACGTGGGACCGGCGTGGGACCGGCGCGGGGCCCGGAGCAGGACCGGCGCGGGACCGGCGCGGGCGGGCACGGGACCCGCGCAGGCCGACGCGGGACGGGTACGGAACAGGCGCGATACCGGCACCGGCCGGGGCGGGACCGGTGCACTTCCCTGCACGGCAGTTCCTGACTGGTCGTCAGTTCGCTAATCTGACAGTGCGTCAGTTGAGTTGGCCGACGAGCAAGGAGCGGGCGAAGCGATGCTTGGATCGACCCATGGCACCCTGACCACCGATCTCCGCGCCCGGGTGGTGGCCTGCGGAGAGCAGCCCCGTAACGCCGTCCACGACACCGCGGCGATCACCGCCACCGCAGGTGATCTGGATGTCAGCGGCCGCCCGCTGTACGCGCCCGTTCCCGATCTGGACCGGTTCTTCCGGCCCGGATCGGTCGCGGTCGTCGGGGCGTCCGACGCCGACGGCCGGCCCAACACCGGCATCACGCGGCAGCTGATCGCCTGGGCCGAGCGGGTCGGGGCGCGGCTGCATCCCGTGCACCCGAGCCGGAGTGCCGTGTTCGGGCTGCCCTGTGTCCCCTCCGTGGCGGACCTGCCGGAACAGGTCGACCTGGCCGTGCTGCTCGTCGGCGACCCGCTGCCGGTCATCGAGGAACTCGCCCAGGCCAAGGTGAAGTTCGCCGTGGCCTTCGCGTCCGGGTTCGCGGAGACCGGCGAGGAGGGTGCGGCCGCGCAGCGGCGGCTGGCCGCGGCCGTGGAGCGGTCGGGGCTGCGGCTGCTCGGGCCGAACACCAACCTCAACGCCTTCGAGAAGTTCCGCGACGACCTCGAGGGCCCCGCCATCGCGCTGATCACCCAGTCCGGCCACCAGGGCCGGCCCGTGTTCACGATGCAGGAGCTGGGCGTCCGGCTCTCCCACTGGGCGCCCACCGGCAACGAGGCCGACCTGGAGACCGCCGACTTCATCTCGTACTTCGCCGGGCGACCCGAGGTCGGGGCCATCGCCTGCTACGTGGAGGGGCTCAAGGACGGACGTTCCTTCCTCCTCGCCGCCGACCGGGCCGCGCGCAGCGGCGTCCCGGTCGTGGCGGTCAAGGTCGGACGCACCGAGACCGGGGCTCGGACGGCCGCCTCCCACACCGGCAAGCTGACCGGCGCCGACCAGGTGGTGGACGCGGCGATGCGGCAGTACGGCGTGATCCGCGTCGACGGGCTCGACGAACTCCAGGACACGGCGGCGCTGCTGGCCCGGGCGCGGAAGCCGCGGGCCGACGGCGTCGTCGTCTATTCGATCTCGGGCGGCACGGGCGCGCACTTCTCGGACCTGGCGACCGCGGCAGGCCTGCGGCTGCCGGCGCTGTCCGAGGCCAAGCAGGCGGAGCTGCACCAGTGGATCCCGCAGTACCTGAACGTCGCCAACCCCGTCGACAACGGCGGCCACCCCGTGGGCGACTGGCGCGGCCGCAAGATCGTCGACGCGATCCTCGACGACCCCGGGATCGGTGTGCTGATCTGCCCGATCACCGGCCCCTTCCCGCCCATGAGCGACAAGCTCGCCCAGGACCTCGTGGACGCTGCGGAGACGACGGACAAGCTGGTGTGCGTGGTGTGGGGCTCGCCCGTCGGTACGGAGGAGGCGTACCGCACGACGCTGCTCGGCTCGTCCCGGGTCGCCACCTTCCGTACGTTCGGCAACTGCATCACCGCGGTCAAGGCGTATCTCGACCACCACCGCTTCACCACCGGCTACCGCTCGCCCTTCGACGAGGCGCCCCGCACCCTCTCCCCCTCCTTCCGCAAGGCACAGGCCCTGCTGCGCCCCGGCCACCGGCTCAGTGAGCACGCGGCGAAGCAGCTGCTGCGGGCGTACGGGATCCGCGTGCCGCGCGAGCAGCTGGTGACCAGCGCGGCGGCCGCGGTACGGGCGGCGGGGCTGGTGGGCTACCCGGTGGTGATGAAGGCGTCCGCGCCCCGGCTCGCGCACAAGACCGAGCTGGGCCTGGTGAAGATCGGGCTGACCTCGGCCAGCCAGGTCCGCGACGCCTATCGCGAACTGACCGACATCGCCCGCTACGAGAGCATCGAGCTCGACGGCATCCTCGTCTGCCAGATGGTCGAGCGCGGCGTCGAGATGGTCGTCGGCGTCACCCAGGACGCCCTCTTCGGCCCGACCGTGACCGTGGGCCTGGGCGGTGTGCTGGTGGAGGTGCTCCAGGACGCGGCGGTCCGCGTGCCGCCCTTCGGCGAGGACCAGGCCCGTTCCATGCTCGCCGAACTGCGCGGGCGGGCCCTGCTGGACGGGGTCAGGGGCGGGCCGCCGGTGGACGTGGACGCGCTCGTCGAGGTCGTCCTGCGGGTGCAGCGGATGGCGCTCGAGCTCGGCGCCGACCTCTCCGAGCTGGACATCAACCCGCTGATGGTGCTGCCGCGCGGGCAGGGCGCGGTGGCGCTGGACGCGCTGGCGGTGTGCCGATGAGCGGCGGGGACCACGTGCTGCACCGCACCGAGAACGGCGTCTCCTGGATCACCCTCAACCGGCCCGAGGCCATGAACGCCGTCACCTGGGACCAGCGCGAGAAGATCGTCGCGCTGCTCGCGGACGCCTCCGCCGACCCTTGCGTACGGGCCGTCGTGATCACCGCCACGGGCAAGGGGTTCTGCGCCGGGGCCGATCTGCGCGGGGCCCCGTCGGGCGGCGGGGAGCGCGTCGCGGGTGATGTGGCCCGTACGATCCGGCGTGGCGCGCAGCGCTTCGTCGCGGCCGTACTCGACTGCGAGAAGCCGGTGATCGCGGCGGTGAACGGCACCGCGGCCGGCATCGGCGCGCACCTCGCCCTCGCCTGTGATCTGGTCCTGGCAGCCGAATCCGCGCGCTTCATCGAGGTGTTCGTACGCCGCGGACTCGTCCCGGACGGGGGCGGGGCGTATCTGCTGCCGCGCCTGGTCGGGCCGCAGCGCGCGAAGGAGCTGATGTTCTTCGGGGACGCGCTGTCGGCCGGGGAGGCCGAGCGGATGGGGCTGGTCAACCGGGTCGTACCGGCGCAGGAGCTGGAGAAGACGGCCCGTGAGTGGGCCGAGCGCCTGGCCCAGGGGCCGACGCGTGCCATCGCACTGACCAAGCAGCTGGTCAACGCCTCGCTCGACAGCGACCGGGCGACGGCGTTCGCGGCCGAAGCGGCGGCACAGGAGATCAACATGGCGACGCGGGACGCGAACGAGGGCGTGGCGAGCTTCGTGGAGCGACGGACCCCGCGGTACGAGGGGCGCTGAGCGGGGTCCGTTTCCGTCCGCGCGCCGGAACAGCCCGGCGCGCGGACGTCACGGGGTCGGTCAGGACAGGCCGCTGTACGTGCCCCAGCCGGTGCTGAGCTTCACCGAGCCGGGCTTGAAGCCGCCCTTGCCGTTGAACTCGTACCGGTACAGGTCACCGGCGGTCGTGCGGGAGACCAGGTCGTCGATGCCGTCCTTGGTGAGGTCGCCGATGCCGACCGTGGCGTTGTGGCTGCCCCAGCCGGAGCCGATCTTGACGCCCGAGCCGATGGCGTCCTTGCCGTTGCCGTAGTAGCGCCACAGGTTGCCGGAGGCGTCCTTGCCCAGGATGTCGCCGCGGCCGTCGGCGTTCAGGTCGCCGGCGCCGATGGGCGTCACCGTCTTCCAGCCCGTACCGATCTTCCGGACCAGCTTGAGGCCGCCGGTGCCGTTCGCCGCGTACAGGTACAGGTCGCCGGTGGTGGTGCGGGCGACCAGGTCGGACAGCCCGTCGCCGGTCATGTCGCCGGAGGAGACGAACGTGTTGAAGCCGCTCCAGCCGTGGCCGATCTTCACCGACGGCGTCTGCGGGGTGACCACGCTGCCGCGCTCGGGGCTGTACCGGTACAGCTCACCCGCGCCGTTCCGCACCAGGACGTCGTTGCCGCCGTCCCCGTTCAGGTCGCCGATCGGGACGATGGTGGAGGTGGTGGGCCAGGTGCCGCCGCTGACCTTCGTCGCGAGGGTGTGCTCCGCGTTGCCCTGGTGGACGACGAGTCCGCCGGTCGTGGTCCGGCTGAACAGGTCGACGTAGCCGTCGTTCCCGACGTGGTCGCGGCGCACGAGCTTCGGCGCAGGCTGCGGGACGGTCAGCCCGGTGCCCGCGGTCCACAGCTGCCACTCCTGTGCCCACACGGCGGTGGCGTTGCCGTCGGGGCCGACCGCGACACCGCCCTCGGCGTAGGTGGAGGGGGCCTTGCTGAGCGTCGTGGGGCTGCCCCAGACGCCGTCGACCCGGGCGGCGGTGACGAAGACGCGCTGGTCGTCAGCACCGGAGTTCTGCGCCCAGCCCGCCTGGACGGTGCCGTCGTAGCCGATGTTCGCGTCGAACTGCTCGGGGACGTAACCGGTCGAGAGCGTCTTCGGCTCGGACCAGGTGTCGGTGGCGTAGGCACGGGTCGACGTACGGACCCCGAAACCGGACCCCTCCGCGAAGTCGAGCCAGACGAGAGTGACGTCGCCGTTCGGCCCGATCAGCGGGTCCAGCGTCTGGAAGCCGTAGTCGCCGGTCGACACGGCCTCCGCCATGAACCAGCCGGGCTGCTCCTCGTCGGCCTTGCGCCGCGCGGAGACGAGCACGGTGTCGTCGCTCGACTCGGTCGGCGACTGCTGCCAGACCACGACGAACATGCCGTCGTTGCGGACCGACAGCCTCGGCGATCCGGACCACAGGGCCGGGTCGCCGATAGAAGCCGGCGCGCTCCACTCCGTCGCACCGGCCTTCTTCACACTGCTCTTGGCCGTCCGGCCGTCGGCCCGGTTCTCCGTCCAGGCGACGACGACCGAACCGGTGCTCGAGGCCGCGACCTGCGGAGCCACGGCATGGCTGCCCGTCTCGGTGACGGCCACCAACGCCGGCTGGGTCCAGCTGATCCAGTCGGCACCCACGTCGGCCTTCTCGACGACGTGGATCGCGGACCGGTCCGGACCTGCGCTCTGCCGCCATACGATCGCGGCACGCCCGCTCTGGTTCACGAACAGCTTCGGGTCCAGGATGCCGGTGGAGGCCGAGGCGAGGCTCACCGGCGTACCCCACTGGGTCGCCCCGGACGCCAGCACCGAAACCCGGAGGGCCGAGCCGCCGGACGCCGGCTTCTCGACCCAGGACGCGGTCACCGAACCGTCGTTGGACGGCGCCACCTGCGCGGTCCGCTCCGCATTGGCCGACAGCCGCTGCGGGGTCCCCCACACCGTGCTCTTGGCCGGGCGCACCGCGGCCCACACCTCGGTCACCGTGTGGTCGTCGTCGGGCGTCCAGTACCACAGCGCGACCGCGTCACCGTGGACGGTGGACTGGACGTCGGCGACATTGACGAGCTGGTGGTCGAGCGTGAGCGCGGTCGGCGCGCTCCACGGCCCGATCTCGGCCGCGGCCGCGACCGGCGCCGTCGCGAGGACGGTGACGGCGGTCGTCCCCACGCCGACGCCCCCCAGCGTCAGCGTCGGTATCAGTGCAGCCGTAATGATTCTGCTCTTCTTGCGCAAAACGGAAATCCTCCCCCTCGTACGAGTCGTACAAGTTGGCGCGAGAGTAACAGCGGCCACTGACAGTTCGTCACGGGGATCACTCCTGCATACAAGCGCTTTCTGACCGGCGCCGCCGAACAGCCGGGTGCACGCTCCCGGCCGCTCGGGCCACGCGCCGGGGGTTCCCATCTGACGATCCGTCAGTTTCAATGGAGGGGTGATGGGACACGCAGGGATGGCGGCCACCGCCGTCCGTTACCTCAGGTCGGTCGGCGCCGCCACGTCCGTGGAGCCCTTCGACGCACTCCCGCGTCCCGCTCTGCGGGCCGTCGGCGCCGACGAGCGGCTTCCGGTCGATCCCGGCGAATTCCGCCGCGTCCTCGGCCACTTCGCGAGCGGCGTCACCGTCGTCACGGCCCACGACGACGAGAGCGGCGGCCCCACCGGATTCGCCTGCCAGTCCTTCGCGTCCCTCTCGCTCGACCCGCCCCTGGTCGCCTTCATGGTGGCCCGTACGTCGACGACCTGGCCGCGCATCGCCCGGGCCGGGGTCTTCTGCGTCAACGTCCTGGGCGCGGACCAGGGCGAGCTGTGCCGGGCCTTCGCGGTGAGCGGCGCGGACAAGTTCGCGGGGGTCGGCCACGTACCCGCTCCCGTGACGGGGTCGCCGCGCCTGGACTCCGTACCGGCGTGGATCGACTGCACGATCCAGGCCGTGCACACGGGCGGCGACCACCTCATCGTGGTGGGCCGGGTGGAGGCGCTGGGTGCGGAGCAGGAGGGGGATCCCCTGCTGTTCCACCGGGGGCGGTTCGGGCGGTTCAGCGGGTAGGGTCCGACGCTTCCCGATCGGGTGAACGCGAGGCACCTCCGGGCACCAGGCGCTAGCGTCAGGGAGCTTCGCTTCCACCTGGACGGCACGGCCATGCGCGTCACCTACTGGATCACGAGCGGTCGACGGATCATCCTGCTCACCGTGTTCCGTAAGCAGCGCATGCGTGAGACCGACGAGGTCGAGCGAGCCATGCGGGCAATGCGCGCCTGCATCGCGGAGGAGCACACAGCGGATGGGGAGTGACGGGATGGGCGGCCGGAAGACGTGGGCCGAGCTGAGGGAAGAAGCCCTCGCCGACCCGGAGGCCCGGGAAGCGTACGACGCTGCACGCATTCGCTTCGAGCTCGGCCGAACAGTACGGGAGCGCAGAGAAGCTCTCGGAATGACCCAGGCGCAGCTTGCCCAGGCAGCCGGTCTTCAGCAGCCCGCCGTTGCCCGCTTCGAGGCCGGTGGGACGATGCCGACTCTGCCACTGCTCGAGCGGTTCGCCACGGCGCTCGGGATGCGGCTCAACGTGGGGTTCGAGCCGCTCGACCGGGCGAGTTGAGGCGGTCACCCGGTCACCGAAGCGCCGCCGGAACCGCCAGGACGGACGGCCGCCGCCTGATCACCAGCGCCATCAGTGCCGCCGCCGCGCACAGCGCCCCCGATGCGAACCAGACGACGTCGTACGAGCCGAAGACGTCCCGCGCCACGCCGCCCGCGAAGGCGACGGCGGCCGCGCCGACCTGGTGGGACGCCAGGACCCAGCCGAAGACGATCGCCGAGTCGTCCCCGTAGTGCTCGCGGCACAGGGCGATCGTCGGCGGGACCGTGGCCACCCAGTCGAGGCCGTAGAAGACGATGAAGAAGACCATCGGCGGCTGGACGGACGGGGCCAGCAGCATCGGCAGGAAGAGCAGCGAGATGCCGCGCAGCGCGTAGTAGACGGCGAGCAGGCGGCGGGCGTCGAAGCGGTCGGTGAACCAGCCGGAGGCGATCGTGCCGACGACGTCGAAGACGCCGATGACCGCGAGGAGCGAGGCGGCCGCCGTGATGGGCATGCCGTGGTCGTGCGCGGCGGGGACGAAGTGGGTCTGGACGAGGCCGTTCGTCGAGGCGCCGCAGATCGCGAAGGTGCCGGCGAGCAGCCAGAAGGGGCCGGTGCGGGCGGCGGAGAAGAGCACGCCCAGGGTCCGGCGGGCGGCGCCCGGCACCGGCGGCGGCTTGGGGACGAACTTCTCGGCGCCGTACGGGGCGAGCCCCACGTCCGCCGGGTGGTCGCGCAGCAGCAGCCAGACGAAGGGGACGACCGCGAGCGCGGCGAGGGCGACCGTGACGGCGGCCGGGCGCCAGTGGTGCTCCTGAACGATCCAGGACAGCAGGGGGAGGAAGATCAGCTGCCCGGACGCCGCGGCCGCCGTCAGGATGCCGGTGACCAGACCCCGCCGCTCGGTGAACCAGCGGTTCGTCACCGTCGCCGCGAACGCCAGCGCCATCGAGCCCGTGCCGAGCCCGACAAGCAGCCCCCAGCACAGCAGCAGCTGCCACGCGGCCGTCATCCACACCGTCAGCCCGGAGCCGGCCGCGATGATCGTCAGCGCGACCGCGACGACCTTCCTGATGCCGTACTTGTCCATCAGCGCGGCCGCGAACGGCGCGGTGAGCCCGTACAGCGCGAGGTTGATGGAGACCGCGAGCCCGATCGTGCCGCGCGACCAGCCGAACTCCTGGTGCAGCGGGTCGATGAGCAGACCCGGCAGGGAGCGGAAGGCGGCCGCGCCGATGATCGTCACGAACGCGACGGCGGCGACGAACCACGCCCTGTGCGGTGACATCATGCGGCTCCGCCGCGGGCGGGGCGGGCGACGGGCGGCTTCCTGCGCGGGAGCTCCGGGGGCTGTGGAGGCTCCGGAGGCTGTGGAGGCTCCGGGGGCTCCGGAGCCTGCAGGCACTGCGGGGAGATCGCTTGTCTGGGTCACGTCACCCAGCATCCGGACGACGGTCACCGCCGACGAGTGGCCCGAAGGACAGCATTCGATACGATCGGGCCATGGCCGCCGCATCCCGCAAGCCGCACCGCGTCGTCGTGCTCGCCCTCGACGGCTGCCTCCCCTTCGAGCTGGGCATCCCGCAGCGCATCTTCGGCCGCGCCGCCGACATATGGGGCCGGAAGCTGTACGAGGTCGTCACCTGCTCCGTCCGGCCGCCCGGTCCGGTCCGTACCGACGCCGACTTCGCCGTACTCGTCGAGAACGGCCCCGAGGCGCTGGCCACGGCCGACACGGTGATCGTGCCCGCGTCGTACGAACTCGGCCCCGTCCACCAGGAGGGCCGGCTCACGCCCGAGCTGACCGCGGCCTTCGCCGGGCTGCGGCCCGGCACCCGGATGGTCTCCATCTGCACCGGGGGTTACGTCCTCGCCGCCGCCGGTTTCCTCGACGGCCGGCCCGCCACCACGCACTGGTCCTCGGCGGAGCACTTCCAGCGCACCTTCCCTGCCGTCAAGGTCGACGCGGACGTCCTCTTCATCGACGACGGTGACGTCCTCACGTCCGCCGGGGTGGCCGCGGGTATCGACCTGTGCCTGCACATCGTGCGCCGCGACCACGGCACGGCGGTCGCCAACGACGTCGCGCGCCGTACGGTCGTGCCGCCGCACCGCGACGGCGGCCAGGCGCAGTACGTCCAGCGCCCCGTCCCCGAGCCGCAGCTCGCGACGACGTCGGAGGCGCGCGCCTGGGCGCTGGCGCATCTCCATCGGCCGATCCAGCTGCGCGATCTGGCCGAGCAGGAGTCCATGTCCGTACGGACCTTCACGCGCCGCTTCCGTGAGGAGGTCGGGGTCAGCCCGGGGCAGTGGCTCACCCAGCAGCGCGTGCAGCGGGCCCGGCAGCTGCTGGAGTCCACGGACCTGTCCATGGACCAGGTGGCGCGGGACGCGGGATTCGGTACGGCGCAGTCGATGCGGCAGCATCTGCAGAGCGCGCTGGGGGTGCCGCCGACGGCGTACCGCCGTACGTTCCGGGCGACGACACCTCGCTGACCCCGCCGGGTTGCCCGCGCCCCGCGGCCCCGGTGCGCACCGCGGCGTGCCCCTCCTCAAATGCCGGACGGGCTTGACGGTGAGTCCGCGTGTCCGTCCTCAAAGGCCGGACGGGCTTGACGGGCGGCCGTACGTGACAGTCCACGCTCCCCCACCGCACCCACCACCGCCAGCAGCAAGGTGAGCCCGACGCCCGCCAGGATCGCCGTCGACGGGGCGACGAACCGCAGCAGGCCGCCCGCGAGGGTGCCGCTCGCCGCGTAACCGGCGCCCACGGCCGCGTACATCACCGAGTAGCCGGCGGCGAGCGCGCTCGGGGGCAGGACCTCGCGGAGGGTCAGATTGCGGGTGAGCATCGCCCCGGCCTGCATGACGCCCGCGATGACCAGCCCCGTGCCCATCCACGCGACGCCGGGCAGCACCGCGACGAGGGCCACGCACGCCGAGACGCCGAGCAGCAGAACCAGACTCTGGGTCGGCAGCCTGCCCGGCCAGTTCCGCAGCCCGTAGACGAAGGCGCCGGCCGCAGAGCCGATCGAGAACCCGGCGAGCAGCGGACCCGCCCAGCCGATGGCGATCCCCCGCTGCTCCAGCAGTGCGGGCAGGATCAGTTCGGCCAGCGCCAGCAGGGTCAGCGAGGCCGCGCCGGTGACGTAGACCGGCCAGGCCCGGGACACGACGCGCAGCATGGGTTCGCCGTCGCGGTCGGTGTCGTCCGAGGCCCACCCGGCGGGCAGTGCCCACAGTCCTCCGACGGACGCGGCCATGAGCACGGCGGCCAGCAGGAGCGGCGCACCGGGGGCGGCGCCCAGCGCCAGCGCGGCCGTCAGCGCGGGCGCGGCCGCCCAGATGCCGAACGTCAGCACCGACTCCAGGCTCATCGCCCGGGCCACGGCCCGCTCGGGAACCAGGCTGGTGAGCAGCGCCCGCAACCCACCGGGCGCGGCGGCGGGCCCGGCGCCCGCGAGGAAGGCGAAGACTCCGAGGAGCACGGGATGCGCCTCGTGCAGCAGGCCCAGCGCGGCGAACCCCGAAGCCCCGACCGCGAGTCCGGCGGCCAGCTCCGGCCGCGCCCGCTCGGGCCGCATGCGCATCCCGAGCAGCGGCGCCCCGACGATCTCCCCGACGACGTACACGGCGGCGAGGACGGCGCCCAGCGTGTAGCCGCCGGGCCGCTCGCGTACGAGGAACACCAGCGCGAGCGGCGCCGCCGCCACCGGCATCCGCGTGCCGACGACCACCGCCCCCCAGGTCAGGACGGGCCGGCCGATGAGCTCGCGGTAGGACATGGGCCCGACGTTATCCGGCACCCCCGCCCGGGGCTCCACCCCTTTTTGCGGCGCCCGTGAGCCGCCGGTGCGAGTCGGCCTGGGAACGTACCGAGAACGCTGGAACGTACCTAGAACGTGAGGACGCCCCGCGCCACCCGCCCGTGCTCCGCGTCGTCCGCCGCCTTCGCGAAGTCCTCCACGGGGTACGTCTCCGTCACCAGCTCGTCGAGCATCAGCCGTCCTTCCTGGTACAGCCGGGCGTACAGCGCGATGTCGTGCTGCGGCCGCGAGGAGCCGTAGCGGCAGCCCAGGACGGACTTGTCGAGGAACATCGACGCAGGCAGGAAGGTCGCCTCGGCCGTCGGGGCGGGCATGCCGAGCAGCACCGCCTGGCCATGCCGGTCGAGGAGGTCGATCGCCTGCCGTACGAGGCCCGTGTGGCCGACGCACTCGAAGACGTGCTGTGCGCCGTCCGGGAGGATCTCCCGCACCCCGTCCACGGAGGTGAGGAAGTGCGTGGCGCCGAAGAGCCTGGCCGTCTCCTCCTTCGCCGGGTTCGTGTCGACCGCGACGATCGTCAGCGCGCCCGCGAGCCGGGCGCCCTGCAGGACGTTGAGGCCGATGCCGCCGGTCCCGATGACGACGACCGTGTCGCCGAGCCCCACCTTCGCCCGGTTGAGCACGGCCCCGACACCGGTGAGGACTCCGCAGCCGATCAGCGCGGCGGAGGTGAGCGGAATGCCGTCGGGGATCCTCACGGCCTGGACGGCCTTGACGACGGTCCGTTCCGCGAAGGCCGAGTTGGACGCGAACTGGTACAGCGGCCGCCCGGCCCGCGAGAACGGCTGCCCCGGCATCCCGATCGCCTTGCGGCACATCGTCGGCCGCCCCCGGTCGCAGGCGGCGCACGCCCCGCAGTTGGCGAGCGTGGACAGCGACACATGGTCGCCGGGCGCGACATGGCCGACGCCGGCGCCGACCGCCTCGACGACGCCCGCGCCCTCGTGCCCGAGGACGACGGGCGCGGGGAAGGGGATCGTGCCGTCGATCACCGACAGATCGCTGTGGCAGAGCCCTGCGGCGGCGACGGCGACCAGCACCTCGCCGGGCCCCGGGTCGCGTATCTCCAGGTCGTCGGCCACCTCGACCCGCTCACCGTCGAAGACGACACCTCTCACCGCAGCTCCTTGGGTAGGCCGAGCACGCGCTCGGCGATGATGTTGCGCTGGATCTCGTCCGAGCCGCCGTAGATCGTGTCGGCGCGGGTGAAGAGGAACAGCCTCTGCTGTTCGTCGAGTTCGTACGGCTCGGTCGCCGACCAGGTGCCAGGGCCCGCCGCGGCGGCCCCTCCCCGTATCTGCATCGCGAGCTCGCCGAGCCGCTGGTGCCAGCCGCCCCACAGCAGCTTCGCGACGCTCGGGGCACCGGGGTCGTCCTGCCTCCCCAGCGTGCGCAGGGCATTCCAGCGCATCGTGCGCAGCTCGGCCCACTGGCGTACGAGCCGGTCGCGCAGCACCGGGTCGGCGGCGGCGCCGTTCGCCACGGCCTCGGCGACGACGCGGCGGAGCTCCTCCTCGAAGCCGATCTGCTGGACGAGCGTCGACACGCCGCGCTCCAGGGCGAGCAGGCCCATCGCGACCTGCCAGCCGTTGCCCTCGCCGCCGACGGTGTCCACGGCCTCGGCGCCGTCGAAGAAGACCTCGTTGAACTCGCTGGTCCCGGACATCTGCCGGATCGGCCGTACGTCGACACGGCCCGGCTGGTCCATGGGCACCAGCAGGAACGACAGCCCGTGGTGGCGGCGCGAACCGGGCTCGGTGCGGGCGAGGACGAAGCACCAGTGGGCCTCGCGGGCGAGCGAGGTCCAGATCTTCTGGCCGGTCACGCGGTAGCCGTCGCCGTCCTTCACGGCGGTGGTGCGGACCGACGCGAGGTCCGAGCCGGCACCGGGCTCGCTGTAGCCCTGGCACCACAGCTCCTCGCCGCGGGCGACGGCCGGGAGATGGCGGGCCTGCTGCTCCTTGCTGCCGTACGCGATCAGGGTGGGCGCGAGCAGGTTCTCGCCGATGTGGCCGACCCGGCCGGGGGCGCGGGCGCGGGCGTACTCCTCGGCCCAGACGACCTGCTGGGTGGGGGTGGCCCGGCGGTTGCCGTGGTCCGCGTCCCAGCCGAGGCCGATCCAGCCGTCGCGGCCGAGCTCCTGCTCCCAGGCGAGGCGGATGCCGGGGCGCTCGTGCTCGCTGCCGGGCCCGCCGCGGCCGACGGCGTCCGCGAACTCCCCGGTGAGGTGGGCCTCCAGCCAGGCGCGCGCCTCCCGCCGGAAGGCCCGGTCCTCCGGCCCGAACTCGAAGTCCATGTACGCCTCCTGTCGTGGGGGGTGGGATTTCCCCCACCCCACCCCTTCCCGAAACCCTGCCGGGGGCGGGTGGGGGTTGAGCAAGTCCCGGGGGCTGCGCCCCCGGCCCCCGGCCCCCGGCCTTCGCGGCAGCTTCGCGCCGCGGCCGCCAACCCGGTTGTGGGCAGTCGTTCCAACCCGTTGAGGGCGGACGTCCCCACCTGTTGTGGGCAGTCGTTCCGCTGGGGGTCCCCCCAGGACGGAGTCCTGGGGGGAGGAACGGTGGGGCACAACCCCCAGTGCCGGGCGCCGGTTCGCTGGGCACCCACCGCGCGGACCGCACCGGTGCCGGGTGCCTGTTCGCTGGGCACCCACCACGCGGACCGCACCGGTGCCGGGTGCCTGTTCGCTGGGCACCCACCGCGCAGACCGCACCGGTGCCGGGCGCCTGTTCGCTGGGCGCTCACCACGCAGGGCCCAACCGTTGGCGCCCACCACGCGGACCCGGCACCGGTAGCGCACCGCCCGCCTACGCGTTCGGGCGCTCCTTGGACGCCGCCGCCTTCGCCATCGCCTCCAGCTGCGCCAGCATCGGCATCGGGTCCGTCCCCACCGTCCCCGGCAGGAAGTCCGCGATCCGCTCCGGGGTCCACGCCCCCTCCGCGTATCCCGCCCGCAGCTCCCGCGGCTGCGCCCACACCGCGATCTTGGGGCCCGCGATCGTGTAGACCTGCCCGGTGATGTTCTCGGAGCGCGCCCGGTCGGAGAGCAGATAGACGACGAGCGCGGCGACGTCCTCCGGCTCGCCGATCTCCTTCAGCTCCATCGGTACGTTCGCGGACATGCGCGTACGGGCCACGGGCGCGACCGCGTTGGCCGTCACCCCGTACTTGTGCAGCCCGAGCGCCGCGCTGCGCACCAGCGAGATGATGCCCCCCTTCGCGGCGGAGTAGTTGGCCTGGGCGACCGACCCCTGGTGGTTGCCGCTGGTGAAGCCGATGAGCGTGCCGCCGCCCTGTTTGCGCATCACCGCGGACGCCGCCCGGAAGACGGTGAAGGTGCCCTTCAGATGGGTGGCGACGACCGGGTCCCACTCCTCCTCGGTCATGTTGAAGAGCATGCGTTCGCGCAGGATGCCGGCGACGCAGACGACTCCGTCGATCCGCCCGTACTGCGCGAGCGCCGTGTCGACGATCCGCTGTCCGCCCGCCATCGTCGAGATGTCGTCCGCGACGGCCACGGCCTGGCCGCCGGCCGCCTCGATCTCCTTGACGACGGCCTCGGCGACCTCGGACGTGGGCTCGCCGCCCTCGATCGAGACGCCGTAGTCATTGACGACGACCTTCGCTCCCTCGGCGGCGCAGGCGAGCGCCACGGCGCGTCCGATGCCGCGCCCGGCGCCCGTGACGGCGACGGCCTTGCCTGTCAAGAAGTTCCCCACGTCCGGCCCCTTCCCGCGGTTTCTGACGGACCGTTAGATTTTATGGGCCGCCAGACACCTCAGCACAAGCCCCCAGGAGGACCGATGTCCCAGCCGATCCGGCCGACGCTGCCACCGGAGTTCCACGACATCGCCAAACGCATCAACAACTGGGGGCGTTGGGGCGCCGACGACGAGATCGGGACACTGAACCTCGTCACGGACGAGGTGGTGCGGGGCGCCGCCGCGGAGATCCGTACCGGCCGCCGCGTACCGCTCGCACTCCCCCTCCAGCAGGACGGCGTCCAGACCGGAATGATCCCGGGGCGGGTGAACCCGCTGCACACGATGGTGCAGATCAATCAGGAGCTGTTCGGGCCGGGTACGGTCGCGACCAGCGACGACGCCGTGACCATGGGGCTGCAGGCGGCGACCCACTGGGACGCGCTCACCCATGTCTCCCACTCGGGGAGGATCTACAACGGCCGCCCCGCGGACACCATCACCGCCCACACAGGCGCTGCCTTCAGCGGCATCGACAAGGTCCGCACGCTCGTCTCGCGCGGGGTGCTGCTGGACGTGGCGCGCGCGAAGGGGGTCGACCGGCTGCCGGGCGACCATGCCGTGACGCCCGAAGACCTGGCGGAGGCCGAGGAGTTCGGCGGCGTGAGCGTACGCCCCGGGGACGTCGTGCTCGTACGGACCGGGCAGATCCAGGCGTATCTCGGCGGGGACAAGCACGGGTACGCCTTCCCGTCGCCCGGGCTCTCGGTCCGTACGCCCGAGTGGTTCCATGCCCGCGATGTGGCGGCCGTCGCGAACGACACGCTCACCTTCGAGATCTTCCCGCCGGAGATCGAGAACCTGTGGCTGGCGGTGCATGCGCTGGATCTGGTGGAAATGGGCATGCTGCAGGGCCAGAACTGGAATCTGGAGGAGCTGTCCACGGCCTGCGCCGATGAGGGGCGGTACGCCTTCCTCCTGTCGGCGACGCCCGAGCCGTTCGTCGGCGGCACCGGGACTCCGGTCGCGCCGGTGGCCGTGCTCTAGCGCCACCGGCGCCCGGGTAGGGGGCGCCCGGGCGCCCGGAGCCCCCCGTACCCGGGGAGCCGTTCAGCCGGGCGCCCCGTGTCAGGCGGTGTACGTCCCGGGCGTCAGGCCCACCGCAACGGCCGGGGCCACCGTGTGCGGCGCCGACGGCCGTGACCGGGGCTGCGACTGAGGCGCCGCGCACCGGTCGACCTCGCACCAGATGCTCTTGCCGGCCCCTTCGGGCTGCCAGCCCCAGCGGTCGGCGAGCCCGTCGACCAGCTCCAGACCGCGCCCGTTGGTGTCATCCCCGTCCGCGTGCCGCGGCTGCGGCGGGCAGGCGCTCGTGTCGGCGACCTCCACCCGTACCGTCCCCGCGGCCGCCGCACCCGCATCCGCGCCGAAGAGCATGCGGAGCACGGCGGGGCAGCCCGTGTGCACCACCGCGTTGGTGACCAGCTCCGAGATGAGCAGCACCAGCGTCTCCGCCAGCGGCTCGTCGTCCCCTATCCCGGATCCTGCGAGCCGCGAACGGGCCCACCTCCTGGCCCGTCCCACCTCCGCGGGATCCGGCCCGACCTCCAACTGAACCTGAAGCACCTGCACCGTTCACACCATCCGAACCGGCGGACACATCGCCTCGCGCCTCACAGCCATCGCCATCACGGAACGTGATTTCCTTGCGAGACAGCATGGTTGACGTACAGTCACCGCAACAAGCGCTTCGGGCATATTCCAGCGCGAAGGAGTATGCGTGGTGCATACTGTGCGACGCACGCTGCGGGTAGTCGAACACCCTGTGCGAGCGGCGCATTCTTCTCCGGGGACCACGTCGGTGTCCGGCCGGAGGTTCGGGGTTCGTACCCCGCAGCAGCACGCATCTCGCACCCGACGGAGCGTACCGGAGGGGGGACCCGACTCCGGGCCGTGACGAGTCCCGCGAAGGACACAACCCGATATCGACGCGATGCCACGCACGGTGACTCCTCAGAGTGCCAAGGCCAAGGCTTCCTCGGCGTCGGACGTGCTCTGCCAGAGCTGGGCGCGCACCCAGGCCCGTTTGAGATGCAGATGCACATCGGCCTCCCAGGTGAAGCCCATGCCGCCGTAGACCTGGAGGCAGTCGCGGGCGCACCGGACCCCCGCCTCGTCGGCGAGGAGCTTGGCGCCCGCGATCTCGACGTGGTCGGCGGTGACGGCGGCGGCGTAGACGGCGGTTCGGGCCAGCTCGGCGCGCACCAGCATCTGCGCGCAGAGGTGCTTGACGGCCTGGAACCCGCCGATGGGCCGCCCGAACTGCTCGCGCTCCTTCGCATACCGCACCGCCAGTTCGGTGGTCCGGGCGGCGGACCCGACCTGCTCGGCGGCGGTGAGCAGCACGGCGTCGAGGTTCGGGGCCCGGTCGTCGCCGCCGGCGGGGAGCCGGTGCAGCGGCGTGAGCGGATCGACGGACCGTACGGCCACGGCGCCCGCCACGTCCCCGAGCACCTCGTCGGCCTCCTCCAGCCAGGTGACGAGGCCGCCGTCCGCCGTCGTGACCACCGTCTCCCCGGTCGCCGCCCCGGGCACGGCCCCCGCCGCCAGTTGCGTCGCCACCAGCGGTCCGGGCAGCAGCACCCGCCCGGCCTCCTCGAACGCGAGCACCGCATCGGGCAGCCCCAGCCCGACCCCGCCCTCCGTCTCGGGCAGCCGCAGCGCGAAGAACCCGGCCTCCCCGAGCTCCCGCCACAGCGCCCGGTCCAGTACGGGTCCGTCAGCGTCCACGGCGCGGCGCAGCGCCTCACGGCCGAACCGGGCCTCCAGCAGCTCGCGTACGCCCGCCCGCAAGGCGCGCTGGTCATCGGTCAGTTGGAAGTGCACGCCCGGTCACCGCTCCTTCGGCAGGCCGAGTATGCGCTCGGCGACGATGTTCTGCTGGATCTGGGAAGTGCCGGCGGCGATCGTGTACGACAGCGAGGACAGGCGGTCCAGGGTCCAGTCCCGGGACAGGTCGAGGGCGTCCGGGCCCAGGACCTCCGCCGCCGTGTCGTACAGCTCCTGACGCGCGTGGGAGTAGCGGAGCTTGAAGACCGAGCCGCCGACGCCGGGCACGCCGCCCGTGCGCGCCGACTCGCTGACGTTCCACTGGGTGAGCCGCCACAGGGCGCCGAACTCGGCGTTGAGGCGCCCCAGCCGCCGGCGCAGCGCGCTGTCGTCCCAGCGGCCGCTGCGCCGGGCGGCGCGGGCGAGCTCGCCGAGCGTGCGACGGCAGGCGACGACCTCGCCGACGAAGGCGGTGCCGCGTTCGAAGGAGAGGGTGACCATCGTGACGCGCCAGCCGTCGTTCTCCGCCCCGACCCGGTTCGCGACCGGCACCCGCACCTCGTCCAGGAAGACCTCGGCGAACTCCGTCGATCCGGCGAGCGTCCGCAGCGGCCGTACGGTGATGCCGGGCGCGTCCATCGGCATGGCGAGCCAGGTGATCCCGCGGTGCTTGGCGGCGTCCGGATCGGTGCGGACCAGCAGTTCGCACCAGTCCGCGACCTCCGCGTGCGAGGTCCAGATCTTGGAGCCGGTCACCACGTACGCGTCGCCGTCGCGGACCGCGCGGGTGCGCAGCGACGCCAGGTCCGATCCCGCACCCGGCTCGCTGAAGCCCTGGCACCAGATCTCGTCGCCGCGCAGGATCGGCGGCAGCCAGCGCTCGCGCTGCTCGGCGCTCCCCTCCGCGGCGATGGTCGGCCCCGCGTGCAGCAGGCCGACGAAGTTGGCCCCCACATACGGTGCGCCGGCCTTCTCCGTCTCCTCCAGGAAGATCAGCCGGTGGGTCGGGGAGGCGTCCCGGTGGAGATCCGCGTACCCGGCGTCGTACAGCGCCCGCTGCCAGCCGGCGTCGTACGCCCGCCGCCCCGGCCAGTCGTCGGGCGAGGGCTTCGGCGGCAGCTTCGGGAGCGCCACCGCGAGCCACTCACGCAGCCCCGCCCTGAAGGCCTCTTCCTCTTCCGTGTACGCGAGGTCCATCAGTCCAGGTCCAGGCCCAGCATCCGGATCGCGTTGCCGCGCATCAGTTTGTGGACGGTCTCGTCGTCGAGGTCCTTCACATGGTCGAGCGCGACCTCCTTCGTGTGCGGGAAGGTCGAGTCGACGTGCGGATAGTCGGTCTCGAACGTGGCGTTGTCCCGCCCCACGACGTCCAGCGACGCGACCCCGTGCTTGTCGCGGAAGAAGCAGCAGAACATCTGCCGGTAGTAGTACGTGGACGGCGGCTCCGGGATCAGGTCCCGCACCCCGCCCCAGGCCCGGTGCTCCTCCCACACGTCGTCCGCCCGCTCCAGGGCGTAGGGGATCCAGCCCATCTGGCCCTCGCTGTACGCGAGCTTGAGCGTCGGGAACTTCACCAGCACCCCGCTGAAGAGGAAGTCCATCATCGACGCCATCGCATTGTTGAAGGACAGCGACGCCTGGACGGCGGGCGGCGCGTCCGGCGAGGCGGCGGGCATCTGCGAGGACGACCCGATGTGCATGTTGACGACCGTCCCGGTCTCCTGGCACACCGCGAAGAACGGGTCCCAGTAGCCCGAGTGGATCGACGGCAGACCCAGATACGTCGGGATCTCGGAGAAGGTCACGGCCCGCACGCCCCGCGCCGCGTTCCGCCGGATCTCCGCGACCGCCAGGTCGATGTCCCAGAGCGGAATGATGCAGAGCGGGATCAGCCGGCCGCCGCTGTCGCCGCACCACTCCTCGACCATCCAGTCGTTGTAGGCGCGCACGCAGGCGAGCGCGACCTCCTTGTCCTTGGCCTCGGCGAAGGTCTGGCCGCAGAAGCGGGGGAAGGTGGGGAAACAGAGCGAGGCCTCGACATGGTTGAGGTCCATGTCCTCCAGCCTGGCCTTGGGGTCCCAGCAGCCGCGCCGCATCTCGGCCCGGGTGATGCCCTCCAGCGTCATGTCGTCGCGGTCGAAGCCGACGGCGGCGATGTTGCGCTTGTACGGGAACTTGAGGTCCTCGTAGATCCACCAGTCGGTCGGCGGGCCGTCGGGGTCCATGGTGATCTGGTACTTGCCGCCGACGTAGGCGAGCTCGCCGATCCCGGCGGTGAGCGGCTGGGGCCCGCGGTCCCGGTACCTCGCCGGCAGCCATGTCTCGAAGAGATGTGCGGGTTCGATCACATGGTCGTCGACGCTGATGATCCGAGGCAGTTCCCGTTCCATCGGGTCCCCTCCGCTCTGGCGGTCCTGAACAGCAGTTCTGACGGGTCGTCAGATAGCAGGCTAGCCCCGCACCCCTGGACCGACAAGGCGACCGGCCCTACGCTCTCCGCACGATCTGACTGTCCGTCAGCTCCATCGGAGGGGACATGAACGAGACCGCACACGCCCTGAGCGCCTCCCGCACCCTCTGGGAGCTCATCGACCGCCGCGCCGCGCTCACCCCGGACCGCCCGGTGCTGATCCAGGACGATCGCCGACTGACCTTCGGCGGGCTGCGGGACGGCTGCGAGCGGGTGGCGGCCGGGCTGTACGGCAACGGCGTCCGGGCCGGCACCGTCGTCGCCTGGCAGCTGCCCACCCGCATCGAGACGGTCCTGCTGGCCGGCGCACTGGCCCGGCTCGGGGCCGTCCAGTCCCCGGTCATCCCCTTCTACCGGGACCGGGAAGTCGGCTTCGCGCTGCGCGAGTCGAAGGCGGAGTTCTTCGCCGTACCCGGCGAGTGGCGCGGCTTCGACCACACGGAGATGGCGCGGCGGCTCGGTGCGCGCGGCGTCTTCGAGGCGTACGAGCCCGGGTCGCTGCCCGACGGGGACCCCTCCGTCCTGCCCCCGCCCCCGGCCGAGGGCACCTCCGTCCGCTGGATCTACTGGACCTCCGGCACCACCTCCGACCCCAAGGGCGTCCTGCACACCGACCGTTCACTGATCGCGGGCGGCTCCTGCCTGGCCCACGCCCTGCGCCTCACCCCGGACGACGTCGGCTCCATCGCCTTCCCCTTCGCGCACATCGGCGGCGCGGACTATCTGGTGATGCTGCTGCTGTACGGCTTCCCCGCGGTGCTGTTCGAGAAGTTCGCGCTGCCGGACGCCCTGGAGACGTACCGCAAGCACGGGGTCACGACGGCCGGCGGCTCCACGGCCTTCTACTCGATGTTCCTGGCCGAGCAGCGCAAACAGCCCGGGGAGCCGATCATCCCCACCCTGCGGCTGCTGGCGGGCGGGGGCGCGGCGAAGCCGCCCGAGCTGTACCACGCCGTCGTCCGCGAGATGGGCGTCCGGCTCACGCACGGATACGGCATGACCGAGGTGCCGATGATCACCATGGGTGCACCGGACGACTCGACGGAGAACCTCGCCACGACGGAGGGCCGGCCCCCCGAGGGCATGGAGATACGCATCGTCGACGGCGAGGTCCGGCTGCGCGGGGAGGCGGTCTGCCAGGGGTACCTGGACCCGGAGCAGACCGCGGCCGTCTTCGACGCGGACGGCTTCCTCATCACCGGGGACCTCGGGCACCTCACCCCGTCGGGCCACCTCGTCCTCACCGGCCGCCTCAAGGACGTCATCATCCGGAAGGGCGAGAACATTTCGGCCAAGGAGATCGAGGACCTGCTGCACCGGCATCCGGGGGTGGAAGACGTGGCGGTCATCGGCCTCCCGGACCCCGACCGCGGCGAGCGCGTCTGCGCGGTGATCGAACAGCCGGCGCCTGCGGCGCCGCTGACGCTGCCGGAGGTCACGGCGTACCTGCGCGGCGAGGGCCTCGCCACGCACAAGCTGCCGGAGCAGGTGGAGGTGGTGGAGGCGCTTCCGCGCAACGAGACGCTGCGGAAGGTCCTGAAGTACAAGCTTCGGGAACGCTTCGCCCCGTCGGGAGCGGCCGACGCCTGAGCGGCGGGCTCGTTTCGAGCCCGTCCGGCGATCGAGGACGGACACGCGGGCCCACCCGGCGGTACCGGGTGGGCCTGGGGACCGGGCCTGCCGGCCGCCTACGGCTCCGGCGTGACGTAGTACGCGGCGAACGCCGCCAGGATCTGGTCCTCGCCGATGCGGCCGTCGCCGTCCGCGTCCAGCGCCGCCGCCACCGCCTCGCAGCGCTCCGGCTCGACGCCCAGCACGCGCAGCACGCGCGCCGCGTTCGCCGGGGTGACCCCGGCGCCGTCCTCGTCGGCGATGGCGACCACGGCGTGGAGGAACGGGCGGGCGATCTCGGCGAAGCGGTGGGGGTTGTCGCGCAGTCGCTTGACCGCGCCGGTCACGAACTCCTGGCGCGTGACCCGCTGGTCGCCGTCCACGTCGGCGATCCCCGCCATGCCCTGCCAGAACGCCTCGGCGCCCGAATAGAGCGCCTGCCCCTTGTCTGAGCGCGCGGTCGTCCCGAACTCGGCGAGCAGCGCCTTGGCCGCTCCGCTGAAGTCCTCACGGTCGATGTAGCCGTTGCCGTCCTGGTCGAACTCGGCGAACCGGTGGGCGATCTTGCGCTCGTACTCTGCGCTGTCCATGCGGAGGAGGGTACGACGCCGGGGCAGGATCGCGCTCCCCTTACCCGGATCACGTTCCTCTTACGCCGAGACCGGCTCGGCCTCTTCGTCGACGGCGCTCGCGACGTCCTCGTACACGTCGAAGAGCCGGCGGACGCCCAGCGCGGCCAGCACCCGGTTCACGTGCGAGCCGTCGACGGCACCCCGCGCCGGGAGGATCAGCCGCAGCCGGCCCCGGCAGGAGCGCATCAGGCGGCGGGCGGCGATGAGCACACCGACGCCGCTGGAGTCGCAGAACCGCACCCCCGACAGGTCGAGAACCAGATCGCGGCGGCCCAGGGCGACCGCGTCGTGAATGCGCCGACGGACGAGGGGCGAGCTGACCAGATCGAGCTCGCCCCGAATGTGCAGCACGGTCCACGCGCCCTGCTCGGCCCGGTCCACCTTGAGCATCACGCGTCCGGCCCTCCTCGTCGTCGAGATGCGGAAGCTTGTCTTCCAGGCGCCGCTGCCCAGCCGCCCCGGGGTCAAACCCCTGAAGGCGTACTTGCCGCAAAGACGGGTACCCGACCGGGACGGCCCACTACATTCGAGACGACGACGGGCAGCGAACGTGCGGAGGGTTTGGGGGCGCCGGATGGCCAAGGACACACCACCCCGCTGGGACCGCAGGATGCAGCAGCGACTGGCGCGGGGCGAGGCCGCAGCGCTCGGAGAGCTGTACGACCGGTTCGCCTCGCTCGTGCACAGCCTGGCCCACCGGGTGCTGGACGACGACGCGGCGGCGGACCAGGTGACCCGTGAGGTCTTCGGCTACGTGTGGGAGAACCCCGACGCGTACGACCCCAAGCAGGGCAACATGCGGTCCTGGGTGGCCCGGCTCACCCACCGCCAGGCCGTGCACCGCCTGCGCGAGCAGGAGGCTGCGGCCCACGCGGAGAGCGGCAGGGGCACCGCGGAGGAGCTGGAGCAGAAGATCCGGCGCGCATCGGTCGCCGCCCGCGCCGACTACATCGTGACGTCGATGCCGGCGCCGCTGCGGGCCGCGCTGGAGCTGGCGTACGTGCAGCGCAGGGACTACCGGCAGACGGCGGCCGACCTCGGGGTCACGGAGGACGAGGCCAGACGGCGGCTCCGGCTCGGCCTGCAACTGCTGTCCACGGCGAACACGCGCCCGCTCATGGAGGGCTCCTCACCGCCCGGATACGGACGCGCCCTGTGACCGGCCCACTCGACGGGGGCCGCGGCCCCGGCGAGCCCGATGACGGGCCCGGCGCGGCGCCGCGCATACCGGGACCGCGGGCGGCGGGTGACGATCTGACGCCGCCGCCGGTCCTGCCCGAGCCGATGCCGCCGGAGGAGCCCGGAGCCACCGGCCGGCTGCCGCACGGCGTGCTGAAGTCGCTGCTGGGCGCGTGGGCCCTGTCCGCGTGCTCCGCCGAGGAGACCACGGCGGTCGAGGAGCACCTCACCGAGTGCGCCCCGTGCGCGGACGAGGCGCTGCGGCTGCGCGACGCGGTCGGGCTGCTGCACGCGGACCGCGATCTGGACCTGGACCCGCTGCTGCGGTCCCGGGTGCTGGAGAACTGCCTGGGCCGTCGGCCCGCCCGTATCCCGGTGCCCGCGTGGGCGACCCCGTACGACGCGGAGACGGCGCGTCTCGATGCGCTGCTGCGGGACATCGGCGACTCGGAGTGGCACACGCCGCTGCGGCTGAAATGGTTCGACGGCAAGGAGGCGGTCAGCCGCAAGACGACGGTCGCGGGTGTCATCGGCCATCTGATGTCCGTGGACGGGCTGGTCGCGTCCGCGCTCGGCCTGGAGGACCCTGCGGGCGACGCCGCGCCACGCTCGCCGTCCGACCGCACCGAGCAGTACTGGCGCTCCGCGCACTTCCCGCCGACGCGGAGGGTCCGGGTGCCGTGGCGCGAGCAGAGCCACACGCTGGTGCGGACGGTGTCGTTCGCGGGCCGCGGGGTCGCCGAGCTGTCCGTGTCGTACGGCGACTTCGCGCTGCCGCTGCGGGACTCGCTGCTCGACCGCGCCTTCGAGTGCTGGGTGCACGCGGACGACATCGCGAACGCCGTGGACTACCCGTACGATCCGCCGAGCGCCGCGCATCTCCACCACATGATCGACCTGGCGGCCCGGCTGCTCCCCGCGGCCCTGGCCGCCCGCCGCCGCGCCGGACTCGCGGGACCCGCCCGCGACCTGGTCGCGGCGGGCTCCCCCGGCCGCTCGCTCCACCTGGAGGTCGAAGGCGCGGGCGGCGGCCACTGGTACATCGCCCTGGACTCCCCTGCCGCCCTCGGCGACCCCTCCCGCGCGGTGGCCCAGGTCGCCCTCGACGCCGTCGAGTTCTGCCAGCTCGTCGCCGGGCACATCTCTCCCGCCGAGGCCGCGGCGGGCCAGGACGGCGACCGCGAGGCGATCCGCGACGTCCTCTTCGCGGCGGCGTCCCTGTCGCGGCTCTGAGCGGGCTGCCGTCTGCCCGAGCGGACTTCTGGACAGGGCCTAGGCGAAGACCACCGTGCGGCGGCCGTTCAGGAGGATGCGGTGCTCCGCGTGCCACTTCACCGCGCGCGCCAGCGCCTGGCACTCCACGTCGCGGCCGATCGCCACCAGCTGTTCGGGCGTCACCTCATGGCCGACGCGCTCGACCTCCTGCTCGATGATCGGGCCCTCGTCGAGGTCGGCCGTCACATAGTGGGCGGTCGCGCCGATCAGCTTGACGCCGCGCGCGTGTGCCTGGTGGTAGGGCTTCGCGCCCTTGAAGCTGGGGAGGAAGGAGTGGTGGATGTTGATGATCCGGCCGCTCAGCTCCTTGCACAGGTCGTCGGACAGCACCTGCATATAGCGGGCCAGCACGACCAGCTCCACGTTCTCCGCACGCACCAGCTCCAGCAGCTGCGCCTCCGCGTCCGCCTTCGTGTCCCTGGTGACCGGGATGTGGTGGAAGGGGACGTCGTACGACGCGACGAGCTCGGCGAATTCGGTGTGGTTGGAGACGACTGCCGCGATGTCCACCGGCAGCGCGCCGATCCGGGTACGGAAGAGCAGATCGTTCAGGCAGTGGCCGAATTTGCTGACCATCAGCACGATCCGCATGCGCTCCTCGGCGTGGTGGATCTGCCAGTCCATCTGGAACGAGTCCCCGACAGCGGCGAAGCTGGCCCTCAGCTTGTCCACCGTCACCGGCGCCTCGGCCGAGAAGTGGACCCGCATGAAGAACAGACCCGTGTCCCGGTCCCCGAACTGCTGGCTGTCCTCGATGTTGCAGCCGGTGATGAAGAGATAGCTGGAGACGGCGTGCACGATGCCCTGTTTGTCCGGGCAGGAAAGCGTGAGGACGTACTGGTCGGTCATCCTCGTAGAGTGCCACACACCACTGGCACCGAGGGCCCCGAGTCCGTCAGGCGGAACACGGGGCAGAACGCACCCGGCGCCTCACGCCGACCGGGTCATGATCCGCAGCACTTCCAGCGTGCGCGGCGGCGCGTCCGGGTCTTCCCCGTCGTTCGTCGCCAGCCGTACGTGCGCCTCGCGCGCGGCCCGTACCGCCTCCGGCCAGCCGTGGTGCTCCATGTACGCCGACACCGGCGCGTCCGGACCCACCTGGTGCATGATCCTCAGCACCCGCAGCACGGCCACGTCGACCAGGGCCGCCTCCCCCGAGTCCCGGAAGATCGTCCCGACGTACTTCTCGGCGGACCAGCTGTCCAGCCAGGTGTCCTCGACCAGCCGGTACACGGCGTCGGTGACATCGCCGTACCCCTCGCGGCCCGCCAGCCAGGTCTCCTGGTGGAAGCCGGGGTCGGAAAGCATGTGCAGCGCCGAGCGCACATTGCTGCGCCAGCGCCACCAGGGCATGTCATTGAGCGGCATGTCGCCCATGGTGGACGAGCGACGGCCGCGACGGGAAGAGTTCATTGACGTTCACCTCGTGAGCTCGGTCCTTGCGAGCTCCGCCACGAGGGGTTCGTGCACGTGAGGGCGCCGCTGGGGGCACTGCACCGAAGCTTGCACGCATCGATCGTACGTTCCCCACAACTGGGCGATCTCCAGCCCCTGTAATTCACCCTCTCGTCACTTCACGTTGAAGTGACCACACTCCAGCGTTACCCGCGAGACGGAAATGTGCATGGCCATGACCGGATGGCGACTTTCCTCCTCCCCCCGCCCCCACAGGACCGCGACAGTCGTTGCCGTGTGTATGGCGGCGGTCGGAATATCACTGTCCGGATGCGGCGTGCTCCCTGGTGTCACGGGGGACTCCAGGGAGCCAATCACCGTGATGACCTTCGCCCCCGACGAGACCAAGGCGACCAACATGCCGGGAATGCCTGCCATGGCGCAGGCCTACGCCCGGTACGTGAACTCGCGCGGCGGCATCGACGGCCACGAGCTGCGCGTCATCACCTGCAACGAGCACAACACGACGGCGGGCGCCGCCGCGTGCGCCCGACGCGCGGCGAAGGAAGAGGCGGTCGCCGTCGTCGGCTCGTACAGCCAGCACGGCCGGGCGTTCATGGCACCGCTGGAGGCGGCGGGCATTCCGTACATCGGCGGCTACGGAATCTCCGAGGAGGAGTTCACCAGCTACCTCTCCTACCCCGTCAACGGCGGCCAGGCCGCGCTGCTCGCCGGCAACGGCCGACAGCTGGCGGTCAGCTGCCAGAAGGTCTCGCTGGTGCGGCCCGACACCGTCACGGGCGACGATCTGCCCGTGCTGCTGAACGCCGGCCTGGCCCAGGGCGACGGGAAGAAGTCCATCGACGTCAAGGCGGCGGAGGACTCCACCGAGTACACGGAGAAGGCCGAGGAGGCGCTCGACGAGGCGGGCGACGACGACGGCTGCGTCACCGCCGTGCTCGGCGAGCGCACGGAGACGTTCTTCGACTCCTTCCGGCGGCTGCGCGAGAGCGAGGGGGAGGACGTCCGGATCTCCTCGGTCCTCAGCTCGGTCGACCAGCCGCTGATCGACCGCACGGGCGGCGCGAACGGGCCCTTCGAGGGCGCGTACATGACCGGGTGGTACCCGGACTCGGGCGACGCCCGGTGGGGGACGATGCGCGACGTGATCCGGGAGCACGCGTTCGGTGACAACCGGATCGATGCGGCGGACGCGGGTGTGCAGACCACGTGGATCGCGTACACCGTCCTGAAGAAGGTCATCGAGTCCCTCGATCGCGACGAGATCAGCCCCGGCGCGGTGGCCCACGCCCTCGACAGCGGCGTCCGTGTCGACACCGGCGGCCTCACCCCGTCCCTGCGCTGGCGCTTCCAGGACATGCTGGGCACGCCCGGCTTCCCCCGCGTCGTCAACCGCAGCGTGACCTTCCAGGTCGTGCGCGACGGCCGCCTGGTCGCCCAGAAGCAGGGCTTCGTCGACGTCAGCACGACGATGCGGGACGCGCCGACGGCGTAGGTGGCCGGGGCGCCTGCGGCGGGGCTCATTCCGAGCCCGTCCGGCGTTCGAGGTCTGAGCCGGTCCGGCGTTCGAGGACGGACACACGGGCCCACCGCCCGACGCGTCAGAGGTCGGAGGCCTCGCGCTTCGCGAGGTCGTACGTGGTGGCGATGGAGTTCCAGAGGCCCGCGGCCTCCCTCTTCGCCGTGGTGGCGTCGCCGCTCGCCTTGTTGGCCTGGGCATACTGGCTCGTCTGGCGCGCCCGGCCGTCGCGGCAGCCCTTCTTCCCGCCGACCTGGCCCGCCCACTCCGCATAGTGGTCGTCGGCCTTCGCGGAGGCGTTCCAGGCCTGGGTCAGGGCCCCCGTGAGCGCCGCGTGGTCCGGGAGCTTGTCCACGGAGAGGCCCTCGAGGCGGGTCACGAGGCCGCGGCGCTGTTCGGCCGCGCCGCGCAGGTCCTCGGCCGCCTGGTCGAGGTTCTGGCACTTCTTGATCGAGTCGACGGAGCGGATCACCGCTGCGCGGCTGTTGTTGCTGTCCGCGAGGAGCTTGTCGAGCGCCTCGGCCTGCGCCTTCGCGGGATCGGCCGCGCCCTGGGTCGTCGAGCCGGGCGCGGGCGACGTCGCCGCGGCGACGGTCTTGTCGTCGGGCCGGCCCTTGTCGTCGTCACCGCCGCCGAACATCAGCGCACTCACGCCGAGACCGAGTACGGCACAGCCGACGACGACCGCGGCGACGACAGGCACACGCGAGGGGCGGCGCTGCGGCGGCTCGGGTTCGTACGACGGCTCGTAGGCGGGCTGGTACTGCGGCGTGGGCGCATACGACTGCTGCGGCTGCGGCGCCACGGGCGGCAGGTACTGCGTGGCCTCCGCCCCACCACCGGGCGCCGCGCCCTCGCTGCGGAAGAGGCTGTCGAACTCCGCCGGAGGCTGACGGTCGCCGGGCTCGCCGGGGCGGATCCCGTACGGGCCGTCGTGAGGTACGGGCGGCAGGTACTGGGTGGCGTCCGCGTCGCCCCCCGCGGCGGCGGGCCGCATGCCGAGGAACTGCGTCGACTCGGCGGGGTTCTCGTGCGGGAGCGCACCGGCGGCCGGCTGAACGGGGGCGATGTACTGCGTGGCGTCCGCGCTGCCCGTCTGCCCGTACTGACCCGGCAGCTGGCCCATGGCACCGCCGTCGTACGGCGGCAGCGGCTGAGCCTGCTGCGGATGCTGCTGGGGCGGCAGCGGCTGGGCGTACGGCGCGGGCTGTCCCGGACCCTGCTGCGACTGCCCCTGCTCGGGGCCCCACGGCCCGCCCCAGGGCGCCCCGCCCGCCGGAGCGGCCTGCTCCCCGCTGACGCCGGGTATCCAGGGCCCGCTGCCGTCCGCGGGCAGCACGACACCCTCGTGCGCGGGCCGCGCTGCGGGAAGCTGCGCCTCGTCACCCTGTCCGCTTCGCGTCACCGGGACTCCTACACGTAAACCTACGGAATCGTCGGTTCACGCTACCGGGTGACGCAGCCCCTCCGCACACACGTGTGGCGCCCGTAACAAGATCGCGGCCCAAGACGCTGTTGACCCCCGCCTTCCGCGCCGTTCGTGTGCCCCCGCCACCACTCCACTACGCCCCTCCACGCCCCTCTGCGCCCCTCTACGCCGCCTGCAGCTCCACCCTCGCCCCGAACTCCCGCACCACCGGCTCGTTCCCGTACGGCTCCAACCGGTGCTGAAGGTCCTCCAGGTACTCCGCGCCCCGGCTCGACCTCAGCGTCCCGAGCAGCTCCACCGCCTGTGTGCCCGTCCGGCACGCCGCCTCCACCTCGCGCTGCTGGACCTGGGCCGACGCCAGCAGAACCAGCCCGATCGCGCGGCGGCGGGCCCGGGACTCGGGGTGGCCCGCCAGGGAGTCCGCGGCGTGGCGGGCGGCCACGTCCGCCTCGCCCAGGTCGCGGTGGCAGTGGGCCAGCTCGTCGGCCAGATACGCGTGGTCGAAGTGGGCGATCCAGGCCGGGTCGTCCCCCGACTCCGGGTCGGCCCGGTCCAGCGCCGCCAGCGCCCTGCCCGCGACCTCGTGGCAGGTGCGGGCGTCGCCGAGCAGCGCGTGGCCCCGCGCCTCGGCCGCGTAGAACATCGCCTCCGCGCGCGGTGTCACCTGCCCCCGCGCACCCTCCTGCGCCGCCCGCGCGAGCTGGGCGATCTCCCGCGGGTTCCCGAGCTGCGCCGCGAGGTGGCTCATCGACGCGGCCAGGACGTACCCCCCGTACGCGCGGTCGCCCGCCGCCTGCGCCAGCCGCAGCGCCTGGATGTAGTAGCGCTGCGCGAGCCCGGGCTGGCCGGTGTCCACCGCCATGTATCCGGCGAGTTCGGTGAGCCGGGCGACGGCCGCGAAGAGCTGCCGGCCCACCGGCTCCCGGTACGAGCCCGAAAGCAGCCCCGACACCACGCTGTTGAGGTAGTGGACGACGACCGGCCGCACATGCCCGGACCCGAAGCGGTGGTCCAGCACCTTGAGCGCCTCCGTCATCGCCTGTACGGCCTCGACGTCCGACACCCCCACCCGCGCGCCCGCCGTGCGCGCCACCTGCGCGTCCGCGCCCGTGATCAGCCAGTCGCGGCTGGGCTCGACGAGCGCCGACGCGGCGACCGTCGACCCGGACAGGAAGTCACGGCGGCCCACATCGCTGCGCCACAGCTCGCAGACCTGCTCGATCGCCCCGAGCACGGTCGGCGCGAACTGCAGCCCGACGCCCGACGCCAGGTTCTTCCCGTTCGCCATACCGATCTCGTCGATCGTGACCGTACGCCCCAGCTTGCGGCCCAGCGCCTCCGCGATGATCCCCGGGGCCCGCCCGCGCGGTTGCTGTCCGCGCAGCCAGCGCGCCACGGACGTCTTGTCGTACCGCAGATCGAGTCCGCGCTCCGCACCCACCAGGTTGACCCGGCGGGCCAGCCCGGCGTTGGAACACGCGGCTTCCTGGATGAGCGCCTGCAGCCGTTCGTTCGGCTGGCGGGCGACGAGTGGCCTCGCTGCCATGACTACCCCCTGTATCGGACCGCTCAGTTCGTGATCTTCAATCGAGACCTTCAACCGGGATCTTCGATCGAGCCCATGATCTTCAATTGATCACTTCCCGGCGGTTATCCGGAGAATGCCAATGAGCTCGGACGATTACGGGTGAATGCCGCTACCCCGCAAGGGGTTACCCTCCCGCCGGGCAACGGCCGCACGCGCGCCCCCACCCATGCACCCGTGCGCCCCAAATGCAGGAACGATGCGCCGTGTCCCGCCCGTGCGCGCCCGTAACCCGCACCGACAGGGGGAGTTGTGTTTATCGTGGAAGAGACCATCGGCACGGAAGCCGCACAGATCCCCAGGCAGCGGGGCGAACAACTGCTGGACAGCGCCGTGCGGTATGCGGAGGAGCGCCACTGGGACGTGTTCCCGGGCACCTGGCTCGAGGCCGCCGACGGCGCGGAGCGGTGCTCCTGCGGCGCGCCCGCGTGCGAGGCGCCGGGGGCGCACGCCACCCGCCCGGACTGGGCGAACCAGGCGACCGGCAGTGCCGTCGCCGCGCGCCGGCTGTGGGGGAAGCAGCCGAAGGCGTCGATCCTGCTGCCGACGGGACGGACGTTCGACGCGCTCGACGTCCCGGAGTCCGCCGGTTTCCTCGCACTGGCACGGATGGAGCGGATGGATCTGACGCTCGGTCCGGTGACCCGCACCCCGGACCGGCGGATGATGTTCTTCGTGCTGCCCGGCGGCGCCGTGAAGGCCCCTGATCTGGTGCGGAAGTTGGGCTGGGCGCCCAGCTCGATCGACCTGGTGGCGCGCGGCGAGGGCCACTATGTGGCGGCACCGCCGACCCGCATCGGCGGCCAGGGCGCGGTGCAATGGGCCCGCCGCCCCACACTGGCGAACCGCTGGCTGCCGGACGCGGAGGAGCTCATCAGCCCCCTGGCATACGCGTGTGGACGAGAGGCGGCCGCCGAGCGGACGCGCTGATCGTAATGTTGTTCCCGTACAAACGGGGACAACGGAAGGCAGCGACCATGCCGGACCAGAAAACGAGCCAGCAAGCCGGCCGGCAAGGCGGCCGGACAGAGCTCCAGGCGGCGGGCGGTACGCCGGAAACGGCGCCGCCCGCCGTTCGTGTCGAGGGGCTGTGGAAGCGGTTCGGCGAGCAGGTCGCCGTCGCCGGCATCGATCTGACCCTGCCCGCAGGCAAGTTCATCGGTCTCGTCGGACCGAACGGCGCCGGCAAGACGACGACGCTGTCGATGGTGACCGGGCTGCTCCGCCCCGACCAGGGGCGCGTCGAGGTCGTCGGCCACGACGTGTGGAAGGACCCGGTCGAGGTCAAGGCCAGGATCGGCGTACTCCCCGAGGGGCTGCGGCTCTTCGAGCGGCTGTCGGGACGGGAACTCCTCGCCTACACCGGCCGGTTGCGCGGGCTGCCCGGTGACGAGGTCGACAAGCGGGCGGCGCAGCTCCTCGACGTACTGGATCTCGCGGGGGCGCAGCACAAGCTGGTCGTCGACTACTCGACCGGTATGCGCAAGAAGATCGGCCTCGCCGCCGCCCTGCTGCACAACCCCCGGGTGCTGTTCCTGGACGAACCGTTCGAGGGCGTCGACCCGGTCTCGGCCCAGACGATCCGTGGAGTGCTCGAGCGCTACACCGCCTCCGGGGCGACCGTCGTCTTCTCCAGCCATGTGATGGAGCTGGTGGAGTCGCTGTGCGACTGGGTCGCGGTGATGGCGGCGGGCCGGATCAGGGCGCAGGGCACGCTGGAGGAGGTACGGGGTTCGGCGTCGTCGCTGCAGAACGCGTTCCTGGAGCTGGTCGGGGCGAGCGGCCGCGACGCCGGGGACTCGCTGGACTGGCTGGGCGGCGGCGGTTCGCGATGACGACGGCCACGAATCCGACGACTCCCGTGACTGCTTCGATCACCCCCGTTTTCGTACGGCTCAAGCTGTCGCTGCTCGCCAACGGACTGCGCCAGTCCTCCGGCCGGACGGCCGCCTTCGTCGCGTCGGCGGTCGTGGCCCTGCTCATCGCGGCCGGGCAGCTCATCGGGCTGATCCTGCTCCGCGGCGAGGAGAGCGCGGCCACGGTGGTGGTGCTGCTGGTCGGAGTGCTCGCGGTGGGCTGGGCGTTCATGCCGCTGTTCTTCCCGAGCGGCGACGAGACGCTCGACCCGACCCGGCTGGTGATGCTGCCGCTGCGCCCGCGTCCGCTGGTCTCCGCGCTGCTGGTGGCCTCGCTGGTGGGGATCGGCCCGCTGTTCACGCTCTTCCTGGCCGTGGGCGGCGCGCTGGCGCTGGCGCACGGCACGGGGGCGGTGCTGGTCGCGGTCGTGGCCGTACCCCTGACGCTGCTGGTGTGCGTGGCGCTGGCGCGGGCGGTCGCGGCGGCCAACATCCGGCTGCTGACCTCGCGCAAGGGCCGCGACCTGGCGGTGCTGAGCGGTCTGGTGATCGCGGTGGGCATCCAGTTCGTGAACTTCGGCGCGCAGCGGATCGGCGCGGCGGGAGGCCTCTCGTCGCTCGAGCCGGTGGCGGCGATCGTGCGCTGGATCCCGCCGGCGTCGGCGATCGGCGCGATCGACTCGGCGGCTTCGGGCTCGTACGGTACGGCGCTCGCGCAGCTCGGGCTGTCCGTGACCGCGCTGGGTGTGCTGCTGTACGCGTGGCAGCACAGCCTCACGCGGCTGATGACCACCCCGGACGGGTCGACGCTCGCGGCCGCGTCGGAGCCGAGCCGCAAGGCCTCGTCCACCGGGCTGCACCGGCTGCTGCCCGGCGGGCGTACGGGCACGGTCATGCAGCGCAGCCTGCGGTACGTCTGGCGCGACCCGAAGACGAAGACGGCGTGGGTGACGGCGCTGGTCATCGGCTTGATCGTGCCGGTGTTCAACGCCCTGCAGGGCACCGGTTCGATCTACTTCTCGTGCTTCGCCTCGGGAATGCTCGGCATCCAGATGTACAACCAGTTCGGGCAGGACACCTCCGCGTTCTGGATGGTGGCCCAGACGATCTCGACGCCCCGTGACGCCTACCTCGAACTGCGCGCCCGCGCGCTGGCGTTGCTGCTGATCACGCTCCCGTACACGGTCCTGGTCACCGTCGTCACCGCGGCGATCCTGGGCAACTGGAAGGCGCTTCCCGAGGCGCTCGGGCTCGCACTCGCGCTGCTGGGCGCGATGCTGGCGACGGGAGCGGTGGCGTCGGCGCGCTTCCCGTACTCCATCCCGCAGGACAGCGCGTACAAGAACGTCGCGCCCGGGCAGGGCGGGCTGGCCTGGATCTCCATCTTCGGCGGAATGATCGCCTCGGCCCTGCTGTGCGCCCCGGTGATCGCGCTCACGATCTGGCTGAATGCCGCCAACGCGGAGTCGGTGCTGTGGAGTCTGCTGCCGCTGGGGATCGTGTACGGCGGGGTCGTGACGTGGGGCGGGCTGCGGGTGGCGGCGCCGCAGACGGCGCGGCGGCTGCCGGAGATCCTGACGGCGGTCAGCAAGGGGTGAGTACGAGCTCGCCGATGACCTGTCCGAAAAGGCCGGGGGTGTGAAGGACTCGTTCCCTATGTGTGCGGCGGCGGAGGACAACACGAATGGCTCCGCCGGCGACAACACCCCCGGAACACGCGACACAGAACCCTGAACCGATCGACCTGGACGCCGCGGCCGCGAACACGCTGAAGGTCCGCGTGGAAATCAGTGAGCCGATCGGCTGAGGCGGATGCCGACGCTTTCCGGTCGAAGGGGCGTACGGGGCACTACTCCAAGATGGAACCAATTCCAGGAACAAGCAGGTCAAGGGATTGTTTCCGATTACACCACCGAGCAATGTCCATATGCTGGACAGCCTGGCGTCCGCCCTGTACACCCCGTCCGAACTGCCCGAACGACCGTTCGGTCACCCTTTCGGAACGTATGCGGCCGGAAACATGCGATGGATGTGCGATCACTGTACGCATCAGCAAGACTCCCGAGCGCAATCGCACTCACCGGCAAAGGGGATTCACTTATGCGTTACATCTTCAACACACTCGGCGCGACGGCCTCCGCGGCCGCCCTCCTCCTGACCGTGGGCAGCGCCGCACAGGCGGCGCCGCCCGCCCAGCCGGCCAGTCTCTACGCGCCGTCGGCGCTGGTGCTCGCCATCGGCTCGGGCGAAGAGGCCGCGACGGCCACCGTCGAGCGCGCGGTGACTCTGAGCTGTGCGCCGAGGCCGGGCGGCAGCCACCCGTCGGCCACGGCGGCGTGCAAGGAGCTGACCGCGGTGGACGGCGAGTTCGGACTGCTGTCCAAGGCCGTCGGCGGCCCGTGCACCCGCCAGTGGGACCCGATCACGATCACCGCGGACGGCGTCTGGCAGGGCAAGCGGGTCAGCTGGTCGGCCACCTACGGCAACTCGTGCGAGATGCGGGCGAGCCTGACCCAGGCCGCGGTCTTCGCCTTCTGAGCCCCTCCTGAGCCCCTCCTGAGCTCTTTCCGAGCTCTTCCCGAGCTCTTTCCGAGCCACCTCCCCGCCGCGGCGGACCGGGTCGATGACGGTGGGCCCGGTCCGCCGCGCTCCGGCCGGACATCCGGCATCAGCGCGGAGCCTTCTTCGACGTCAGCCGGCGAACGGAGACGTCACGGCGTCAGGACGCCGTCCAGGAACGGCTCGATCGCGCTGCGCCAGGCGGCCGGCTGGTCGTAGTGGACGAGGTGGCCGGCGTCGGGGACCTCGGCGTACTGACCGCGGGGCAGGACCCGGACCATCTCCTGGGCCTCGGCGCGGCCCAGCCGGCCGTCGAGCCCGCGGACGACGAGGGTGGGGCACCGGACGTGGGCGAGGGAGTCCCAGTGGGCGTCATGGACCCAGGTCTCGCGGGAGGTGAGCATCTGGCGGCGGGAGAAGACCGGCCGCCAGCCGTCCGCCCGCTCGGCCATCACCTCGGCGAAGAACTCACCTCGCGCGGGGCTCGGGCGCTCCACCCAGGGGTCGTCCTCGCCGAACCACTTGCGGACGTCCGCGAGGGTCGCGAAGGGGACGGGCCAGCTGCGGAACCAGTCCTCCCATTCCCGCTGGGAGGCCGAGCCCAGCGCGGAGGCGCGCATATCGCAGATGACCAGGGCCTGGACGAGGTCCGGGCGCTGGGCGGCCAGCTGCCAGGCGGTGAGGGCGCCCATGGAGTGGCCGATGAGCGTGACCGGGGCGAGGCTCAGCTGCTCGACCGCGGCCGCGGCGTCCGACACGTACGCCTCGCGTGTGAACGAGCCGTCCGCCGGCTTCTCGCTGCGCCCGTGACCCCGCTGGTCGAGCGCCACCGCGCGATGCCGCTCGGCGAGCCAGCGGGCCGTGGAGGCCCAGTGCGAGGCGCGGCCCATCAGCCCGTGGAGCAATAACACGCCCTGGGCGCGGTCCGTCTCGGCGCGGCCCTTGGGCGGATCGGCGAACTCCCAGGCAGCGAGGCGTACGCCGTCCGCTCCCGTCACGTCGATGCGCCGCACCATGGTCCTGGCACCCCCTTCTGTCCCCCGCGGATCTCCGTAGCGATGAAGAAGTGATCGACAAGCGATCGAGTCACGCCAGACTATCGAACTTCCATTCGAAAACCGGGATCCCGCGCCGAACACCCCTCGTTCGAGTGACCATGCTCAAGGATTGATCCGCTTCGCCGAGGGGAGATCTTCTGCGGGAGGCGGACCGCTCGGGGATACCGGTCCGAGGGGAGCGACCCTGGGAGCTCGGGGCTCCGGGTCGCACAGGGGAGGACAGGCCCCGGCGCCGTTGGGCGCCGGGGCCCTCCATGTGTACGTACGGCATGCGGTACGGCATGCGCCACCCCCAGTCATATGCCTCGGTTCAGCGTGGCACGCGAATCGCCCGGGCGCTGCCATTCCGGCCTGAAAGCGCGTTCCGGGAGCCGCCGGGTTCCGGCGCGGCACACGGCGCACAGGCGCGCGCAAAGACGCGCCCGCACCGCGAGTGCGGTACGGGCGCGCAAGGAACGCCGGAAAGAGCCCCCGGCACCGGGCTGGGGCTCGGGCTGGGGCTCGGGCTCGCTCGGGCTCGGGGGAGCCTGCGACGTCAGCGCTTCGCCACGAACACGTGCGACGCCACGTCCGCCTCCAGCTCCGCCGCCTCCCCGCCGCTGCCCACGAGCACCCCGCCGGCCGACTCCGTCACGCTCACCACGGACCCGGGCTGCACCCCCGCCCGCCGCAGCGTGTACATCAGCTGGGCGTCCGTCTGGATCGGCTCGCCGATCCGCCGGACCACGACCGTCTTGCCCTCCGCGCCCGCGTCCAGCTCGGCCAGGCTCACCATGGAGTCGTCCAGGAACGGATCGGCCTCGGCCTTCTCGCCCAGCTCCTCCAGACCCGGGATCGGGTTGCCGTACGGAGACTCCGTCGGGTGGCGCAGCAGCTCCAGCACGCGCCGCTCCACGGCCTCGCTCATCACGTGCTCCCAGCGACACGCCTCGGCGTGCACCTGCTCCCACTCCAGGCCGATCACATCGACCAGGAGGCACTCGGCGAGCCGGTGCTTGCGCATCACGCGCGTCGCCAGCCGCCGGCCCTCGTCGGTGAGCTCCAGGTGCCGGTCGCCCGCGACCGTGACCAGGCCGTCGCGCTCCATCCGCGCCACGGTCTGGCTGACCGTCGGGCCACTCTGGTCGAGCCGCTCCGCGATCCGGGCGCGCATGGGGACCACGCCTTCCTCTTCGAGCTCGAGGATGGTGCGGAGGTACATCTCCGTTGTGTCGATCAGTCCGGACATACGTGCCCCTCGATGCTGTGACAAAAGAATCGTGCGATGGCCCTGGCTCAATTCTGACGCATCGCACTGACAACGGGGCCCACTGCGGGAAGCCCGTATTGACAGAGCAATGGTCCAGACCGCAACGTGATCCGCGACACGACGAAAAGGGGCGACCGCAATGGGCGAGAACAAACTGGCGGGTCAGTTCTTCGACGCCGCGATCGGCCTGCTCGAGCGCGTACGGGACGAGGAGGCGGCCAGTATCGCGGCCGCCGGCACCGCCATCGCGGACACCGTCGCGGCGGGCGGCCGGCTCTTCGCGTTCGGCGCGGGCCACTCCTCGCTGGCCGCCCAGGACGTCGTCTACCGTGCGGGCGGCCTTGCCCTGATGAACCTGCTCGCCGTCCCGGGCGTCGTCGGCGTCGACGTCATGCCCGCCACGCTGGGCTCCGCGCTCGAGCGCGTGGACGGCCTCGCGGGCGCGGTCCTCGACTCCAGCCCCGCCCGCTCCGGCGATCTGCTGATCATCGTCTCGCTCTCCGGCCGCAACGCCCTGCCGGTCGAAATGGCCATGAACGCGCAGGCCCTCGGCCTCACGGTGATCGGTGTGACGTCGGTGGCGTACGCGACGGAGACCCTCCCCCGTAGCCCTTCGGGCACGGGAGGCACCCCCTCCCTGCACGCCTCCGGGACGTACCTCAAGGACCACTGCGACATCGTCCTCGACTCCAAGATCGCGGTGGGTGACGCGGAGCTGACCGCCGAGGGCATCGAAGCCCCCTTCGCCCCGGCCTCCACCGTCGTCACCAGCGCGCTGATGCAGGCGACGATGGCTGCCGCGGCGGGCGAGCTCGTCGCGCGCGGCATCGAGCCGCCGCTGCTGCGCTCCGGCAACGTCGACGGTGGTCATGAGTGGAACAGGCGCGTGATGACCGAGTACGCGGACCGGATCTTCTTCCGGCACTGACACGGTCGCGGCGAGGTTCTGGACCGGATGGTCCAGCAGCACCGCGTCGCCCGAATCGCCGGACGGGGCTGGATTGTCCGGCCGCGATGGGGCGGGCCCACGCCTGCGGGGAAAGGCCCCGCGCCGCGCCTTCACTCCCCCTGCGACGCGGACAGGTCCAGCGCCGCAGCCACCCGCGTCGCCACGCTCTCCGCGTACACGGCGTCCGAGCGCTCGAAGGCGGGCCGGTTCGGCGCCCGCAGGAACGTCAGTACGCCCAGCGTGCGGCCGCGGCTGCGCAGCACCGTGCACAGGGCGTGCACCGCGTCGCGGGGCCACTGGCGCTCCGCCGCCCACGCCTCCGGACCGCCTTTGCCGCCCTTGCCGCCTCCCGCGCTCGCCCGCACCGAACCGATCCGGTCCATCGCCTGCAGCGCCGGATGCCCCTGCGCATAGCGCACCGGGATCCCCGCCCCGGCCACGCGCGCGACCGGCCCCGGCGCACCCGAGGGCGTCGCCGCGGCCCGTACGAGCCGTTCACCCCCGCCGCCGGGCGCCACCACGTCCACGAGCGCGTGATCCGCGAAGCCGGCCAGCGCGAAATCCACCTGCGCCGTCGCCGCCTCCATCGGGTCCTCGCACTCCGCGGCCGCCCGCGCCGCCCGGTGCAGCTGACTGAACCGGAACCGCAGCCGGTCCGCGTCCTGCTCCGCGAGCTTCGCCTCCGTCACGTCCTGGAACAGCCAGCCGACCCCCAGCGGCACCGGTTCCTCCGCCAACGGCGACGCCAGCCGCAGGAACCCGCTGCGCCAGCACCGCCTCCGCTCCCCCTCGTCCGTCCGCACCGTCACCCACAGCTCAGCGAGCGACCCCGGCGCGCCCTCCGCGAGCACATGGTGCAGCGCGCCCTCCAACTCCTCCACGCCCTGCACGACAAGCTCGCCGAGCGGCCGCCCCAGCAGCGTCGTACGCGCGCCGGAGCCGAGCATCCGGGCCGCGTGCCCGTTGACGACGGTCGGCCTGAGATCCACGTCCACCAGGACGACGCCCCACGAGGCGTCCTCGAACAGCGCCTCGCTCAGCGCGATCGACCGCTCCAGATCGATCTGCGCATGCACCTCGCTGAACGCGCAGTACACCCCCGCGGGCTTCCCGTCCGCCCCGCGCACCCCGGCCGACTGCGTCCGTACGAGTACCCGCCCGCCGTCCTTGCGGAGCAGCGCGAACTCGTGCACCTGCCGCCCCGGCGCGTGCATCGCGCCCATCAGCCGCCCCTGCACCTCGTCCGCGTCCGCGGACCGCACCGCCCACCCCGCGAACCCGCGCCGCCCCACGGCCTCCTCCGGCGACCAGCCGAGGATCCGCTCGGCCTCCCGGTTCCAGTGCGTGATCACCCCGTCGGCGTCGAACGCACACAGCGCCGCGTCCATCCCGTCCAGCAACGCGGCAAGCAGATCCGACCCGGGCTCCACCCGCTCCGACTCCCGCTCCGGCTCGTCAGGCCCGAGAGCATGGGCCGTCTCACTCCTGGACGCACTCATCCCGGCACCCCCTGCAGGACGTGTACTCACGTGCAGACGCACTCGGCCATTCAACTGGAACGTGACACAGGACACACGAATTTCCCGGAAATCGTTGTTCCTCGGAAAACCCGCCGCTTCCGCGTCACCGCCGAGATCCACACCGCGGGACGAGGTGGACAGGAAGAGGTGGACAGGAAGAGGTGGAAGGGCGGTGGGCAGGGGGCGGTGGGCAGGGGAAAGGATCCGCCGGACAGCCCTAGGGCAGGATGATCCCGTGACCGACGCTCTCGACCCCGCCGCCATGCGCGAGCAGTACCGCTCGACTCCGCTCCACGAGGCGGATCTGCCCGCCGAGCCGATGGAGCAGTTCGTCCACTGGTTCAAGGACGCCGCGGCCGGCCACCTCCACGAGCCGAACGCCATGGTCGTCTCCACGGCCACCCCCGACGGCCGGCCCTCCTCGCGCACCGTGCTGCTCAAGCACTTCGACGACCGCGGCTTCGTCTTCTACACCAACTACGGCTCCCGCAAGGGCCGCGAGCTCGACGCCAACCCGTACGTCTCGCTGCTCTTCCCCTGGCACCCGCTCGCCCGCCAGGTCATCGTCACCGGCACGGCGGCCCGCGTCGGCCGCGACGAGACCGCCGCGTATTTCCGCACCCGCCCGCACGGCTCCCAGCTGGGCGCCTGGGCCAGCGCCCAGTCCTCGGTGATCTCCTCCCGGGACGAGTTGCTGCGGCGCTACGAGGAGCTCGGGGCCCGCTACCCGGCGGGGGAGCAGGTCCCGGTGCCGCCGGAGTGGGGCGGCTACCGGGTCACGCCGGAGACGGTCGAGTTCTGGCAGGGGCACGAGAACCGGCTGCACGACCGGCTGCGGTACGTACGGACGGCCGAGGAGCCCGCGGGCTGGCGGGTGGAGCGCCTGTCACCCTGACGGCCGTCACCACGCCGGCCCGTCGCCCCCTCACTCGGTCACCACGCCGGCCCCTCACCCCGTCACCCCGAGGCGGCAGCCACCTCGCGCCCCCGTTCCAGAGCCGTCTCCACGGCCGCCGGGATGTCCGTGACCGGGAACTGCACGTGCCGGACCGTACGCTCCCGGTCCACCACCAGCACCGCCCGCTTCAGCCGCAGTGACTGCCCGGCCCGGAACGTCGGCAGCCGCAGCGCCGCGGCCAGCCGCGCGTCCATGTCCGACTACACCCTGCGCCGGTCGCGACCGCGTCCCCCGCCGCGGCGAACTGGCCGCTGGCCGCCGACCCCGACCGCCTGCTCGCCTTCCTGGCCACCGGCACCCACGCGTACGACGCCTTCTTCTTCTCCCTCGTCCAGTCCGCCTGGCCTTCTCCTTCGAACGCGCCACCGGCACCCTGGAACTCCTCTTCCTCACCCCCGCCGGCCGACTCACCCTGATGATCGCCAACGGCGCCGGGGCCCTCCTCCAGAACGCCCGGCTGCTCACCTGCTTCACCGTCGCCGCGCTGACGGGCTTCGGGACCCTCCCCGTGTCCGCCTGGTGGATGTACGGAGTCGTCGTCCTGGCCCTGCTCGTGCCCGCGGTCGCCTGGGGAGCCTTCCTCAACAGCCTGCTGGTGTTCTCGTTCCTCTACACGATCCTCGACGAACCCCTCTGGTTCGTCAGCGCCGTCCGCCTCCCGAACTTCGCCCTCCCGGCCCTCGTCCAGATCGTGGGCGCGGTCTTCCCCCTCACGGGCAGCCTGATCGCGGTCCTCGGCGCGTTGCTGGAGGGCCGCACGCTCGTCGACCTGGCCCCCACTCTCACCGGCCTCGCCGCCCTGAGCGCTCTGCTCCTGGCGGCGGCCGCGATCGTCCTGCGCACGGGCGAGGCGCGGTCCCAGCGCACGGGCAGCCTGAGCCTGGCCTGATGCGTCGTACCGGCGCCTGGGAACGCAGAAACCCGCGGGCTCTGGTCTCCTCCGAAGAGGAAGCCGGCCGGACGTACCGGCGAGCCCGCGGGTCGGTGACTGCTTGGATTTCGGCAGAGGCTGCCGAGGTGCACGATGTGCGACGACGGGCCGCTAGCCCGCAGTCACCTCACGAGTCCGAAAAGAAATCACTTCCGGATCACCTCCTTTCAGTGTGGACCCCACACTAGGAACCCCCGGAGAGCACCTCAACCCATTTTTGTGTCTTCTTGACGATGGGCGTGCGAGTAACCGTCGGCCCGCTGGAGCAGCGTCAGGTACTTGTAGGAGATGTCGATGCGCCCAGTCGGGATGGTGACGCTGTGGCGTCCTGTGGCGCGGACAGCCACGCGCCCGGTCCAGGTGCCCGTCCACTTGCCGGTGGGCACGACGGCGCGGACGAGGTCGCCAGTGGCGAAGCCATAGTGCTGCTTGCGACGCGGGCGCTGAAGGCGAGGGAAGCCGTACCGATCGGGGGTGGTGCGTGCGTAGGCCCCGCGTCCGGTTGCTTTGACGACGCAGACCTGTTGGGGGACACGGACGATGGCGTCCCCGTTCTCATGGTCCAGCTCGCCCACGGCGAGGGCGTCCAAGGTATGTGTCTTGTTCAGCCCCATGGCGGTGCGGTTCCACTTCGTCCGGCCACCGGACCAGGCGTATACGGGTTTCCCGAGCGTCTTGAGGGCGTCCGTGAGCTGCTGGCGGGTCGCGTTCATGGCCGCGGCGTCGTGGAGGGGCATCTTGACCTGTCGCCGGATCGCCGCGAGGCGCTCCGGGTTATGGGCCAGAAATTCCTCGACAGGAGTCGAGCCCTTGGCTTCGTTGCAGGGGACGCAGGCCAGAGTGAGGTTGGAAATGCGGTTGGATCCGCCGTGGCTGCGCGGCTGGATGTGCTCGGTGTTGAGCGGTACGCCGGTGGCCCCGCAGTACGCGCAGGCTCGCCCCCACTTCGCGAGCAGGTACTCGCGGATCTCCGTCCCGGCCAGCGTGCCGTTCTGATATTCGGCCGCGGTGAGGCCTTTGCCTGCGCTCATAGCATGCGTATCGAAGGCGGCTCGTTCGATGTGGATCTCGGTGATCGGTGCGTACCGGCAGAGGCGGCGGGCGGTCGACAGTGTGGTGTCGACCCGATGTCGGAGTGACGGGGGCAGCCACCCCTTCGGGCGTGTGCGATTGGCGGCCCTTGGTGCGCGGTGGCGGCAGTTGGCCGATCTCCGCCTGCGGCGGTAGCCGGCGCGCTGTCCCATCGCTCGGTGGATCTGGTCGCCTCGGTGCTGGAGTTCGAGTGAGATCAATCCACGCCGCACGGTCACGGTCGCGCCGTCATGGAATGCGATCTTCGTATCGGTGACGGCGATGCCCGTGCCCTTGGAGCCCGGGTCGATTCGTAACTGGACGCCTTCGACTTCTGATGCGGCGCGCGTGCGGTCCTTGATGCGGATGGTGAATGGCGCGTGGCGCGCGACGACGGCACGGCCTTTGGTGAGGAGTTCGCGTGCGCGCGCGGGGTGGCATGGCATGAGCGGACGTCCGTGCTTGTCGAGTACGAAGACCCTGCTTGCGCCCGTTCCGCCCTCGTAGGTATTGCCCTGTGCGGGGACGTCACCATCCCCGGTCTCTGCCTTTACGGCGTGACGCCGACGGGGCGTGGTGCTGTTCCCGCCGGTCTCCCCTCGCCCATGTTCCCTGCCGGTGCCCCGCGCGGTGGCGGGGTGTCCGTGAGCCGTTTCGTCCCTGCTCCCAGGGGTGTCTGCTCCCACGGATTCCAGAGCGGGCTGCTGAGGAAGCACAGCCTGGTGGGTCTTCTCGCCCGCAGGAAACGTAGCCATCGAGCAACACCTCCGCGTGATCTCGCGATCGTGATGACTGGGGCTGGCCACTCACAGTGGGAGCAAGTGGCCTCGCTCGTCCGGTAACGCTTTGCGACGCTAGTCACCGCCGTATCGGGTCGTGCGGCTATGGGCGGATTTAGCGCACGCATGTGTGATCTGGGCGGAAACCTCGAACATGCAAGCGCAGGCAGTGGTATCGAGAACGCACGCCGGCGCCGTCCGCCACTGCCTGGCTGCTTCGGAGCCCGGTACGAAGCGCGCCACGTTCCCCCGAAGCGGAGGCAGAGTTTGCCCGGCACTGAGTGCCGTTAATCCTCCTGAACCGGATCGGCGGACTGTGCCGGATGTCACGCTTCCGCGCATCAGTGGGACCCGCCAAAATCATGCGCTGGGCCACTGTGGCCTCCCTACGACGCGGATAGGGTGACCACCCCCCGCACGGGGCATCACCGGGGTGACCGGCCGGTTCGACCACCGGTGCGACCCGAACCGAACTACGAGGAGCCGCCTCATGTCCGACTTCGTACCCGGACTCGAAGGAGTCGTCGCGTTCGAGACGGAGATCGCCGAACCGGATAAGGAAGGCGGCGCGCTCCGGTACCGCGGCGTCGACATCGAGGATCTCGTCGGTCACGTCTCGTTCGGGAACGTGTGGGGCCTGCTGGTCGACGGCGCGTTCAACCCCGGTCTGCCGGCCGCCGAGCCGTTCCCGATCCCGGTGCACTCCGGTGACATCCGCGTCGACGTCCAGTCGGCGCTCGCGATGCTCGCGCCCGTGTGGGGCCTCAAACCGCTCCTCGACATCGACGAGGCGCAGGCGCGCGACGACCTCGCGCGGGCCGCCGTGATGGCGCTGTCGTACGTGGCACAGAGTGCCCGCGGGCAGGGTCTGCCGATGGTGCCGCAGCGCGAGATCGACAAGGCGCAGTCGGTCGTCGAGCGGTTCATGATCCGCTGGCGCGGCGAGCCGGACCCGAAGCACGTCAAGGCCGTCGACGCGTACTGGACGTCGGCCGCCGAGCACGGCATGAACGCCTCGACCTTCACCGCCCGCGTCATCGCCTCGACCGGCGCCGATGTGGCGGCCGCCCTGTCCGGCGCGGTCGGCGCCATGTCCGGCCCGCTGCACGGTGGTGCGCCGTCCCGCGTCCTCGGCATGATCGAGGAGATCGAGCGGACCGGCGACGCGACGGCGTACGTGAAGAAGGCCCTCGACAAGGGTGAGCGGCTGATGGGCTTCGGTCACCGCGTGTACCGGGCCGAGGACCCGCGCGCCCGCGTGCTGCGGCGTACGGCGAAGGAGCTGGGTGCGCCGCGTTACGAGATCGCGGAGGCGCTGGAGAGGGCCGCGCTGGAGGAGCTGCACGCACGCCGCCCGGACCGGGTCCTGGCGACGAACGTGGAGTTCTGGGCGGCGATCATGCTGGACTTCGCGGAGGTCCCGGCGCACATGTTCACGTCGATGTTCACGTGTGCCCGTACGGCCGGCTGGTCGGCGCACATCCTGGAGCAGAAGCGCACCGGACGGCTGGTGCGTCCGTCCGCCCGGTACGTCGGTCCGGGCTCGCGCGACCCGCGCGACATCGAGGGTTACGCCGACATCGCCGACCGAGGCCTGTGAGGCAGATCGCTCCGGTTACGCCGCCCGTTCCACCAGCCCCGCGTGGTGGCGGGCGGCGACCAGCGGGTGCGCCCGCAGTTTGCCCTTGAGCTCGTTGCGCCCGTACTCCGCGAACAGCGGGTTGGCCGGATCCGCGGTGATTCCGGGCGCGTCCGCCGCGTACGGGAACGGCAGCGGTGCGATCCGGGCGTCCAGGCGCGGGTTGTAGAAGAACGGCACGGAGTAGCGCTCGGTGGCGCCGGGCGGGCTGACCACGCGGTGGTTGGTGGCGAGCAGATAGCCGTTGGTGGCGACTTCGAGCAGCTCGCCGAGATTGACGACGAACGCGCCGGGCAGCGGCGGTACGTCGTGGAAGGCGCCGTCCGCGCGCTGCACCTGGAGTCCGCCGACGGTGTCCTGGTGCAGCAGGGTGAGGAAGCCGTAGTCCTTGTGGGCGCCGACGCCCTGGCCCGCCGCGTCCCCGGGGCCGCCGGGGGCGCCGGGGGCGCTTCCCGGGTACCGCACCAGCTTCAGGTGCAGGTGAGCACGGTCGCCGAAGATGTCGTCGTAGAAGTCCGGGGGCGCGCCGATCGCCGCGAGCAGCTCGTGCAGGAGCTTCCCGGCGACCCCGCTGAGCCGGTCGATCCAGGCGAGCGCGGCGGTGCGCAGCCCGGGGAGCGCGGCCGGCCACTGGTTGGGGCCCTCCAGCCACCAGTACGCGGGCTCGCCCGGCCCCGGTATGTGGGCGGGCCGTTCGGCGCCGATGTCGAGCTGGTCGCGCCAGTCCTGGCTGCCGCCGGTGCGTTCGTCGCCGATGCGCGTGTAGCCGCGGAAGTGCGGTGAGTTGACGTTGTCGATGGCGTGCCGCTCCGCCTCGGGCAGCGCGAAGAAGGCCCGCATGGCGCTCATCAGGGCGTCCACCTCGGCGCCGGTCACTCCGTGGCCGGTCAGCTGGAAGAAGCCGACGTCATGGGCGGCGTTGTGGAGCCGGGCGTGCAGCTCGGCGCGGGCGGTGGGGCCGCGGTCGGCCGCGGAGAGGTCGATGACCGGGAGCTGCGAGTAGTCCTGCGGGTAAGACGAGAAAGACATGGGTTGCGTCCGCTGTGTCTGGTCCCGGCCGCCGGTCCCGGCGATGACCGGGAACGCGTACCGCCGGTGGCCGCCTCGGTGGGGCGGGGCCGGTGGGCCGGGTGGGGTGGAGTGGGGCCTGTGTCAGACGTGAGCCGGACAGGCCATGCTCGTGACGCGGAGGAAGTCCACGTGGCGGCGGCGTACGAGCGGAAGCATGCGAAAAGGGTACGCCGGGGGCGCGCCGACCGGGGATGACCCGGGTCACACCGGGTGGGGCCGGGCCGTCAGCCCAGCGCCTCCTCCACCAGCCGCCCCCACTGCGCGACCACCCTGCGCCGCCTTGCCGCGTCGTCCGTCAGCAGGTTCGCGAGGCCCAGTCCGCGCGCCATGTCCAGCAGCCCCTGGACCGTTTCCCGCACTCCCGGCACCGACTCGTCGGCACCCAGCAGCTCGACGGCTATCCGGTGGGTTTCGCGGCCGACCCGCGCCTCCAGTTCGGTGACGCGGCCGCGCAGCTGCTCCTCGTTGGACGCCGCCACCCACAGGTGCAGGGCGGCGCGGAACAGCGGGCCGGTGTAGAGGTCGACGAGGGCCTCGACCACGGCCGCCCGGTTCTGCACCGGGAGCGCCCGCAGGGCCGACGACCGCTCCTCCGCGACGTACTCGACCGCGGCCGTGAAGAGGTCCTCCCGGGTCGGGAAGTGGTGCTGTGCCGCGCCCCGCGAGACGCCGGCGCGTTCGGCGACCACGGAGACGGTCGAGCCTGCCCAGCCGTGTTCGGCCAGGCAGGCGACGGCCGCCTCCAGCAGGCGCTGCCGGGTCACCCGGCTGCGGTCCTGCTTCGGAGTGGTCACCACACCCATGCGGGGTCCCGTCGTTCGAGGAAGGCGGTCATCCCCTCGCGCGCCTCCGCCGAGGCGAAGAGCGACGCCGAGCGCTGCACGAGATCCTCCGCGTCGCGGTCGAAGGTCTCCCGCACCCTAGCCGTGAGCAGCTGCTTCGTCGCGTCCAGGGCCTGTGGTGAGGCCTTGCGGAAGCCGTCGAGCACGGGCGCGAGGACCTCGTCCACGTCCTCGCCGACGGCCGTCACCAGTCCGGTACGGGCCGCCTCGGCGGCGTCGAAGCGTTCACCGCTCAGGTAGTAGCGGGCGGCTGCGCGCGGCTCCAGGCGTGGCAGCAGCGGCAGTGAGATGACCGCGGGGGCGACCCCGATGCGTACCTCGGTGAACGCGAAGTCCGAGCCCGACGTCGCGGCCGCGACGTCGCAGGCACCGACGAGGCCGAGCCCCCCGGCCCGTACATGGCCCGCCACCCGCGCCACCACCGGCTTCGGCAGTTCGACGATCTGCCGAAGCAGGGCGACGAAGGTGTACGGGTTCGGCGGCTCCTTCAGATCGGCGCCGGCGCTGAAGGTGCCCCCGGTGTGGGTGAGGACGACCGCCCGTACGGCCGGGTCCTTCCCGCAGGCGGTCAGTGCGTCGGCGAGCTCGCCGACGAGCCGCGCCGACAGGGCGTTGCGGTTCGCCGGCGAGTCGAGCGTCAGTGTCGTGATGCCCCGATCCGACGCCGTGCTGATGAATGTCACGTGTTCTCCTTCTCCCGGTCCCGCAGTTCGCGGCGGAGGATCTTCCCCGACGCGGCCCGCGGCACTCCGGCGATGAATTCGAGGCGGCGGATCTTCTTGTACGGGGCGACGCGCTCGGCGACGTAGGCCATGACGTCGTCCGCCGTGAGGCCGGTCGCGGTCGGCTGCCGCACGACGTACGCCTTCGGGACCTCGTTGCCGTCGGCGTCGTACACGCCGATCACCGCCGCGTCGGCGATGCCCTCATGGGTGAGGAGCAGGGCTTCCAGCTCGGCCGGGGCGACCTGGAAGCCCTTGTACTTGATGAGTTCCTTGACGCGGTCGACGACGAACAGCCAGCCGTCCTCGTCGACGCGCCCGATGTCTCCGGTGTGCACCCATCCGTCGGCGTCGATCATGTCGGCGGTGGCTTCGGGGCGGCCGAGGTAGCCCTTCATCACCTGCGGGCCGCGGATTGCGATCTCGCCCTCCTCGCCGGCGGCCGCGTCCCGGCCGTGGTCGTCGAGCGCGAGGATCCGCATCTCGGTGTTCGGCAGGAGCTTCCCGACGGTGCCGGGCGGCGGGATCGCGGCGGACAGCGGCACGACATGGGTGCCGGGCGACAGCTCGGTCATGCCGTAAGCCTGCCGCACCGGCGGCAGCTTCAGCCGTGCCGAGCATGCCTGCGCGAGCTGGGCGTCGAGCGGGGCGGCGGCGCTGACGATGTACTCCAGCGACGTCAGGTCGTACTTGGCGACCGCCGGGTGTTTGGCGAGGGCGAGGACGATCGGCGGGGCGACGTACAGCCCGTTGATGCGGTGCTTCTCTATCGCGGCCAGGAACTGTTCGAGGTCGAAGCGGGGCAGGACGACGACGGTGGCGCCCTTGCGCAGCGGGGCGTTCATCAGGGCGGTGAGGCCGTAGATGTGGAAGAACGGCAGCACGGCGAGGATCCGGTCGCCGGGCTTCATCGGTATGAGCGGTTCCAGCTGGGCCAGGTTGGTGGCGATGGACCGGTGGGTGAGCATGACGCCCTTGGGGACGCCGGTGGTGCCGGAGGAGTACGGGAGAGCGGCGATGTCCTCGGCCGGGTCGATGGCGACGTCGGGCTCGGGCGCGCCGGAGCCGAGCATGCCGAGGATCGAGCGGTGTCCTTCCGCCTGGTCGCAGACGAAGATCTCCTCGATGCCGCCGACGAGTTCGGCGGCGCGGCGGGCGGCTTCGAGGAGCGGGGACACGGTGACGATCCAGCGGGCGGAGGAGTCGCGCAGCTGCTTCGCGAACTCCTCCGCCGTGGCCAGCGGGTGGACGGTGGTGACGGACGCCCCGGCGCGAGTCGCGGCGTAGAAGACCGTCGGGTAGGCCACCGTGTTGGGGCTGTGCAGAGCGAGGACGTCGCCCTTGCGCACGCCGGCGTCGGCGAGTGCGGCGGCGATCCGGCGGTGGAACGTGTCGAGCTGTGTGTACGTGATCGTCATGTCGCCCGCCCCGTCGATCAGCGCGACGGTGTCGCCGTACTCGGCCGCGCGGCCCAGGACGGCGTCGTGGATGGGGAGGGAGACGGCCGGAACGTCCGCGTACTCGCTGTTGATCACCATGGCAGCTGGGGCCCCTTCGGCGATGGAGTGGTGCTCGCCAGAATCGCGTCTTTCAGTAGGACTTGGGGAGACCCAGGGACTGATGGGATACGTAGTTGAGGATCATCTCCCGGCTGACGGGGGCGATCCGGGCGACGCGGGAGGCCGTGATCAGCGAGGCGAGGCCGTACTCGCGGGTGAGGCCGTTGCCGCCGAGGGTGTGCACGGACTGGTCGACGGCCCTCACACAGGCCTCGGCGGCCGCGTACTTGGCCATGTTCGCCGCCTCGCCCGCGCCGGCGTCGTCGCCCGCGTCGTACAGGGCGGCGGCCTTCTGCATCATCAGGCGGGCGAGCTCCAGCTCTATGTGGGCCTGGGCGAGAGGGTGGGCGATGGCCTGGTGGGCGCCGATGGGGTCCTTCCAGACCTGCCGGGTCCTCGCGTAGTCGACGGCCTGCGCGAGGGCGTACCGCCCCATGCCGATGGCGAACGCGGCGGTCATGATCCGCTCGGGGTTGAGCCCGGCGAAGAGCTGGAGCAGGCCCGCGTCCTCGTCGCCGACGAGGGCGTCGGCGGGCAGGGCCACGTCGTCGAGGACGAGCTCGAACTGCTTCTCGTGGGCGTGCAGTTCCATGTCGATCTGCGAGCGGGTGAAGCCGGGGGCGTCGCGCGGGACGATGAACAGGCACGGCTTGAGGCGGCCGGTTCGCGCGTCCTCCGTCCGTCCGACGACGAGCGTGGCGTCGGCGATGTCGACGCCGGAGATGAAGACCTTGCGGCCGGTCAGCCGCCAGCCGCCGTCCTCGGTCCTGCGGGCCGTGGTGGTGATGCGGTGGGAGTTCGATCCGGCGTCGGGCTCGGTGATGCCGAAGGCCATGGTGCGGGTGCCGTCGGCGAGCCCGGGGAGCCAGGCGCGCTTCTGCTCCTCGGTGCCGAAGCGGGCGATGACGGTGCCGCAGATGGCGGGCGAGACCACCATCATCAGCAGCGGGCAGCCCGCCGCGCCCAGCTCCTCCAGGACGATGGACAGCTCGGCCATGCCGCCGCCTCCGCCGCCGTGCTCCTCGGGCAGGTTCACGCCGAGATAGCCGAGCTTGGCGGCCTCGGCCCACAGCGCCTCGCGGTCGTGGCCGCGGCCGTGCCGGTGTCCGAGCGCGGACACGGCGGCGCGCAGTGCGGTGTGCTCTTCGCTCTCGATGTTCGTGGTCATGATGCGGGCTCCTCCGGTACGGCTGCTTGTACGACGGCGAGAAGGGCACCGACCTCGACCTGGCGGCCGGGGGCGGCGTGGAGCGCGGTGAGCGTGCCGGAGGCGGGAGCGGAGATCCTGTGCTCCATCTTCATCGCCTCCAGCCAGACGAGGGGCTGCCCGGCAGTGACCGTCGCCCCGGGGGCCAGGCCATCGGCGACCCGGACGACGATTCCGGGCATGGGCGCGAGCAGCGAGCCGGGCTCGTGCCGGTCGGTGGGGTCGGGGAAGCGGGGCGCCGCGGTGAGCGTGTAGGCGCGTGCGGCCGTGTCGACGTGGATGCGGCCGTCGTAGCGGGCGACCCGGTACTCCCGCTGTACGCCGTCGACTTCCAGCCGTACGGCGTGCGGGGCCGTGTCGAGGACCCGTACACCGGGGAGGCCTTCGGCTTCCGTGCCGCGACGGGTGTGGCGGTAGCGCACTTCGTGCTCGCCGTGGCGGCCCTGATAGCGCTTGACCTGCGGCTGCGACGGGAGGTTGCGCCAGCCGCCGAGGCGGGCGGTCGCGCCCCCGGCCGCCTGCCGCGCGGCCGCGTCCGCGAGGGCGGCCGCGAGCGCGGCGATCTCCTCGCCGTCCTCGGTGGCGGTCAGCTCCGGCAGATGCCGGTCGTAGAAGCCGGTGTCCATCCCGCCGGAGGCGAACTCGGGGTGCCGCAGGGACCGTACGAGCAGCTCGCGATTGGTGACCGGCCCGTGCACCCGGGCCCGCTCCAACACCCCGGCCAGCTTCCGCACGGCCTCCGCCCGGGTGGGCGCCCAGGCGACGACCTTGGCCAGCATCGGGTCGTAGTGCACCCCGATACGGTCCCCGGGCCCGTACCCCGTATCGACCCGGGCCCAGGGCGCCCTCCCACTGCCGGCGCCGAGCACCGGGGCGGCCGGAACCCCGCCCTCCCCGACCGCGGCGCCACCGTGCGTATCGCCGGCCCCGGGCGTCAGGCCGGCCCCGGCGTGCCCCCCGCCCGCGCCGGCTGCCGGAGCCGCCGGAACACCGCCGGTACCGGCCGCCGGGCGGTCGTCCAATCCGCCCGCGCGGAGCGCCGGGCTCCCCACGGTCGTCGCGGTCGTCGCGGGCCGCAAGGACGCCCGGAAAATCCCCGCCGCCGTCGCCCGGCCCGCCCCGGCGTGCGGCGCCGAGGGCGGCCAGGGAGTGTGGGGGGCCCCGTCCCCCACGTTCAAGGGCGGGTGGGTGGGGAAGGACAGCGCGTGCAGCGTGCCGGTCTGCGGGGCCCACTCGCGGGACGGGTCCTCCGCGTAGAGGCGGGCCTCGACGGCGTGGCCGTGGACGGGCGGCGGTTCGGTGCCGAGGGGGTCGCCCTCCGCGACCCGGATCTGCAGGGCGACGAGATCGAGGCCGAACACCGCCTCCGTCACCGGGTGTTCGACCTGGAGGCGGGTGTTCATCTCCAGGAAGTGCGCCTTGCCGTCGGCGACCAGGAACTCCACCGTGCCGGCGCCCCGGTAGTCCGTCGCACGGGCCGCGCGCACCGCCGACTCGTGCAGGGTGGCGGTGAGTTCCGGGGACAGCCCGGGCGCCGGGGCCTCCTCGATCACCTTCTGGTGGCGGCGCTGCAGGGAGCAGTCGCGGGTGCCGAGCGCCCAGACCGTACCGTGCGCGTCGGCGAGGATCTGCACCTCGACATGGCGGCCGTTCTCGACGAACGGCTCGACGAAGACCTCGCCGTCCCCGAAGGCGCTGAGCGCCTCGGCCCGCGCCGCCTCCAACTCGTCCTTGAGCAACGAGAGTTCGCGTACGATCCGCATCCCGCGTCCGCCGCCGCCCGCGGCAGCCTTGACCAGCACCGGCAGGTCGTCCTCGGTGACATCGGCCTCGGCGAGGGGCGCGATGCCCATCAGCTCCTTGGCGCGCGTCTTGGACGCCATCGCCTCGATGGCGTCCGGCGGCGGGCCGATCCACACCAGCCCCGCGTCGATGACGGCGCGTGCGAAGCCGGCGTTCTCGGACAGGAACCCGTACCCGGGGTGCACCGCGTCCGCGCCCGCCGCGAGCGCCGCCTTCACGATCAGGTCACCGCGCAGATAGGTCTCGGCGGGGGTGGCGCCCGGGAGGCGTACGGCCGCGTCCGCCTCCCGTACGTGCAGCGCGCCGGCATCCGCGTCCGAGTACACCGCGACGGTCGCGATGCCCAGCTCACGGCAGGTGCGGAAGACCCGGCAGGCGATCTCGCCCCGGTTGGCGACAAGAACAGTGTGGATCATCGGGTCTCACATCCTGAAGACGCCGAAGCCGCCGCGCGCGCCTTCGACCGGGGCCGTGTGGATGGCGGACAGGCACATGCCGAGGACCGTCCGGGTGTCGCGCGGGTCGATGACGCCGTCGTCGTACAGCCGCCCGGACAGGAACATCGGCAGCGATTCCGTCTCGATCTGCTGCTCCACCATCGCCCGCAGGCCGACGTCCGCCTCGTCGTCGTACGGCTGCCCCTTCGCGGCGGCGGACGCACGGGCGACGATCGACAGGACTCCGGCGAGCTGCTGCGGGCCCATCACGGCGGACTTGGCGCTGGGCCAGGCGAAGAGGAAGCGCGGGTCGTAGGCCCTGCCGCACATGCCGTAGTGCCCGGCGCCGTAGCTCGCGCCCATCAGCACGGACAGGTGCGGGACCTTCGAGTTCGACACCGCGTTGATCATCATCGCGCCGTGCTTGATGATGCCGCCCTGCTCGTACTCCTTGCCGACCATGTAGCCGGTGGTGTTGTGGAGGAAGAGGAGCGGGATGTCGCGCTGGTTGGCGAGCTGGATGAACTGGGCGGCCTTCTGCGACTCGGCGCTGAACAGCACGCCCTGCGCATTGGCCAGGACGCCGACGGGGTAGCCGTGCAGCCGTGCCCAGCCGGTGACCAGGCTCGTCCCGTACAGCGGCTTGAACTCGTCGAAGTCGGAGCCGTCGACGATCCGGGCGATGACCTCGCGCGGGTCGAAGGGGGTCTTGAGGTCCTCGGGGACGATGCCGAGCAGCTCGTCCTCGTCGTACTTCGGCTCCGCGGCGGGAACGGCCGGATCGGGGTGCGCCTTGCGGTGGTTGAGGCGGGCGACGATCCGGCGGGCATGGCGGACGGCGTCGTGCTCGTCGTGCGCGTAGTGGTCGGCGAGACCGGAGGTGCGGGCGTGCATCTCGGCGCCGCCGAGGGACTCGTCGTCGCTCTCCTCGCCGGTGGCCATCTTGACGAGCGGCGGGCCGCCGAGGAAGACCTTCGACTGCTCCTTGATCATGACGGTGTGGTCGGACATTCCGGGTACGTACGCCCCGCCGGCGGTGGAGTTGCCGAAGACGACGGCGATGGTCGGGATACCGGCGGCGGAGAGCCGGGTGAGGTCGCGGAAGAGGGCCCCGCCGGGGATGAAGATCTCCTTCTGGGAAGGGAGATCGGCGCCGCCCGACTCGACGAGGCTGATGACGGGGAGGCGGTTGGCGAACGCGATCTCGTTGGCGCGGAGGGCCTTCTTCAGCGTCCAGGGGTTGCTGGCTCCGCCGCGTACGGTCGGGTCGTTGGCGGTGATCAGGCACTCGACGCCCTCGACCGTCCCGATGCCGGTGACGATGGAGGCGCCGACGGGGTAGTCGCTCCCCCACGCGGCGAGCGGCGACAGCTCCAGGAACGGTGTGTCCGGGTCGAGGAGGAGCTCGATCCGCTCGCGGGCGAGCAGCTTGCCACGCTTCCGGTGCCGGGCGACGTATTTCTCGCCGCCGCCTGCCAGGGCCTTCGTGTGCTCGGCGTCGAGCGCGTCGAGCTTGGTGAGCATGGCGGCGCGGTGGGCGGCGTATTCGGGTGACGTCGTGTCCAGCGTGCTGGCGAGGATGGTCATGGGGTCACCTCCGGTGGGGGTGGGGGGCGGGTGCGGGTGGGGCTCCCTCGGAGCCCGTCCGGCGTTCGAGGGCGGACACCCGGGCCGCCCGGCCGGTACCGGGCGCGCACGTCGGCGTCACAGCAGCACCTCCGGCACGTCGACGTGTCGCGCCCGAAGCCACTCGCCCACCGCCTTCGCCTGGGGGTCGAAGCGGGCCTGCGCGGCGACGCCCTCGCCGAGCAGCCCGTGGACGACGAAGTTCAGCGCGCGCAGGTTCGGCAGGACGTGCCGTGCGACGGTCGAGCCCGCGGCCTCCGGCAGGAGATCACGGAAGCGGTCCACCGTGAGCTCGTGGGCCAGCCACCGCCACGCCTCGTCCGTCCGGACCCACACCCCGACGTTCGCGTCCCCGCCCTTGTCGCCGCTGCGGGCGCCCGCGACGGCGCCGAGCGGTACGCGGCGCACCGGACCGCCGGCCGGGAGCGGCTCGGGCAGGGGCGGTGCGGCGACGGGCTCCAGCGGCCGCGTACGCCCCGCCGCAGGCACAGGCACCGGCATCCGCTCCCCGTCCGGCAGCACGGCGACGTGCTCCACCGACGCCGCGTCCACGTACACCGCCTCGAACACCCCGTACGGTGCGCCCTTCCCCGGCGGGGCCGTCACATGGAAGCCGGGGTAGCTGCCGAGCGCCAGCTCGATCGCCGCGCCGCTGACGACCCGGCCCACGGCCTCCGCGTCCCGGTCCCGTACCACCAGCCGGAGCAGCGCGCTCGCCGTCTCCTCCGTGTCCGCATCGGGGCGGTCGGTGCGGGCCAGTTCCCAGCGGACCTCCTCCGGCCGGGACTTGGCCCGCGCGAAGGCGTCCTCGAGCTGCCCCCGCACCAGCTCCGCCTTCGCCTCCACGTCCAGTCCTGTCAGGACGAAGACGACTTCGTTGCGCCAGCCGCCGACCCTGCACAGCCCGGTCTTGAGGGTGGGGGGCGGGGCCTCGCCGCGCACGCCCGTGACACGGACCCGGTCGGGCCCGTCCTGGGTGAGCCGTACGGAGTCGAGGCGGGCGGTGACGTCGGGACCGGCATACCGGGCGCCGCCCGTCTCGTACAGGAGCTGGGCCGTGACCGTACCGACGTCCACGAGCCCGCCGGTGCCGGGGTGTTTGGTGATGACGCAGCTGCCGTCGGCGTGCAGCTCCGCTACGGGGAAGCCGGGCCGCCGCACGTCATGGCCGGTGAAGAAGGAGTAGTTGCCGCCGGTCGCCTGCGTGCCGCACTCCAGCACATGCCCGGCGACCACCGCGCCCGCCAGTTGGTCGTACGCCTCGGGGCCCCAGCCGAACCGCCACTGCGCGGGCCCTGTGACCAGCGCCGCGTCCGTGACCCGCCCGGTGACGACGACGTCGGCCCCGGCGGCGAGGCACGCGGCGATCCCGCCCCCGCCGAGGTACGCGTTCGCCGCGAGCGCGTCCGGGAAGCGGGCGGTCAGGTCGTCGCCCTCGACGTGGGCGACCCGCACGGGCACGCCCACCCGGTCCGCGAGCGCGCGCACCGCGTCCGCGAGGCACGCCGGGTTGAGCCCGCCGGCGTTGGTGACGATCCGCACCCCGCGCTCGTGGGCGAGCCCGAGGCCCTCCTCCAGTTGCCGCAGAAACGTCTTGGCGTAGCCGAGGCGCGAGTCCTTCGCCCGGTCGCGGCCGAGGATGAGCATGGTCAGCTCGGCGAGGTAGTCGCCGGTCAGTACGTCGAGTTCGCCGCCCGTCAGCATCTCGCGCACGGCGTCGAAGCGGTCGCCGTAGAACCCGGAGGCGTTGCCGATCCTCAAGGTGTCCATGTCACGCCCCCTTGGGCGCGCGGCCCGCACCCGCCGGGCCCGCGAAGGCCTGGGCGATGTCCAGCCACCGGTCGGCGTCGGGGCCCTCGGCCCGTACGGCGAGGTCGTCGCGGTGGGCGCGCTGCGTGACCAGCAGGCAGAAGTCCAGCGCGGGGCCGGTCACGCGCTGGGTGGCGTCCTCGGGCCCGTACGTCCACAGCGCCCCGTCCGGAGCGGTCAGCTCGATCCGGAACGCCTCCTTCGGCGCCTCGATCCCGCGCACGAAGTAGGCGTAGTCCCGGGCGCGTACGCCGATGTGCGCGACATGCCGCAGCCGCGCGGTCGGTTCGCGTACGACGCCGAGCGCGTCGGCGACGTCCTGGCCGTGCGCCCAGGTCTCCATGAGCCGGGCGGTCGCCATCGACATGGCACTCATAGGCGGCCCGTACCAGGGGAAACGGGCCCCGGGGGGCGCACCGCGCAGGGCCTGGCGGAGCCGCTCGCGGCCGGCGCGCCACCGCCCCAGCAGCTCGGCCGGCGGCTGCCCGGCCCCCGCCTCCGCGGCCTGGTCGACGAAGGCGTCGGGCGCGGCGAGGGCCTTCTTCACCTCGGCGCCGAAGGCTTCGGCGTCCGTGACGGCGAGCAGGGCCACCTCGTCGGTCCAGGCGAGGTGGGCGATCTGGTGGGCGACGGTCCAGCCCGCGGCGGGGGTCGCGGCGGCCCATCGCTCCTCGCTCAACTCGGCGACGAGCCGGTCGAGTTCCTCGCTCTCTGCGCGCAGGTCGTCGAGGACGACTGCGGTGTCGGACACGGTGCGCTCCCTCCGGGACACGGCGTGGTGTCCGGAGCATGGCAGCGCGAGCAGAAACAAGCAAGCGTGCTTGCTTTACTTTTTCGGCGTCCGCACGAGCCCGTCGGCGGCCCCCAGTCACCGTCAGTACCAGATCGCGATCGGACGGCCGCGGCCGTCGTGTTGGGGCGGGTCCGGGAGCGAGCGCGCGCGGCCCAGGGCGATCCGGTGTGCGCTCCACGCCGCGGCCGCCGCGTCCAGCACGTCGTCCGGCCGGGCACGTCCCGCCTCCCCGAGCTCGTCGGGGATGACGACGCCGGCGGCCTCGAGGAGCGAGCGCCGGGCCATCTGCCCCGCCCAGCTCCTCTTGCGGTGCGGGAGCGGCGTCTCCCCGGCCAGCGCCCAGAACGACACCTCGGGGTGCACTTCGAAGAGGCGATCGCCCCCGGCGTCCGCCAAGCAGCCGTTCGCCTCGCGGAGTTTGGCGGCCAGCGCCCAGCTCTGGCGGCTGAGCCCGGCACCGGTGAGCTCCCGGCACCGGCGGTTCGCGGTCTCGTACTGCTCCTCCTGCCACACAGCGTGCGGCGGTACCCGGAAGACACTGCTCCGCAGCCGGCCCAGCAGGGCCGCCGCGTACGCGTCCGCGTGCCGCCATCCCTCGTCCAGGAGCCCCAGCGGCATGTCCTCGGCCACGACCTCGACGCCGGCGTCGGCGTCGGCGTCGGCGTCGGCGTTCGTGTCGGCACCGGCGTCGGCGCCGGCGCCGCTCCCGGGCTGCCCCGCATCGCGCAGCAGGGAGCGCAGGTCGGCGCTCAGGCGAGCCCCCGCGAATCGGGCATCACGGAGCTCGACCGCCACCCACCCGTCCGCACACGCGTCGACGCCGAGGACCGCCACCATGTCACCCAGCATCCCCGAACGGGGCGGTCGCGGGATATCCGTGGTCCCCGTACAGGCGGACGAAGTGGGCCGCCACGATCCTCCCGCGGCGTACGAGACCCCGGGCCGTCCGCTCGTACAGCTCGACCTCCTCCTGGCCACCCGGGCCGATCGGCTGGACCAGACGGCCGCCGATCCGCAGCTGCCGGACCAGCGGCGGCGGGACTTCCGGGAAGGCGGCGCAGACGATGACGGCGTCATAGGGGGCGCGGGCGGGCATGCCGAGGGTGCCGTCGCCGACAACGATCTCGACGTTCTCGAAGGTCTCGGCGGTCTCGGCGGTCTCGACGGTCTCGACGGTCTCGGCGATCTTGGCGGTCTCGACGGCCTCGACGGTCTTGACGGTCTTGACGGTCTTGACTCCTTCGCCGGCGAGGTTGGCCCTGGCCTGCTCCGCCATGTCCGGCCAGCGCTCGACACTCACGACGTACGCGGCGAGGCGGGCCAGCAGTGCGGTCTGGAAGCCGTAGCCGGTGCCGATCTCCAGGACGCGCTCGCTCCCGGTGAGACCCAGCGCGGCAACCATCATGGCCACGAGGGAGGGTTGCGTCGTCACCTGACCGTGGCTGATGGGGATCGGCACGTCCGCGTACGCCGATGCGCGGTGGGAGACGGGGACGAATGCCGAGCGCGGGGTGACGCGGATGGCCTGCAGCAGGCGATCGTCCCGCACACCGGCGGCACGGGCGGCCCTGACCAGGTCTTCAGGGCTGCCTTCGGGGGCGGGGTCGGGGTCGAGGTCGGGGTGGATCATCGTGTCCGCCTCCCGTACGGGTCACCGGGCGGGCTACCGGGTGGCGCGCTGCACCTGTGTCCGTACCGCCCCCATGCTCGCAGCGATCACCAGGGCGATCGCCACCGCATCGGCGGCGGAAAGGGCCTGGTGCAGCACCAGGAATCCGGCGGTCGCCGCGATCGCGGGCTCCAGGCTCATCAGTACGGCGAAGGTCGACGCGGGCAGCCGGCGCAGGGCCAGGAGCTCGAGCGTGTACGGCAGCACGGACGACATCAGCGCGACCGCGAGCCCGAGCCCGATCGTGGACGGCACCAACAGTTTGCTCCCCGCCTCGGCGAAGCCGAACGGCAGGCTGAGCACCGCGCCGACCGCCATGGCGAGGGCGAGCCCGTCGGCCTGCGGGAAGCGGCGTCCGGTGCGAGCGCTGAAGACGATGTACGCGGCCCACATCGCGCCCGCCCCGATGGCGAAGGCCGCACCGACCGGGTCGAGGCGGTCGAAGCCACCGCCGCTGAGCAGGACGACGCCGCCGAGCGCGAGGCCCGCCCACAGCAGATTGATCAGCCGCCGCGACACGACGACCGAGAGCGCGAGCGGTCCGAGCACCTCCAGGGTGACGGCGGCGCCCAGCGGAATCCGGTCCGCGGCTTGGTAGAACAGCATGTTCATGGCCGCCATGGCGATGCCGAAGGCGACGACCGTGCCCCAGTCGGCGCGGGAGTGCCCGCGCAGCCGCGGCCGGCAGACCAGCATCAGGACGACCGCGGCGAGCACGAGTCGCAGCGTGACGACGCCGAGCGCACCCGCGCGGGGCATCAGCAGCACGGCGACGGCGGCACCGAACTGCACCGAGAGCCCGCCCGCGACGACGAGCGCGACCGGCCCGAGCGCGCGCCCGCGCCCTCCGCCGCTCTCCAGGGCACCGGCCGCTTCGGGCAGCACGACGGCGGAGGCGGCCGCCTGATCTGCGCTCGCGCTCGCGCCGGGGGCGGCGCTGGCGCTCACGCTCGCGCTCGGGGACCCGCTCACCGATTCCACCTTCGTCCATCCAGCTAAACTTTTGGTCCAAAATACTGCACCGGAGGATTCTGGTCCACTTTCAGGGTGCCGGGCTGCGGGGCTCCCGGCAGCGTACGGAAGCTCCTGATCCGGCTCAGGACTCAGAGCTCAGAGCTCAGAGCTCAGAGCTCAGGGTCAGGACTCTCCTGGCAGTGCTGCGCGCGCCAAGGGCCGACGGGATATGAATCCGCACCCCGTGGCGGCTCGTTAAGCTGTCGCGATGCTGCCGCCCCGACTGATCGCCACCGACCTGGACGGCACGCTCCTGCGCAAGGACGGCAGCGTCTCGGAACGCACTCAGCGCGCCCTGCGGACCGCCGCGGACGCCGGTTCGGAGGTCGTCTTCGTCACGGCCCGGCCGCCCCGGTACGTCGACGCGCTCGCCACCGCGACCGGCCTGGTCGCCACAGCGGTGTGCAGCAACGGCGCACTCGTGTACGACGTCGGGACGCGTACCGTCACCAGCTCCCGGACCCTGCCCCTCCCGGTCGCCCGCGAGGTGGCCACCGCACTGTCGGCAGCAGCCCCCGGGCTGGGCTTCGCCGTGGAGACGGGGCACCGGTTCCTGTACGAACCCGCGTACGGGATGCGCTTCTCCGGCGCCCCCGAAGCCGAGCTCGCCGTGTCGTCCCTGGCCGACCTGTGGCTGGCGGACGTCCCCATCGTGCAACTGCTGGCCTGCTCGGCCCGGTTCGACGCCGACAGACTGCTGGCGATGGCCGAGGATTCCGCAGGCGGGGCGGCCCAGTTCACGCACTCCGGCGGTCGCGGGCTGCTGGAGATCAGCGCGCACGGTGTGTCCAAGGCGGGCACTCTGGCGGCGCTGTGCGACGAACGGGGCATCGACGCCGCCGAGGTCGTCGCCTTCGGCGACATGCCCAACGACCTGAGCATCCTGAACTGGGCGGGTGCCGGTTACGCGATGGGCAACGCCCACCCGGCAGTGCTCTCCTCCGTACGACGGCGAACGGCGTCCAACGAGGAGGACGGCGTGGCCGAGGTCCTCGAACGACTCTTCGGCCGCTCCTGAGGCCGCCCGCCGCCGTGGCGCGAAAGATCGCGGCTAACCGTGTGAACCCTTGAGAACCACCCAATCTCTGACGGACTTCAGTACCGAACAGAGCCCGTCGTGATCGTCGATTCTCCTGTGCTGCGAACGTACCTCCCCGGTCGCCACGTCAGCCAGGTCCATCTCGGATTGGCCGTCTCCCCAGACGACGACTTGGCCGATGAAGTCCGCACTCTCAAGGATCCAGCTGACCGAGCGAGTTCCCCGGTCCGACGGAGCTACTTCAACCTCCGACGTAATGGCCGTGGATTCCCACTTGGAGCGCTCACCGGAAATCCATGACTGCATCGATTCCAACGGGTCCGAGTTTCTCAGCAACCCCATCCCCCAAGCTTAATGTTCTTCGCTTTCCGGCAACTCAAGAGGAGGAAGCCCTTCTTCTGTGCCAAGCGAGAGAAGATCGTGTCGGAGTCCGACACCAGTCGCCCGGTCGCCCTCCCGGAATCCGTGACGAGGGCCGCACCGGCCGCCGGTGCGCCGAAGCCCGCGCCATCGCCCGCCTCGATGACAACGGCAACCTGGCAAAGGCCTCTCGACAACTCCCTGGACGTGGCTACGGTATGCAGGCGCTCGATCGAGACGATCACACCGGGGGAAAGCCATGAGAGACAACGACGACACGGAACACCGACGCCTTCACCCCTGTCCGAGCTGCCGTCTCACGGACCGGGTTTCGGGTGTTCCGGCCGTCTACCAAGCCGGCCGGGACAGCATGACCGAGGTGTCGGCACTGCGCGACGAAGACGGGACCCGCACCGTGCGCCAGGCAAGCACGGGGCTGACCAAGGCACTGGCGCCCGCGCCGCCACCGATGCCTCACGGCTACGGCTGCCTGGGCGTCTTCGCCACCCTGGTGTCCATCGGGACGTTCATCGGCGGGATCCAGGCGGGTCATTGGTTCGAGGACGAGCCGGGCGCGCCCGCGGACGCGTACAACAGCGGCTTGATCTTCCCGCAGGAGCCGGTACCCGACCCGCCGAATGACTTCGCCTTCCTCGGGTGGATATCCGCGATCGCGCTCCTCGCCGCGGCAGCCCTTTTCGTCGTGTCGGCCAGACGGCGCGCGGCATACCGGCGGATCCTGGCCGGCCGACCGGCCGCTGAGGAGCTGTGGTCCCGGGCTTGGTACTGCGGACGCTGCGGCACGGTGCAGTTCCCCGACACACCGGGTCAGCCCAGACGTGCGCTCAGTCTGCGGGAGTTCCGCGAGATCGTCTGGCAGGCCGGCGGCTACGGTCACCTGACACAGCGACATCCAGTGGTGTGACCCGCTCGACGCCCTACTTCCGGCGTCGCGCCCGGCTGGAGCAGCCCCAGAACGACGAAGCCTGAGTCTGCCGGCGGAGCGCCGCACAGCTACGCGCTCACCCGTCGACGCGCTTCAGCAGCGAAGGCAGAGCCCGCATGTCGTCGAACACGACGGTGCCCGGCCCTTCCAGTCGCGCAGCCGGAGTCAGGCCACCGCAGTAGCCGAACGCGCGCATCCCCGCGGCGCGGGCGGCCTGGATGCCGTAGGCGCTGTCCTCGACGACCGCGCACCGGTCCGGATCCACGCCCATGGAACGGGCGGCGTGCAGGAAGAGGTCGGGGGCGGGCTTGCCTCTGGGGACGTCCGTGGCGCTGAAGATGCGGCCATCGAAGCGCTCGCTCAGCGCGGTGAGCGCCAGGCTGTGCAGGATGCCTGCGTGGTCGCCGTTCGAGGCCACGCAGAAGGGTGCGGTCAGACTGTCCAGGGCCTCTGCAATGCCGTCGACGGCCGTGAGTTCGGCTGCGAAGGCCTCCTGGTAGAGGTGCTCGTACCGCTGCTGCCAGTTCTTCTCCAGGCGCCGCCCGAGGCGTTCCTCCACCGCGGCCGTGTAGACCTCGGTGGACGAGCCCACGAAGCGCTCGATGATCTCCGCCTCGGTGAACGCGCACCCGAGGTCGGCCATGATCACGGCGTCCACCTTGACGCATATCCGCTCGCTGTCGACGAGCACGCCGTCGCAGTCGAAGATCACCAGCTCGACAGGGGGTGGTGTCATGGCGGCAGCCTATGCAGCGGGCGTGGGCGGTGGCCGAAGTCATCCCCCTCAGGCCGATGGCGACGGGGCGTCAGCCCTGTGGGAACGTAAGGCCCTTACGCCGGAACGACGCCCCGGAACCGCTTGTCGGGCACGCGCGTCTGCGGTACAAACGCGCGACACGCAGGGATGAGATTCGGCCACTCCTGTGCCCGAACATCCCTTGAATTGACGTGCACACAACCATGTGGGGGGTTGCCATGCAGGGACGCTGGGAGAAACTGAAGCAAAGAGGCGGCATCAGCCTGTTCGTCATCGCGGTGGGGATCGGTGCCTTCTTCTTCGTCGGCAGCGCCTCGCAGTCGCCGAGCGGCTGGGGGGCCGCGTACGCCTTCGGAAAGCCCGTCTCCGTCCAACTGCCCAGCTCGTGCCGTATCGAGACGATCGGCGACGGCAAGAGCACAGGCAAGTGCGAGGGCGCGAAGTGGACGGCCGACGGCCAGGCCCGCACCGGCACGCTGTACGCCTACGGGGACGACATCAAGCGCTCCGGGGACGGCGACCTGACGTTCGCCGGCGAGGCGAAGGCCCTCGGCGACCGGGCGTACGGCAAGCCCGACACCTGGCTGACCCTCGTGCACCTCGGCGCTCTCGGCGTGGCGGGCATCGGCGTCCTCGCCCTGCTTGTCAGCGCGGTGGCAGCACTCTTCCCGTCACGTCACCGGGCCTGACGGGCGACGCCCTTGACAGCACCCGCGTCCCTCGCCCGCCCAGGAGCTGGGCGGCGGCCGCGCCACCGTCTGGGGCGGCCGGGGCGCCGACGACCGGATCGTCCGGAGCCTCCAGGGCGCCGCGTCGGCGCCGCGGTGCGGAGTGCGCGACCTGACCCCGGCGGTCAGGAGCCGGCCGCGGCGACGACGAAGGCGCCGACGCGGCGCCCGACCTGACCGCCGGTGACGGCGAGATCGCGCCGCCAGAGCCGTTCGGCGAGGGAGAAGGGCGGACTCGACAGCCGTCGGGGGCCCCTCCCGGTGGACGCCCCCGGGGGGCGCGGGGCTGACGAGTCCGGCTCAACAGACCTCGGCCCCGTCGAACGTCACACGTCGGCGATCAGGGCGTACCGCTCATCGGTCACCGGGCCGCCCCACAAGTCCTGGTCGCCACTGAGCGGTTCGATCCGCAGGTCGGCGACGAGCGGACGCACGACCGCAGCCAGGTCCTCCCCGCTGACTCCACCGCTCCACGGCAGCGACCCGGCGCCAGGCGCGTACGGCACAACGCTCTGCCCTGCCTCGCGCCAACGCCCCTCGACCAGCACCAGCCGACCGCCCGGCCGCAGACGGGTGACCCACTCGCGCAACGCGGCCTCGGGGTCGGGCAGCGTCCAGACCAGGTGCCGCACCAGCACAACATCGAAAAGCTGCTCCCCGGTCGGTGGCATCGCCGCGTCACCGACGAGGAAACGCCCCGGACAACCGGCGTCCCTCAGCTTGCCGCCTGCCCGCTCGACCATGCGCGGCGCCAGATCGACGCCGGTGATCCGGTGCCCGGCCAGGGCGAGCAGCAAGGACAGCGATCCCGTTCCACACCCCAGGTCGAGAACGTCAGCCGGATCGACCGGCATCCAGGAACGCAAGAGCCGAGCCCACGCAGCACGCGTCCCGTCCGCGCGCAGCCCGTGGTCCGGCTCCTCGTCGAAAGTGGCCGCAGCAGCATCCCAGTAGGCGCTGATCGATGTTGAGGAGTCAGTCATGCCGCCGATCTTTGCAGCGGGCACTGACAGTTGCTCCGGGCGCCGGGCGCCGGGAAGACGCTTCATGCCGTCAAGGCGTCACGTCGTCGTCATGCGGTTCTCCGCTGCCCCATCGCACCCACAGGGTTTGTTGCCAGTCGCCTGCGCCGGGACCGGGCCGCGTCAGCTGCGGCACCGGGCCGGGCGCCGTCTCGATGAGGTGCACCAGCGTCCAGGCGACTGCAGTCGTCGGGACCGAAGCAGGTGGCCAATGCCTCGGCCTCTTCGGGCGTGACGGGCCGGGCAATCGCCGCGAGCCGGCCGTCCCGCCTCTCGATCTCTTCTTCGCTCGCATCCCAGTCGGGCAGCGGGCCGTCCGCGACGAAGGCCTGTACTTCGGGTCTCATGCGCCGAATGATCGGCTGCCGCGACCACCCAGGACAAGCGGGCCCTGTCCGGTCACCCCGCTTCTGTCCCGGCCGACAGGGACCGCGAACGCCTACGGGGCGCTCCCGATGGCCATGGCACACGCCGAGATCGCACAGGCGACTCAGTCGCGGGGGAAGTCGGCGGTGGCGAGGGTGAGGCCGAGGGGGGTGTTGGTGAGGTCGATCTCGGTACCGAAGGCAACGGTCGTCTCGATGACGTAGTCCCCGTCCTTGGGCTGGGTGTAGACGTGGCACTTACCGACGTAGGGGTCGGCGATGAGGTAGACCGGGACCTCGGCAGTGGCGTAGGCGGTCTTCTTGGGGCCGTAGTCGTTGGCACCGGTGCCCTTGGAAATGACTTCCGCGACGAACACGACGTCCTCGTAGCGCCAGAGGCCCTTGACGTTCTTCTCGGCGCCCTCGGCGACCAGCGTCACGTCGGTGGCGAAGCCGTTGAGGTGACCGGGGTAGTCGATCCGGACATCGGACTTGATCCGCTTCCGTGGATACACGGACCGGAGCTGGTCGTAGATGTCCGCGATGATCTCCCAGTGCGTGTCCCGCTGCGGCGACATGTAGACGGCCCCCTCGACGATCTCGACCTTGTATCCCTCGGGGGCGGGCATCCGTTCGAGCGCCTCGAACATTTCGTCCAGGGTGCGCTCGTTGTCGCTCTCGGCCATGTCGATCCTGTCGGTCTCTACGACGGTCATCGTGGCGTTCCTCCCCGGCTGCCGCGTGGTCGCCTGCAGCCGCGCAGTACAACGATACGTACGACGATGACGACACGCCCGTGACAAGCGCCGAGACCACCGCCCGATGCCTACCCCTCCCCCAGCCCGTCCGCCAGCACCTCCGCCAGATGCCGCCCTCGCCGCCCCGCCAGCTGCTCCAGCTGCGTGCGGCACGAGAAGCCGTCCGCCAGCAGGACCGCGTCCTCGCCCGCCGCGCGCACGGACGGCAGCAGCTGGTCCTCGGCGCACGCCACCGACACCTCGTAATGCCCGTGCTCGAAGCCGAAGTTGCCGGCGAGACCGCAGCAGCCACCGCTCAGGTCACCCGTCAGTCCCGCGCGTTCGCGCAGGCGGCGCTCCGCCGCGTCGCCCAGGACCGCGTGCTGATGGCAGTGGGTCTGGCCGGCGACCGGGCGGTCGATCCTCGGTGGGGCCCAGTCGGGGGCGTACTCCTCCAGGGCGCCCGCGAACGTCCGCACCGAGCCGGCCAGGACGTGGGCCCGGGGGTCGTCGCCCAGCAGTTCCGGGAGGTCGGTCCGCAGCGCCGCCGCGCAGCTCGGTTCGAGGACGACGACGGGGGCGCCGCGCTCGAGGACGGGCTCCATGACGTCGAGGGTGCGGCGCATGACCGTACGGGCGCGGTCCAGCTGGCCGGTGGAGACGTAGGTGAGGCCGCAGCAGACCCTGCCCGGGGGGAGGGTGACACCCAGGCCCGCCGCTGCGAGGACCGCGACCGCCGCGCGGCCGACGGACGGGGACAGGTGGTCCGTGAAGGTGTCCGGCCACAGGACGAGAGGGGAGCCGGGGGAGCCGTTGCGGCGCCACCAGGCGGTGAAGGTCCGGCGGGCCAGCGGCGGGATGTCGCGCTCCGGGGCGATGCCCGTCAGACGCTTCGCGAGCGCCGCGAGGGGGCGCACGCGCGCCGCCGCGTTCACCACCCCCGCGACAGGCGCGGCCAGGCGCAGCCACTCCGGCAGCCGCCCCATCGCGTAGTGGGCCGCCGGGCGCACCCGGCCCGCATAGTGATGGTGCAGGAACTCCGCCTTGTACGTGGCCATGTCGACGCCCACCGGGCAGTCGCTCCGGCACCCCTTGCACGACAGACACAGGTCGAGCGCGTCCCGTACCTCCGCCGACCGCCAGCCGTCCGTCACGACCTCGCCCGCGAGCATCTCGTGCAGCAGCCGGGCGCGCCCGCGCGTGGAGTGCTGCTCCTCGCGCGTCGCGCGGTACGAGGGGCACATCACGCCCGGCCCCGAACTCGGCCCGTCGACCCGGCACTTGGCGACGCCGACGCAGCGCCGCACCGCGGCCGTGAAGTCCCCGCCGTCGTGCGGGTAGCCGAAGGCGACGTCGACCGGCTCGCGCGGCAGCACGGCGAAGCGCAGGTTCGCGTCCAGCGGTGCCGGGCGCGCGAGCACGCCCGGGTTCAGGCCCCCCGCCGGGTCCCACACGTCCTTGAACCGGCCGAACAGCGCGACGAGTTCGTCCCCGTACATCTTCGGCAGCAGCTCCGCCCGCGCCTGCCCGTCCCCGTGCTCGCCCGACAGCGAACCCCCGTGCGCCACGACCAGCCCGGCCACGTCCTCGGAGAAGGAGCGGAAGCGCCGCACGCCGTCCCGGCTCAGCAGATCGAAGTCGATGCGGACATGGATGCACCCGTCCCCGAAGTGCCCGTACGGCGTCCCCCGCAGCCCGTACTCCGCCAGCAGCGCCCGGAAGTCCCGCAGATAGGTGCCGAGGCGCGCCGGAGGCACCGCGCAGTCCTCCCAGCCCGGCCAGGCCTCGCTGCCGTCGGGCATCCGGGTCGCGGTGCCCGCCGCGTCCTCCCGCACCCGCCACAGCGCGCGCTGCCCTGCCGGGTCGGTGACGACTGTCCCGTCGAGCGCGTCGGCGCCCCGCACGATCTCATCGGCGCGGGCCCGGGCCTCGGCCCCGGTCGCCCCGCCCGTCTCGACGAACAGCCACGCCCCGCCCTGCGGCAGCCCGCGCCCCAAGGCGTCCGGGACCAGGTCCTGCGCCATGCCCTCGACCGTGAGCGGCCGGTACGGCAGCAGCCCGGCGGCGGCTTCGGCAGCCGCGCTCTCGTCGGCGTACCCGAGGACCGCGAGGGCACGTGCGGGCGGCGACTCCACGAGCCGTACAGTCGCCTCGGTGAGCACCGCCAGGGTGCCCTCGCTGCCGCAGAAGGCGCGGGCGAGGCCGGTGCCGTTCTCGGGCAGCAGCGCGTCGAGCGCGTACCCGGAGATGCGGCGCGGCAGCCCGCCGGGGAAGCCGGTGCGCAGCAGTGCCAGGTTCGCCTCGACCAGCTCGCGCAGCCCGGCCGGGGCCGCGGTCCCCCACCCCTGGCCGATGCGGAGTTCGTCGCCCCCGTACGTCACGACCGACAGCTCGTGGACGTTGTCCGCCGTCGTCCCCCACGCCACCGAGTGCGACCCGCACGCGTTGTTGCCGATCATCCCGCCGAGCGTGCAACGGCTGTGCGTGGACGGATCGGGGCCGAACGTAAGCCCGTACGCCCCGGCCGCGTCCCGCAGCCGGTCCAGCACGGCGCCCGGCTGGACGACCGCCGTGCGCGCCTCCGGGTCCACCGAGACCACCGTCCGCATGTGGCGCGTGAAGTCCAGCACCACGCCGGCCCCCGTCGCCTGCCCGGCGATCGACGTCCCCGCGCCCCGCGGCACCACCGGGACCCCGTGACTCCGGCAGACCGCGAGCGCTGCCGCGACGTCCTCCGCGTCGCGCGGTGCGACGACGCCGTCCGGGACGCGACGGTAGTTGGACGCGTCCATCGTCATGAGCGCGCGGGCGCCGGGCCCGAAGTCCACGTCGCCGCGGACGTCCGCCCGGAGGGCGCGTGCGAGCTCCTCACGATCAGCACGATCAGCCATGCGCTCAGCGTGCCCCACCCTCGATCGGGTGACGCCCCGACGCGTCCGTCCCCCGTCCCGACCAGTGATCGGTTGTCTCATCCGCCGGACAACGCCCTCGGTGACCTGGCGGAACCGACTAGGCTCCGGCTCGTGGCCGATATCCAGATTCCCGCTGACATCAAGCCCGCCGACGGCCGTTTCGGCGCGGGCCCCTCCAAGGTGCGTACGGAGGCGCTGGACGCCCTGGCCGCCACCGGTACGTCTCTGCTCGGTACGTCCCACCGCCAGGCCCCGGTCAAGAACCTGGTCGGCGCGGTGCGCGAGGGTGTGCGCGAGCTCTTCTCGCTTCCCGACGGTTACGAGGTGATCCTGGGCAACGGCGGCTCCACCGCCTTCTGGGACATCGCGACGCACGGTCTCATCGAGAACAAGTCGCAGCACCTTTCCTTCGGCGAGTTCTCGTCGAAGTTCGCGAAGGCGGCGAAGCTCGCCCCGTGGCTGGCCGAGCCGACCGTGATCGCGTCCGACCCGGGCACGCACCCGGAGCCGCGGGCCGAGGCGGGCGTCGATGTCTACGCCTTCACCCACAACGAGACCTCCACCGGTGTCGCCGCCCCGGTCAAGCGGGTCGAGGGCGCCGACGAGGGCGCGCTGGCGCTGGTGGACGCGACGTCCGGCGCGGGCGGACTGCCCGTCGACATCACCGAGTCGGACGTCTACTACTTCGCGCCGCAGAAGTCCTTCGCCTCCGAGGGCGGCCTGTGGATCGGCGTCTTCTCGCCCGCCGCCCTGGAGCGCGCCGCGCGCGTCCACGCGTCCGGCCGTCATGTCCCGGAGTTCTTCAGCCTCCCGACGGCGATCGACAACTCGCTCAAGAACCAGACGTACAACACCCCGGCGCTGTCGACCCTCTTCCTGCTCAACGAGCAGCTGAAGTGGATCAACGGCCAGGGCGGTCTCGACTGGTCGACGGGCCGCACCGCCACCTCCGCGCGGAACCTGTACGGCTGGGCCGAGGAGTCGAAGTACGCGACGCCGTTCGTCGCGGACCCGGCGAAGCGTTCGCAGGTCATCGGCACGATCGACTTCTCGGACGACATCGACGCGGCGGCGGTCGCCAAGGTCCTGCGCGCGAACGGGATCGTCGACACGGAGCCGTACCGCAAGCTGGGCCGCAACCAGCTGCGCATCGCGATGTTCCCGGCGATCGACCCGGCGGACGTGCAGGCGCTGACGGCCTGCATCGACTACGTGATCGAGAAGCTGTAGTCACAGCTCGCACGGCAGCACGGGCTGCTGCAGCGAGTACGACACGAGGGCCCGGTGGCACTGCGCCGCCGGGCCCTCGTCGTGCGTACGGCGTGCCGGTCACGTGGAGACGGCATGGAGCTGTTGTGGAGCCGGTGTGTACGGACGGCCGATAACCGCCCTATCCGGCGCCCCGCTCCGTCCCTACGATCGGCAGCGATCCGATGTGCTTGGCATGTTCACGCCTCAACAGCTGGCCGGACATGGGATCGGCTGGACCCCCCACGGTTCACACGCAAGGCCACCGTCCACCACCATCGATCGGAGTACGCATCATGCCCACGCCCGGTGCATTACGCGCGGGTGCCGCCACCACGGCGGCCCTCGCCTCCATGCTCGTCGCCGGTACCCCCGGCACCGCCTCGGCGGGCATCGTCTCCCCGCCCGACAAGATCGCCATCGAGATCGCCACGGTCAACGGATCGGGGTGCAAGCAGGGGACCGCGGCCGTAGCGGTCTCCGCGGACAACACCGCGTTCACCGTCACCTACAGCGAATACCTGGCACAGGTGGGCGGCGGCTCGGCGCCCACCGACTTCCGCAAGAACTGTCAGCTCAATCTGATCGTCCATGTCCCGCAGGGCTTCACCTACGCCGTCGCAAGCGCGGACTACCGCGGCTACGCCAGCCTGGAGCGCGGCGCCACCGCCGTCCAGAAGGCGTCGTACTACTTCCAGGGCTCGCCCGACACGGCCGCCAGGAACCATCCCTTCAGCGGCCCGTACGACAACAACTGGCAGGCCACCGACGAGACCGAGTGGGGCCAGCTGGTCTGGGCGCCCTGCGGGGTGAAGCGGAACTTCAACATCAACACCGAGCTGCGTGTGAAGGCCGGCACGTCCAACCCGTCGAAGACCAGCTTCATGACGATGGACTCGACGGACGGCGAGATCAACACGGTCTACCGGCTCGCGTGGAAGGAGTGCCCGGAGACCTGATCCGGGCATGAGCCGGCCGGCCCCGGACCCCGCGCAGGCCACGGCGCGGGGTTCGGGTGCCCGGGGTCCCGCGTCAGGGTCCCGCGTCGCCGTCCGGGATGACGTCGGGCGCGTTCCGTGTCTTCATGGAGTCATGACGACTCCGACATCCACACCCCTCACCGCGCTGAGCAAACAGTGGGCCGTCCTGCTCACCACCCACAAACGGGACGGCACCGGCGTCGGCACGCCCGTCAACATCGCCGTCGAGGGGGACCACGCCTACGTCCGTACGTACGCCACGTCCGGCAAGGCCAAACGGCTGCGCCGCGACCAGGAAGTGGAGATCGCCCCCGCCGACCCCCGCGGCAGGCCGACCGGCCCCGAGACCAGGGCGCGGATGCGCCTGCTCGACCAGGACAGCGAAGAGAGCAGGCACGCAGCGAAGCTCCTCGACCGCAAGTACCCGATCACGCAACGGATGCTCGTACCGCTGGCGCACAGGATGAAGCACGACTCGACGCTGCACTACGAACTGCGCCTGCCGGGCAGCCCCGGCGATCGGACCACCTGACCGCGGATCAGGCCCTCTGCCCGCGCCCGCGCCGCCGGGACCGTACCGCCAGCACCACCACCAGCGCCGCGACGACCGCGCCCGCGGGCACCGCGAGACCCTTGCCGTCCCCGCCACCGCCGTCCGACGCCGACGCGCCCCCGCCGCCGCTCGCGGACCCGGAGGGCGAGTCGCCGCCCGCGCCCTCACCGTCGCTCTTGTCGACGTCCTTGCGCACGACTTCGCTCTGCTCGCCCTCCGTCCCGAACATGAGGGCCTTGCCGTCCGGCGTGTACGTCACCGACTCGGACTGTCCCTGCAGCGGGGCGCTGACGTGATGGTCGGCGCCGATGCGGCCGCCGCTCCACACGTAGCCACGGGCGCTGAAATAGGAGCGCAGCACCAGCTCCTTGCCGTCCGGCGAGAACGCCCCGTCCGTCACCCACGGGACCTCGCCGATCCGCCGGAAGACGTTGTTCCCGCCCGTCACCAGCCGGGAAGGCCCTTCGTACAGCCCTCCCCCGTCCTCGTTCTTGCTGGCGATGTAGACCCGTCCGGTCTTCGGATGGACCATCATCGCCTCGGCGTTGCGCGGCCCGTCCTCGTACGTCACGTCGTACTGCGTCGCGCGCACCGTGATGTCCTTCAGCGAACGCGGCTCGGGAAAGCGGTAGATCCACACGTGGTCCCACGAGTCGGCGTTGTCCCCGATGTCGCCGACGTACACATAGCCGTCGGGCCCGATCGAGATGGCCTCCATGTCGCGGGGCCTGCCGACTCCCCGCAGGGTGACGGTCGCGACGGTCTTCCCCGTCCTCGAGTCGACGGCGAAGACGCGTGGCTCGTCCTGGTCGTTGTGCGTCCAGTAGACCCCTGGGTGGGCGCGGCTGGCCGCGAGGCCGCTGGACTCGGTGATCCGCGGATCCCGGATCGTGAAGCCGCCGTCCTCGTCCGCGGCAGCGGCGGGCACGGCGGAAACCAGGACCATCACGGCGGCAGCCACGGCCGCCCACGTCGTACGCAACGAACACATGCCCCCAAGTGTCCATCGTCACGTCACCGGCCGGGGCGGCACCCGGCAGAGGTCGGCCATCATTACCCCCATGCGTTTCATGTTCGTCGGTGACTCCATGACCATCGGACGCGCCGGCGACTACACCTGGCGCTATCGGATGTGGCAGCACCTCAACCGCTCCTTCGGCGGCCCGTACCGGATCGTCGGCCCGCGCACCGAGCTGTACGACACCGTCGCCGCCGCCCCCGTCTCGACGGCCTACGCCGACCCGGCCTTCCCCGAGCGCGCCCGCAAGCACCTCGCCGGCTGGGGCGAGGGCTGGCTGCACATGGCGCCGCTGATCCGGGAGACGGTGACCACGACGAAGGCGGACGTGCTGCTCGTCTCGCTGGGCCTGATCGACCTCGGCTTCTACACGAACAGCAGTCAGACAGCCGTGAACGCCCGCCTGTTCATCGCCGAGGCCCGCGCCGCGAACCCCCATGTCCGGGCGGTGCTCCTGCCCGTCATCCCCAACGTCCGCGCCACCTCCGACGCGCCGTTCGCGGCGGAGTGCGACCGCTTCAACGAGCTTCTCGCCAAGGCCGTCGCCGACCTCGACTCCCCCGTCTCGCCGCTGCTCCTGGCGTCGACGCCGGCGTCGTACGACATCCACTCCGACACGTACGACGGCACCCACCCCGGCCCGTCCGGCGAACACAAGCTGGCGGCGGCCTTCGCCGAGGCGATGCACCAGGCGTGGGACCTGGGCGCTCCGTACGAGCCGGCGGGCTGATCCCCAGCCCGCCGACGCTCACGTCAAGCCCGTCCGGCGTTCGAGGACGGGCACCCTGGCCCAATTCAAGCCTGTCCGGCGCTCGAGAACGGACACCCGGGCCCACCCGGCGCTGTCGGAACGCGCCCCCGGGCGCACCGGACGGTACCGGGGCCGCGGGGGCGGAGCGCCCGGATTACCAGGTCGCGCCCGCGACCTGCCTGGTCGTCGCGTTCAGGCGGTTGAAGAGGTTCGTCGTGCCGATCATCAGGATGATCGCCGCGAGCTGCTCCTCGTCGTAATGGTCGGCGGCGTCGTCCCAGACCGCGTCCGGCACCGGGTCGGACCGGTCGCTGAGCCGGGTCGCCGCCTCGGTGAGCGCCAGCGCGGCCCGCTCGGCGTCCGAGAAGTACGGTGCCTCGCGCCACGCCGCCACCGCCGCCAGCTGGTCCTCGGTCACGCCCGCCTTCCGCGCGCTGCTCGCGCCGCCCACGACGCAGTAGCTGCATCCGTTGATCTGGCTCGCGCGCAGGTGGACCAGCTCCAGGGTCGTCTCCGGCACGCCGCCCTTCCTCGTGGCCTTCAGCAGATCGAGGATGGCCGGCAAGGCCGAGGGGATGACGGTGGCGGGGTTGTTCATCCGAGCCTGCATGGTTTCTGCCCTCCGGGGTTCTCGTCGGTCACTGCTCTGACGGATCGCGCGAAGGGAATGTGACAGGTCCCGGGGGACCGAATCTCCGGAGTCTTTCCGGCCTCCTCCCGCGAGGATGCGAACGGTGCGGAGGGAGGTGACCCTGGAGAGGCGGGGGGCAACCTCAAGGAGGATGTCCATGTCGATGATGGACAAGATCAAACAGATGTTCAAGGGTCACGAGGACACGGCCTCGCAGGGCGTCGACAAGGCCGGCGACACGTTCGACGAGAGGACCCAGGGCAAGTACAGCCGCCAGACCGACACGGCCCAGGACAAGCTCAAGGAACAGTTCGGCGGCGACCAGGGCGGCCAGGGCCAGGACCGGCCCCCGCAGCCCTGACCATCACCGCACGCCCCTTCAGTGGCGAAGGTAGGGAAGCAATGACCGGGAACACCCAGCTCACCGCCCGCGACATCATGACCGGCGGCGTCCAGTGCATCGGCGCGCACCAGTCGCTGCAGGAAGCAGCGAAGATGATGCGCGACCTGAATGTCGGCTGTCTGCCCATCTGCGGCGACAACAATCGACTCACGGGCCTGATCACCGACCGCGACATCGTCGTGCAGTGCTGCGCCGAAGGCATCGACCCCGCGACGGTCCAGGCCGGCTCGCTGGCCGGCGAGCTGCACTGGATCGACGCGACCGCGGGCGCCGACGAAGCCCTCGCAACGATGGAACAGCACCAGATCAAACGGCTCCCGGTGATCGACGTCCAGCAGGGGCACCAGCTGGTCGGCATGATCACGGAGGCCAACCTCGCGAGGAACCTCACGGACGCGCAGATCGCGGAGTTCGCGACCCGGGTGTACGCGAACGCCTGACGCGCCCCCGGAGGATGCCACCGCACGCCGCGGGGCGGGGCCGGTCGCCCCGCCCCGCGGCGTGCGGAGCGCTGTTCACCTCGCTGCCGGTGCGGCCGGCGCGGCCGGTGACTTCGGGACTGCCGGTGCGGCCGGTGCGGCTGGTGATTTCGGTACCACCGGCGCGGCCGGCGCGGCCGGTGACTTCGGGACTGCCGGTGCGGCCGGCGCGGCTGGTGATTTCGGTACCACCGGCGCGGCCGGTGACTTCGGTACTGCCGGTGCCACCGGCGCGGCCGGTGACTTCGGTACCACCGGCGCGGCCGGTGACTTCGGTACCACCGGCGCGGCCGGTGACTTCGGTACTGCCGGTGCCACCGGCGCGGCCGAGGTTGCCGGCGCTTTCGGTACGGCCGGCTTTTTTGGTACTGCCGGTGTTTTCGGTACCGCCGGTGCCGGGACGCGGCGGCTGGACTCGAGGTGGGCGAAGACCACCAGGTTCTCCGTGTAGTCCTTGGCCGTCCTGTCGTATTCGCCGGCGCAGGTGATCAGGCGCAGCTGTGCGGACGGCGTGTCGTTGTAGACCCGCTCGTTCGGGAACTTCGCCTTGCTGAAGGACTCGACGGAGTCGACCTTGAAGGTGGCGACGGTGTTGTCCTCACGGGTGATCTCGATCTTGTTACCCGGCTTGACCTCGCTGAGGCCCACGAACACCGCGGGACCGGTCAGGGTGTCGAAGTGGCCCGCGACGATCGAGGTGCCGCGTTCGCCGGGGGTGGGACCGCGCTGGTACCAGCCGACGAGGTTGTTGTTGTTGGGCGGTGGGGGGTTGAGCTGTCCGGTCGCGTTGAGCGTCAGCGGGATGAAGGGCGCGTCGACGGAGATGATGGGGATCCTGAGCCGCTTGGGGACCGAGCGGGGCAGCGCCGGGCCGGCGGGGGCGGTCGACGGGCCGGACTCACCGGCGGAGGGACCAGCGGCTCTGGGGGTGACCGTCACCGAAGGGGCGGACCCGTTGCCCACCGCGTTGGGGTCGAGCGAACCGTAGACCAGGAGAGCGCCCACCCCCACCGATGCGGCAGGCCACAGCAAGGCCTTCCGGATGGACCCGAAGGAACGTACGGACCGTTGCGGGGATCGGCCGGGCGGCTGCCGGAAGATCATGTGAGCGTGCCTTTCGGTGCTGGGTAAAGCGGTGTGAGGGTGCGGGCACGGATGCGGGTGCGGGCACGGATGCGGGTGCGGGCACGGATGCGGGTGCGGATGCGGGTGCCGAGGAACGCCACCGCCGCGGCCACCGTCCTTGGACGACGGTGGCCGCGACAACTCAGCGATGGGCTACTGCAGGGGCGGCCGCATCAGATCTGCGCGCCGCCAGTGGCGTTGCGACGACGCAGCTTGTAGATGCCGGCGCCGATGCCACCGAGCATCAGGGCCGAGCCGGCGGCCAGGCTGCTGCTGTTCGTGGCGAGGCCACCGCCGCCGGTGTGCGTACCACCGTTGGGCTTGTCCTCGTCGTCATCGTCGTCGTCATCGTCGTCGTCATCGTCGTCGTCGTCGTGGTCGCCCTTGTCGTGGTCGTCGTGGTCGTGGTGCTTCTTCCAACCACCCTTGTCGTGGTCGTCCTTGTCGCCCTTGTCGTGGTCGTCCTTGTCGCCCTTGTCGTGGTCGTCCTTGTCGCCCTTGTCGTGGTCGTCCTTGTCGGAGTCCTCGGAGATCACACGGGCCAGGAAACCGCCACCGGCGTCGACACCACCGTTGGGCTTGTCCTCGTCGTCATCGTCGTCGTCATCGTCGTCGTCGTGGTCGTCGTCGTCGTGGTCGCCCTTGTCGTGGTCGTCCTTGTGGTGGTGCTTCTTCCAACCACCCTTGCCGTGGTCGTCCTTGTCGCCCTTGTCGTGGTCGTCCTTGTCCCCCTTGTCGTGGTCGTCCTTGTCGCCCTTGTCGTAGTCGTCCTTGCCGCTCTTCTCCGCCTTGTCGGAGTCGTCCTTGTCGCTCTTCTCCCCCTTGTCGTAGTCGTCCTTGCCGCTCTTCTCCGCCTTGTCGTAGTCGTCCTTGCCGCTCTTCTCCGCCTTGTCGGAGTCGTCCTTGCCGCTCTTCTCCGCCTTGTCGGAGTCGTCCTTGCTGCTCTTCTCCGCCTTGTCGGAGTCGTCCTTGTCGCTCTTGTCGGAACCGTCGTCGACGATCACGCGAGCCAGGGCGCCACCGCCGGTGTCCGTGCCACCGTTCGGCTTGTCCTCGTCGTCATCGTCGTCGTCGTCATCGTCGTCGTCGTCGTGGTCGTCGTCGTCGTGGTCGCCCTTGTCGTGGTCGTCGTGGTCGTGGTGCTTCTTCCAGCCCTTGTCGTGGTCGTCCTTGTCGCCCTTGTCGTGGTCGCCCTTGTCGTAGTCGTCCTTGTCGCCCTTGTCGTGGTCGCCCTTGTCGTAGTCGTCCTTGTCGGACTCGTCGTCTCGACTGGCGGCGGATCCGGCGGCAGCACGGTCGTCGGCGACGGCGATCGCGTAGGCGGCGGGAGCAGTAACGGAGAGAACCGCGGTGATTGCGGCTGAGATCCACAGGGTGCGGGCAGAGCGCATGGGAGCACATTCCTTTCGCCGCGACTGCGACGGCTGACACGTCGTCGGCTCATCGGATCGCAGCAGCGACTTCGTACACCGTCAGCCGGAATCCGGGGGCTCACCACCCGAGAACCCTGCATTCGAGCTACCCCCTGGGCTTTTCGGGTGGCGATAAGGCCGATAATCACCCGTTGGAGGGCCACACGGAGCGAGTCGCTCGCCGCGCGCCCGTCCTCCGCCCGCTACACCCGCCCGGCCCGTCCCGCGCCCGGCCCCCGGCCCCCGACCCCCGGCCCGGACGCAACATTCGGTGTCGTCGCGCTGAACACTCCTGCACGGTCATTGACCCTCACAGCTCCCGGCCCGAGGCTTCCCCCGTCCTCTGACCGTCACCTCGAAGGGTCCGCAGGTGGATCGTCGTAAGTTCCTGGGAGTGGCCGCCGCAGCGGCCGGGGCCGCCGGCCTCCCCGCACTCGAACTCGGAACGGCCCCGCAGGCCGGGGCCACTCCGGCGGGCATCCCCGCCGCCGCGACTGCCGCCGCAGCCACCGGCACGCTCGCGGACGTCAAGCACGTCGTCGTCCTCATGCAGGAGAACCGCAGCTTCGACCACTACTTCGGGCGCCTCAAGGGCGTCAGGGGCTTCTCCGACCGCAGCGCCCTGCTCCTCGACGGCGGCCGCACGATCTTCGAACAGAAGAACGGAACGGGCCGTCAGTACCCGTGGTCGCTCGGCGCGACCACGGGCGGCAACCCCCGTCTCCTCGCCCAGTGCAGCGACGGACTCGGCCACACCTGGAGCACGCAGCACGGCGCCTGGAACCAGGGCCTGCTGGACAACTGGTCCGCATCCGTCGGGGGCGTACGGACCATGGGGTACCTGGACCGCGCGGACATCCCCTTCCACTACGCGCTGGCCGACGCCTACACCGTCTGCGACGCGTACTTCTGCTCCGCCCTCAGCGGCACGGGCGCGAACCGCGCGTTCCTGTGGAGCGGAAAGACAGACAGCACCCACTACGACGGCGGCGAACTGCACGGCTGCACATGGAAGACGTACGCCGAGAACCTCCAGGACGCCGGCGTGTCCTGGAAGGTCTACCAGCGGGCCAGTGACAACTTCGGCGACAACGCGCTTGCGTACTTCGACCAGTTCGCGAACGCGGCTCCCGGCAATCCGCTGTACGACCGCGGAATGGCCTCCGTACCCGGCACCAAGCCCACCCACGAGGCGATAGCGGACGCGATCCGCGCCGACGTCACGGCGGGGACGCTGCCTCAGGTGTCGTGGATCGTCGCCGACGCCGAATTCTCCGAGCACCCCTCCGGCGGCCCGCCGGGAGACGGCCACCACTTCGTCAGCATGGTGCTCCAGGCCCTCAACGCGGATCCGGACGTCTTCAACTCCACCGCCCTGTTCCTCAACTACGACGAGAACGACGGCTACTTCGACCACGTAGCGCCGCCCGTCCCGCCCAGCGGCACCCCGGACGAGCTCGTCATCGGCGGGAAGCCGGTCGGACTCGGCTTCCGCGTGCCCATGATCGTGATCTCACCGTGGACGCGGGGCGGCTGGGTCAGCTCCGAGGTCTTCGACCACACGTCGGTCATCCGCTTCCTGGAGCGGTGGAGCACGGCGATCGGCAGGCCCGCCCAGTGCCCCAACATCAGCGGGTGGCGCCGGAAGGTGTGCGGCGACCTGACCGGCCTGTTCGACTTCGCCTCACCGGTCTACGGGCTCCCTTCGCTGCCCGCGACCTCCGTCATCGGCTCGGCCTGCGACGGCGTGCCCAACCCCGCACCGCCGAACAACACCCTTCCCGCGCAGGAGTCGGGCACCAGGCCGGCGAAGGCGCTGCCGTACCAGCCCAACGGCTACCTCGACAGACTCGAGTTCGGCGCGAGCGGGAAGGTCCTGACCTGGTTCGCGATGGCCAACGAGGGCACGACGGCGAGGAGCGCCGCGCACTTCTCCATCCACCCCAACGCCTACCGCTCCCGCACCCCCTGGCAGTACACGGTCGACGCCGGCGGCAAGCAGGAGGACTACTTCAACGTCGGCTCCGGCTACGGCGACGGCGCGTACGACATCAGCATGTACGGCCCGAACCGCTTCATGCGGCGCTTCAAGGGCAACGCCACGACAGCGGGCAAGGACGTCTCCGTACGGAGCTATTACGCCGTGCAGAGCGGCACCGGCAAGACGGCGGTCTGGTTCTCGATGAGGAACGCCTCGTCCTCGGCCGTCACCTTCACCATCACGGCGAACAACTACCGCTCCGACGGGCCCTGGACGTACTCGGTGCCCGCGGGCGGGAGCGTGGACGACTACTTCAACGCGGTGGCGTACCAGCAGGGCTGGTACGACCTGACGGTGACCGTGAGCTCCGACGCGGCCTGGTCCCAGCGGTTCACCGGGCACATCGAGACGGGGGCGGCGAGCGTCTCGGGCTAGGTCCTGTCCGGCCTGATCGACCGGACAGGGCCTAGGGAGTGTCCGGCGGATCTTGCTGGGCACCCCCTAGCCCGCGGCGCGCGTGAGGCGGTTCGCGAACGTCGACATCGTGTAGGTGCCGATGCCGAGGACGACGTCGAGGGCGCCCCGCGCAGTGTGGCCGTACGAGAAGAAATCACGGAGGGCGTCGTCGCCGACGGCGCCCTTCGTCGCGAGCACATCGAGCGTGAACTTCCGTACGGCTTCGAGGTGTTCGTGTCCGTCGGGCAGCGGGCGCGCTTCACGCAGGGCGTCGACCAGTTCCTCGGGCGCGCCCAGCGCGCGCAGCTTGGCCGTGTGCATCTCGACGCACACATGGCAGTCGTTGCGGACGGCGACGGTCATGATGACGGTCTCGCGGGCCATCGGCTCCAGGCTGCTGCTCTCGAACGCCGCGCTGAGCCACAGGAAGCCGCCCAGCAGCTGGGGCGATTCGGCGATGCGGGCCACGGCCTCCGGCAGCCGGCCGAGGTTCCGTACGACCGACTCCATGGCCGTGCGGGATGCGGGCGGGGCGGTCTCCAGGGTGTGGTCGGTGAACACGTACGCCTCCTAGAATGGACAACGTGGTTGACGAAAAAAAGGTAAACCAAGTTGTCGAGTCGGGCAAGGGATACGAGCTTCCGCTGCTCCTCTTCGCGGGCTTCCGCACCCTCATCGACCGCCTCCACGCCGAGCTGGCCCGCCAGGGCCACCCGGACGTGCGGCCCGCGCACGGCTTCGCGATGCAGGCGATCGGGATCGACGGCGCGACGGCGAGCGAGATCGGGCGGCGGCTCGGGGTCTCCAAGCAGGCGGCCGGCAAGACCGTCGACCGGCTCGTCGCGTTCGGCTACGCGGAACGCGTCGACGACCCGGCCGACGCCCGCCGCAAGACCGTCCGCCTCACCCCGCACGGCCTGGACGCCCTCGCCCGCTCGGCCGCCGTCTTCGACGAGCTCCGGGCGGAGTGGGCCCGCGCCCTGGGCGAGGAGGAGCTGAGCGCACTGGAGGACGGGCTGCGTACCGTCGTCCCCGCCGATGCGTTCCGGCTCGACGCGGCGGGCTGGTTCGGCGGCGCGTAGCGACAGCGGCGCGTGACCACGGCGGGCACGGGATCGCCGACACGAACGGCCGACAACGGCCGCACCTCTTGCCTGGAGTGCGCTCCAACGCGTTGGCTTGTGGACCATGAAGTACACGCAGCTCGGACGCACGGGACTCAAGGTCGGCCGACTCGTCCTCGGCACGATGAACTTCGGACCGCAGACCGACGAGGCCGACAGCCACACGATCATGGACGCCGCGCTCGATGCGGGCATCAACCTCTTCGACACGGCCAATGTCTACGGGTGGGGCGAGAACAAGGGCCGCACCGAGACGATCATCGGCAACTGGTTCGCCAAGGGCGGCGACCGCCGCGACAAGGTGGTCCTGGCCACCAAGGTGTACGCCAACATGGGCACGGAGGACGAGGCCTGGCCCAACCACGACAAGCTCTCCGCGCTGAACATCCGCCGCGCCGTCGAGGCGAGCCTCAGGCGGCTGCAGACCGACCACATCGACCTCTACCAGTTCCACCACATCGACCGGGACACCCCGGTCGAGGAGATCTGGCAGGCCATCGACGTACTGATCCAGCAGGGCAAGATCCTCTACGCGGGGTCGTCGAACTTCCCCGGCTGGAAGATCGCCCAGACCAACGAGACCGCGCGCCGACTGGGCTCGTACGGGCTGGTCAGCGAGCAGTGCCTGTACAACCTGGCCGAGCGCCGCGCCGAGATGGAGGTCATCCCGGCCGCGCAGGAGTACGGCCTCGGGGTCATCCCCTGGTCGCCGCTGCACGGTGGCCTGCTCGGCGGGGTGATCAAGAAGGAGGTCGAGGGCGGCCGCCGGGCCTCCGGCCGGTCGGCGGACTCGCTTGCCAACAGCTCCGTACGCGCGCAGGTGCAGGCGTACGAGGACCTGCTCGACAAGCACGGTCTGGAGCCCGGCGAAGTGGCGCTCGCCTGGCTGCTCACCCGGCCCGGGGTGACCGGACCGATCGTCGGCCCGCGCACCGCGGATCAGCTGGCGTCGGCGCTGCGGGCGGTCGAGCTGGAGCTGAGCGAGGAGCTGCTGGCGGAGCTGGACGGGATCTTCCCGGGCCCGGGGCCCTCTCCGGAGGCCTTTGCCTGGTAGTCGCCCCCGGCGGTCGTGCTCACCGACCGAGCACGGCCGCCACTCCGACGATCGCGAACATCAGCACGAGCACACCGGCCATGATCCGGTTCCTGGTCTTCGGGTCCACCCGTCGAGCGTAACCGCATCGAGAAGATGATCTATATCGCGGTGCCAGGCCTGGCCGCCCCACGCGTCAGCCGCCGAGCGGCCAGGCCTCGATCGTCTCGTAACGCGGCTGCCGCTCGCCCGTGATGCCGCCCCTCGGCAGATTGCTGCGGAAGAGCACCAACTCGGACACGGTCCAGGGCCGGCCCTCGAAGCCGGCCAGCGCGTCGACGTACGGGTGCAGATTCGTGTTCTCACGGGTACGGGCGATCGTCAGATGCGCGTGGTAGGCGCGGTGCTCGTCCATCGACACTCCCGTCCGCCGCGCCGCCGCGTCCGTGCGCTCGGCGAGCATCCGCATCGCGTCGAGGCCGCCCGCGGCCCCGATCCACAGCGCCCGTCGGCCGAAATGCCCGCCCTCGTGCAACCGCAGCCGGAACGCCTCACTGCGGTGGGCGGCCCGCCCGAGCCGCTCGCGCAGCTCGGGCAGGAGCGCTTCGTCCACCTCCCCCATGAAGGCGAGCGTGAAGTGCCAGCCGGGCCGCCCGGTCCAGCGCAGCGCGTCCGCGTCAGGGAGCGTGTGCAGCCGGTCGACGGCGGCCCCGAGCTCCTGTAGGGCTTCCTCGGGCGGCACGACGGCGGCGAAGAGTCTCATACGGCCAGTCTGCTGCAATCCGACCGGCCGCACCGGTGCCTCCAGGACGGTTCACGCCGCCGTCGCGACGGGCACGCGGGGCTCCTCGCGCGGTACGAAGCGCACATGCGGGCGGCCGGACCGCAGGTCGATCCGTACGCGCAGGCCGCCGACCCGCGCCAGGATCAGGCCGATCGCCGCGGCGGCGGCGACCGCGACCGCGCCGCCCGTCGCGAAGCCGACGCGGACGCCGTACGTGTCGGTGATCCAGCCGACGATGGGCGCGCCCACGGGCGTACCGCCGACGAAGACCATCATGTAGAGGCTCATCACACGGCCCCGCATCACCGGGTCCGTGGCCATCTGGACCGACGAATTGGCGGTGACGTTGACCGTCAGGCCCATCATCCCGATCGGGACGAGCAGCAGCGCGAAGAGCCAGAAGGACGGCGAGAGGGCCGCGGCGATCTCCAGGACGCCGAACAGCGCCGCCGCCCCGACCAGCATCCGCAGCCGGGACGAGCCACGGCGGGCGGAGAGCAGGGCGCCCGCCAGGGAGCCGGCCGCCATCAGGGTGTTGAGCAGGCCGTACGTACCGGCGCCCGCGTGGAAGACCTTGTCCGCGAACGCGGTCAGCCAGATCGGGAAGTTGAAGGCGAACGTACCGATGAAGCCGACCAGCACGATCGGCCAGATCAGCTCGGGCCGCCCGGCGACGTACTTCAGCCCCTCCCTCAGCTGCCCCTTGCCCCGAGGCGCCCGCTCCACCTTGTGGAGCTCGCTCGTGCGCATCAGCAGCAGTCCGGTGATCGGCGCGAGGAAGGACAGGCCGTTGAGCAGGAACGCCCAGCCGCTGCCGACGGCGGTGATCAGCACACCGGCGACGGCCGGGCCGACGAGCCGCGCGGACTGGAAGTTCGCGGAGTTGAGGCTGACGGCGTTCCGCAGCTGCTGCGGGCCGACCATCTCGGAGACGAAGGACTGCCGTGCCGGATTGTCGACGACCGTGACCATGCCGAGCAGGAACGCGATGAGATAGACGTGCCAGACCTGGACATGGCCGGACAGGGTCAGTACGGCGAGGGCGAGCCCGCACAGGCCGAGCGCGCCCTGGCTGAAGAGCAGGATGCGGCGCTTGGGGCAGCGGTCGGCGATGACGCCCCCGTACAGACCGAAGAGCAGCATCGGCAGGAACTGCAGGGCTGTCGTGATACCGACGGCGGCGGCGGAACCGGTGAGGCTGAGGACCAGCCAGTCCTGGGTGATACGGGCCATCCAGGTGCCCGTGTTGGAGACGATCGCTCCGGTGAAGAACAGCCGGTAGTTGCGTGTCTTCAGCGAGCTGAAGGTGCTGCGGTCGGTGTCGCGGGTGTCGTGGGTGTCGTGGGTGGGGTTCGGTGCGGGTGCGGAGTCTGCTCCGGGTCCCGTACTCAAAAGGGTTCGCCTCCTCAGGTCCGTGGCTCTAAAGGTGTGCGAGCTTCTCCAGCACGGGGGCGGCAGCGCGCAGCTTCGCCCACTCGTCCTCGTCCAGGCCCTCGGCGAGGGATGCCAGCCAGGCGTTCCGCTTGCGGCGGCTCTCCTCGAGCATGGCCTCGGCCCGCTCGGTCTGGCTGACCACCTTCTGCCGGCGGTCGTCGGGGTGCGGCTCCAGCCGGACCAGCCCCTTGGCCTCCAGCAGCGCCACGATGCGGGTCATCGACGGCGGCTGGACATGCTCCTTGCGGGCCAGCTCACCGGGTGTGGCCGAGCCGCAGCGGGCGAGGGTGCCGAGCACCGACATCTCGGTGGGGCTCAGCGATTCGTCGACGCGCTGATGCTTCAGGCGGCGGCCCAGCCGCATGACGGCCGAGCGGAGTGAGTTCACGGCGGCGGCGTCGTCGCCGTGGGTCAGGTCAGGCATGTTCCTTAGAATAACTCATTACTCTACCTAAAGACCAGCGGGTTTCGGCCCGGCTCGATGTATCACCCATATGAGTGAGACGGATCCGGAAAGTGACGCACTGGCCGGTTCCCGCCAGCGAATCTGGCTGACATGTCATCGACAGTGCTCAGCCTGCGGATAGACGGAGAGCTGCTCGACCGGCTCCGTCAGCACGCCGCCAAACGCGGAATGAGCGTCCAGGACTATGTGGTCCGGACGCTCATTCGCGACGACTTCGACGAACGCTTCAAGGCGGCCGTCGACGAGACGGAGAAGTTCTACGGGCTGACGTGAGCCCGAACCCTCACATGGGGCCCGCTACGTGAGGCCCAGTGCCGGCATGGCGTAGTAGAAGACGAACACCGCCGACACGACGTACATCGCCACCGGCACCTCGCGGCCGCGCCCGACCGCGAGCCGCAGCACGCTGAAGGCGATGAAGCCGATCCCGATGCCGTTCGTGATCGAGTACGTGAACGGCATCATCACCATCGCCAGGAACGCCGGAACGGCGATCGTGAAGTCGCTCCAGTCGATGTCCTTGACCGACCCGGCCAGGATCAGGAAGCCGACGGCCAGCAGCGCGGGCGTCGCCGCCTGGGACGGCACCATCGTCGCGAGCGGCGTCAGGAACAGCGCCACCGAGAACAGCGCGCCGGTGACGACGGACGCGAGGCCGGTACGGGCTCCCTCGCCGACGCCGGCCGTGGACTCCACGAAGCAGGTGTTGGCGGACGACGATGTGGCGCCGCCCGCGGCGACCGCGATGCCGTCGACGATCAGCACCTTGTTGATGCCCGGGAAGTTGCCCTTCTTGTCCATCAGCTTCGCCTCGTCACCGACGCCCAGGATCGTGCCCATCGCGTCGAAGAAGCAGGACAGCAGCACGGTGAACACGAACAGCGCGCCGGTGAGGAAGCCGACCTTCCCGAAGCCGCCGAACAGGCTGACCTGGCCGACCAGACCGAAGTCGGGCGTCGCGAGCGGGTTGCCCGGCCACTCCGGGACGGTCAGGCCCCATGCCTGGCCCGGCAGCTTCGCGATCAGCTGGATGACGAGCGCGACGACCGTCATCACGACGATCGAGATCAGGATCGCGCCGGGCACCTTGCGGATGATCAGCGCGAGCGTGAGCAGCGCACCGAGCACGAAGACGAGGACCGGCCAGCCGCTCAGGTGGCCGGTGAGACCCAGCTGGAGCGGGACGGTGGTGTGGGCGGCGTCGGGGATGCGGGAGACGAAGCCCGAGTCGACGAGGCCGATCAGCATGATGAAGAGGCCGATACCGATCGCGATGCCCTTGCGCAGGCCGAGCGGTACGGCGTTCATGACGCGTTCGCGCAGACCCGTCGCGACGAGCAGCATCACCACCAGACCGGCGAGGACGACCATGCCCATCGCGTCCGGCCAGCTCATCCGGGGGGCGAGCTGGAGGGCGACGACGGTGTTCACGCCGAGGCCCGCGGCCAGCGCGATCGGGACGTTGCCGATGACACCCATGAGCAGGGTGGAGAAGGCGGCGGTGAGCACGGTGGCGGTGACCAGCTGGCCGCCGTCGAGCTGGTGGCCGTACATGTCCTTCGCGCTGCCGAGGATGATCGGGTTCAGCACGATGATGTAGGCCATCGCGAAGAAGGTGGCGAAGCCGCCGCGGATCTCACGGGGGATCGTGGAGCCACGCTCGGAGATCTTGAAGAAGCGGTCGAGGCGACCGAGGGCGCCGGGACCGCCGTGACCGGAATCCGGCCGCTGCGGCTGCTGGACGTCCGCAGGAGCGGTGGCCGTGGGGGGCATGCGAGACCTCGTCGGTGTTTCTGGTTCTTGGCCGGTTTCTTGGATGTTCATACGAACAAAACCGGTCGGACACAAACCGCTTCAGTATGAACGCATATGCCGAAGATCGGTATCTCCGCGCGTAGAAGCCTGTGACTGCTGGGGCCTCAGGGGCCCCGGGGGACCTCGAACCGGCCCGCCTACACTGACCGCATGGCGAAGTGGACCCCCAAGCACGAGGCACCCGAGCCCCTGGAGGGGCCCGTCGTCGCCACCATCACCGGCGGCACGATCCTCTGGTTCGTCCTCTTCCTGGTCCAGGTCCCCTTCTACGGCTGGTACGACGACCGCGATCTGACCTGGTGGATCTGGACCTGCCTGGCCGGCGGCGGGCTCGGCCTCATCGGCATCTGGTACGTCCGCAAGCGCGACGCGGCGATCAAGCGCGCGCAGGCGGCGCGCAGCGAGACGAAGCACGCGGAGCAGTAGCGGGGGCGCCGCCGCGCCCGGGCCCCGGGCGGCCCGGCCGATACCGGACGCCCGACCGCGCCCGCCGGTACCGGGTACGTAGGTGCCCGCCTCCCCAGGGGGTGAACGCCGCCCCGTCGCCGTAACGTCGAGAACATGACTCAGCGGGCTGAGACCGGCGGAGACGGATCCGACCCGAGCGGGCGGGTGGTCATCGACGCGGGCGCGGAGCTCGACCCCGTGCACCCCGTGAAACCGCCCGTGCTCCACCGGCCCGGCGGGCTCAGCGCCGCCGAGGTGGCCGAGCGGGTCGCGCGCGGGGAGGTCAACGACGTACCCGTACGGAGCAGTCGCTCCACCGTCGACATCGTCCGCGGCAATGTCTTCACCCGCTTCAACGCGATCATCGGCGTGCTCTGGGTGATCATGTTCTTCGTCGCGCCGTTCCAGGACACCCTGTTCGGTTTCGTCATCCTCGCCAACACCGGCATCGGCATCATCCAGGAGCTCCGCGCCAAGAAGACCCTCGACGGGCTCGCCGTCATCGGCGAGGCGAAACCCCTCGTGCGGCGCGACGGGATCGCCGCCGAGGTGTCCACGTCCGACATCGTCCTCGGGGACCTCATCGAACTCGGACCGGGCGACAAGGCCGTCGTCGACGGCGAGATCGCCGAGGCCGACAACCTGGAGATCGACGAGTCCCTCCTGACCGGCGAGGCCGACCCCGTCCTCAAACGCGCCGGCGACCCCGTCATGTCGGGCAGCTTCGTGGTCGCGGGCGGCGGCGCCTTCACCGCCACCAAGGTCGGCCGTGCGGCGTACGCCGCGCAGCTCGCCGAGGAGGCGTCCCGCTTCACGCTCGTCCACTCCGAGCTGCGCTCCGGCATCTCCACGATCCTCAAGTACGTGACGTGGATGATGGTCCCGACCGCGCTCGGACTGATCATCAGCCAGCTGGTGGTGAAGGGGGACAACTTCAAGGACTCGGTCGCCCGGGCCGTCGGCGGCATCGTCCCGATGATCCCCGAGGGGCTCGTCCTGCTCACCTCTGTCGCCTTCGCGATCGGCGTCATCCGGCTCGGCCGCAAGCAGTGCCTCGTCCAGGAGCTGCCCGCGATCGAGGGGCTCGCGCGGGTCGACGTCGTCTGCCTCGACAAGACGGGCACCCTCACCGAGGGCGGTATGGACGTCGCCGAGCTGCGGCCGCTCAACGGCTTCGACGAGACGTACGTACGGAAAGTGCTCGGCGCGCTGGGCGAGTCCGACCCGCACCCCAACGCGTCCCTGCAGGCGATCATCGACGCGTATCCGGACAGCGACGAATGGCGCTGCACCCGGTCGCTGCCCTTCTCCTCCGCACGCAAGTACAGCGGCGCCGCGTTCAGCGAGGGCGACGGCCAGAGCTCCACCTGGCTGCTCGGCGCGCCCGACGTCCTGCTGCCGGACGAGGACCCCGCTCTCGCCGACATCGACCGGCTCAACGAGCGGGGGCTGCGCGTGCTGCTCCTCGCGCGCGCCGCCGGGGAGCTGGACGCCCCCGACATCGCGGCGAACGCCCTGCCCACCGCCCTGGTCGTCCTGGAGCAGCGGCTACGGCCCGACGCCGCGGACACCCTGCACTACTTCGAGGAGCAGGACGTCCGCGCCAAGGTCATCTCCGGCGACAACGCGGTGTCCGTGGGCGCGGTCGCCGGAAAGCTCGGCCTGCCGGGCGCGGCCCGCACGATGGACGCCCGCCGGCTGCCCGCCGAGCCGGGCGCAATGGCCGCCGAGCTCGACGCGAACGCGGTGTTCGGCCGCGTCACCCCGCAGCAGAAGCGGGACATGGTCGGCGCGCTCCAGTTCCGCGGACACACGGTCGCGATGACGGGCGACGGCGTCAACGACGTCCTCGCCCTCAAGGACGCCGACATCGGCGTCTCGATGGGATCGGGCTCCGAGGCGACCAAGGCGGTCGCCCAGATCGTGCTCCTCGACAACAGCTTCGCGACGCTGCCGTCCGTCGTCGCCGAGGGCCGCCGGGTCATCGGCAACATCACGCGCGTCGCCACGCTCTTCCTGACGAAGACCGTCTACTCCGTGCTGCTCGCGATCCTGGTGGTCTGCGCACAGGTGGAGTACCCCTTCCTGCCCCGCCACCTGACCCTGCTGTCGACGCTGACGATCGGCGTCCCGGCCTTCTTCCTGGCCCTGGCCCCCAACAAGGAGCGCGCGAAACCGCACTTCGTCCGCCGGGTCATGCGGTACGCGATCCCGGGCGGCATCATCGCGGCGGCGGCGACCTTCACGACGTACCTCCTCGCCCGCTACCACTACGCCGGTCCCGGCGCCCTGGCGGCCGAGACCAGCGCGGCGACGCTGACCCTCTTCCTGGTCGCGCTGTGGGTCCTGGCGATCATCGCCCGCCCCTACACCTGGTGGCGGCTCGGCCTGGTGCTGGCGATGGGGCTGGGCTTCCTCGTCGTCCTGGTCGTGCCTTGGCTGCAGGACTTCTTCGCGCTGAAGCTCGTGGGCACGACCATGCCGTGGGCGGCGGTGGCGGTCGCGGCGGTGGGGGCGGTGCTGCTGGAAATCGCGTGGCGGTGGGTGGACCGCCGGTTCCCGGCGTAGGGAGGGGGCGCCTGCGGCCCTTCTCCCAGTCCCGCGGTACCGGCACACCCAGCCCGTCCGGCGCTTGAGGACGGACACACCGGCCCGCCCGGCGGTACCGGGCGCACCCACCCCCACCGCACGGCGTAGAGGGCCAGGGGCGAGCCCTAGTCGAACCAGCGGTCCCGGGCCAGTTCCTCCGTGCGTGACGGGTCCTCCAGCAGCGCCGCGACCTCGAAGCGGCGGGGCCACTGGCCGGCCGCCCAGGCGAGGCCCGCCGCGACGCCCTCCAGGGTGGCGGCGTGGATGACGCCGTCGGGGGTGCGGCGCCAGTCGAGTTCGACGCCGCCCGCACGGAGCTCCTCGTGTTCGACGTACGTGTCGGGGGTCCCGGGGCCGAGCAGCGCGTGCACCGACGGGGGGACGTCGTGCTCCTCGCCCACCGTCGTCACCTCGGCCTCGACCACGTCACCGAGCCGGCCCACCTGGAACAGCTCCGCCAGGTCCGCCGCCCGGTCCGGGGCGACCGGCAGCAGCGGGCGGTCCTTGGCCAGCGGCAGCAGATCAGGCGCGTCGGCGACCAGGGCCTCCGAGGCGTCCACCACGCGCACCTCGCCGTCGACGACCGCGCGCAGCTCGTCCGGGAGCGTCACCTGCTCCGGGTCGAGGTCGGCCAGCGCCGTGTACAGGGCGTGCAGCTGGGCCGCGCTGACCGGGCGGTCCGGGTCGGCGAGCCGCCCCAGCAGCTCGGCGGCGCCGCCCGGCTCGTCGAGGAGCGCGGCGACGGAGGTCCGTACGCCCAGGGCGTGCAGCACCTGCTCGTCCTCGAAGCCGGTCGCGTCCGCGGAGTCGTAGAGACCGACCAGCAGCGGGTCGCCGCCGGACGCCCGCAGACCCGCCGGGCGGCGCCCGCCGAGCACCGGGTGGTCGCGCAGCCACCAGGCCGTGTACGGACGTACGGTCTCGGTCGTGCCGTCCGGCAGCAGCACCCGCACCGGCTGGGTGAGCGCGTCCCGCAGCGGCGGCTGGGCGAGCAGGGCGAGCGCCTGCGGCCAGCGGTCGTCGTCGACCAGGTCGAGGTCCCGTACGGCCACGATCTCCGTGGCGACCGGCGGCACCGGCGCTTCCGGCAGCCGGTCCAGTACGTCCTCGCACCACACGTCGACCGCGTCGAGCAGCCCCGCGTCGTCGGGCTCGGCGAAGTCCCCTTCGCGGGGCTCCAGTTCGTCGGGGTCGACGACGACGTCCGTGGCACGTACGAGCGCGAAGTTCGCCAGCACCCCGCAGGCGGCGAGCGGCTGCTCGCCCCAACGGTCGGCCAACTCGGCATCGCACAGGGCGAGTTCACCCTCGCGCATCACGGAGGCGAACGGGCTGCCGGGCAGCACGAGTTCACCGGCCGGAGCGAGTTCGCCGTCCTCGTCGGGCAGGGCCAGCGCGCCCAGCCAGGGCTCGTCGCCGGGGTCCAGTCCCGCGTCCCGGACCAGTGCGAGCACGATCTCCGCGAGCTCCTCGCTGTCAGGGGCGTCCTCCTCCCACAGGTCGCCCCCGTCGTCGAGGGACGCGGCTACAGCGGCCCGCACCTGGGGCGTGGTCAGCACCGCGCGGGGCGTGGCGGGCAGCGCGCCGAGCTTTTCGAGGAGGGGGTGTGCGGCGTCCGGGTGGGCCACCTTCAGCCCGAACCGGCCGAGACCGGCGGGTGTCTCGGGGGTCGGGAGGAGGACCTGGCGCGGGCCGATGGTGGTGCGGGTGGCCCCGGTCAGCGGCACGGGAAGGCCGGTCAGCCGCTCGGGGTCCACGCCGGCGAGGCTGTCGTACAGGCTCCGCCACCACGACGGGTCGCGTTCGATCCCGGCGAGCCGGTCGATCGCCTCCGTCAGCGGCACGCGCGCGACGCCGAGCGTCCGCAGCTCCACGCGGCGCTCGAGACCGGCGGGCAGCAGCGTCGGCAGCACATCGGCCAGTACGCGTACGGTCTCGGCGCCCGCGCCCTCGACGACCTCGGCCTCCAGCGGCCGCAGCGCGACGAAGTCTTCCGACGACAGAGCAGCCGGCGCGGCCGGGGCGAGGAACGAGACGCGGGGCAGCCGCTCCAGGATCGCCGCGCGCAGGGCGCCGTCGAGCGCGCCCTTGCCGAGCGGGCCCGGGACCAGGTCGATGGTGCCCGTGGAGACGGGCTGCCAGTCGCCGATGAGCTCGGCGTACGCCTCGGCCGCACGCTGGACCAGGAAGTCGGTGAGCGGGCCCGGCGCGGGGTGCCGGCGAGTGGTGTCCAGCGGGAGCGTCGCGATGAGCAGCGCGGGGACACCGAGGGGCTCGTCCGTGGGGGTCGGCGCGTGCACGACGGGTGCGGTGGCGGGGTACACGGGCGCGCCGTCGCCGTCCACGGGCACGGCCCAGGTGACGGTCCAGTGCGGCCGCAGCCGCTCCTCGACGGGGCGGTCGGCAAGGAGCGGGGCGTCGATGTCTCCGTGGTGGGTGACGACGCGCCAGCGGTTGACGCCGCGCGCGCTGTCCTCGATGTGGACGTACGGGCCCTGCTCGGAACGGCGCAGGGTCCTTGCCCCGTCCGGGGTCTCCACGACGACCTCTTCCAGGCCGGGGAGCGTGAGCAGCAGCGCGTCGTCGATCCCGGTGAGGAGGCGCGCGACGAGGTCCTCGGCGGTGCCGTCGCGCAGCGGCAGGATCACGACCGTGTCGTAGCCGTCGGGGGCGCTGCCCTCGGCGGGCAGCGGGAGCCTCAGCAGCGGTACGTGGCCGTCGCGGCGGCGCAACTCGTCACCGAGGCCGGGGCTGGCCTGGGCGGCCTGCTGGGCGAGACCGCGGGCCTCGGCGAGCGACCACCGCACTCCGCCGTGCCTGCCGACGACGGCGGGCTCGTCGCTCACGGCGAGCACCGCGGCGAAACCGACGCCGAAGCGGCCGACGGCGGCCCGGTCGTTCTCGCGCTTGGCCGAGGCCCGCAGGGTGCTGAGCGACTCGACACCCGCCGCGTCCAGCGGGGCGCCGGTGTTCGCCGCGACGAGGGTGCCCTGGTCGAGGGTGAGCCGGAGGCGGCCCGGGACTCCGCCGCGGGCGGCGGCGTCCGCGGCGTTCTGGGCGAGCTCGACGACGAGGCGGTCGCGGTAGCCGCCGAGCGCGAGGTCCTCCTCGGCGTTGGCATCCTCCCGGAACCGTGCGGGGCTCGCGCCCCACGCGTCGAGCACCCCACGCCGCAGCCGCGCCGTCCCGAACGGGTCGGCCCCCTCGGTCGTCCTGACGCTCACGCCTGTCTCCGCTCTGTCCTGTTACCGGTGTACCTCAACCGCGGCCCGAAGGTATCGCGTACGGCCCGAACCGGGGGCGCAGCCCCCCACCCGTGGGCCGCGGCCTGGCGCGTTTTCGTCTGCGGGGTTTGTGCCCACCCTCCCCCAGAGCTTCGCCTGAGGGACCCCCGTCTCGCTTCGCTCGCCCTGCCGAACGACTGCCCACAAACCACGGCACCATTTCCCATCGGCGGCAGCCCCCACCGGCAACCACACCCGGGACGCGCAGGGGTCGTGTTCCGGACGTACAAGCGCCCGCAACTCGCGCGAAGCGCAGTGACCACGCGGCGCAGCCGCATATCGGATGCAGCGCAGTCCAGGACACCAGCCCCGGAGCGGACCCGGACGGCACCGACCCGGCACGGGGTGACCCCCGAAAACCCGGCCCGTCCGGTGCGTGCCCGGAACCGGGACACACCGCACCCCGAACCGCCGCGCCGGAGGCACCCCGCACACCCGGCACGGGTCCCCCGCCCGGGGGAGGGCCAGGGGGTGTCCGGTGGATCAGGCTGGATCAGCGAGCGCCCGCCGCGTGGCGGCTGATGTCACTGATGCGGCTTCGGATCCAGGCGGAGGTGGGGGTCGGCCCGAAGGGCTACGGGGGAGTCGGTGACCGCCGACAGCGCAGGAGACGGAGTCGCATGACGCCGCGAGCCCAGCAAGATCCGCCGGACCCCCTAGCTGTGGCCCAGGTCGTCCGGGGACGCCGCATCCACGTGGTCCGGGACCGAGCCGCTGTCCGGGGCCGGGCGCAGCGGGAATTCGTCCGGGCGCATCGTGTCGAGCACCGGCGGCGCCGGCCTCGGCGGCTTCGGCATGACGGCCGCTTCGGAGTGACCTCCGCACCCGTACGACAGGGACACGACCCGCCCGTCCGCCGGCGAGAACTCGTTCGCGCACACCCCGAACGCCTGCTTCAGCGACCCGCCGAGCGGCATCAGGAACGCGCAGGACACACACGTCGCGGGCGCTGCCTGCGCCATCGGTGTCTTCGCGCCGTACGCCTCTTCCCACCGGTCGGCGGCGACGTGCAGCCCGTACCGCGACAGGACGCGTGCCCGGCGCATCCCCAGTTCCTCCGCCACGGAGGTGATCGCGCCACGGGACGGCGCCCGCGTCACGATCTCCGCGTCCTCGGCGTCGACGCGCTCGGCCATCTCCTCGGAGACGGGCGAGTTCGGCGGGGGCGCGTCCTCGCCGGAGTACCCCGGCTCGAGCCGCAGGTCGTCGGCCTCGGTGGGCAGCAGGTCGCCCGGCCCCATGTCGCCCGGGCGCAGCCGCTCGCTCCAGGGCACCCACTCGGGTGCCAGCAGCGCGTCGGGGCCCGGCAGCAGGACGGTTTCGTCGAGGGTGACGACCTTCGCGCGGGAGGCCCGCGCCACGGTCACCGCCCAGCGCCATCCCCGGTACCCCGGTTCCTTGCACTCGAAGAGGTGGGTGACGACCCGGTCGCCCTCGGACACGAGGGCGACGTGCTCGCCCACCACCCCCGGCGCGGCCGCCTCCTCGGCGGCGGCGCGCGCGAGGTCTACCGCCTCGGCGCACAGACGGTCGGGGGTACGGCTTCGCGTCGTCGCAGCACTCACAGGTCTCGCTTCTCTCCTACGCCGTCTCACGGGTGCGCCGGCCGATTCGCGATGTACGGGCGGCGGGCGGAGCGGACCGGTGGGCCGCATCGACGTCCGCGCCCGGGCAATCAATCCCGTGCACGCCTACTGTCACCCATTCTGCGGGATGACGAAGAGGCGCGCGGCCGAGAACTACCGCCGTGGCGCGCTACGCACGCTACCCCCTCCGTGGCGCGCCGCCCACCTGCCCGTCCGAATCCCGGTTCGGGTCGAAGGCGCGTGGGGCACTATGACGAGGTGACAGCCGCGAGGTCGTCCCCTGTCGCCGGGCCGCTGAGCAGGGCGGGCCGGGCGGTCGGCCGTGCCCTGCACCTCCCGTTCACCGGTACGGCGAGAGGCATTCGCCGGGCGACCCACGCCCATGGCGCGGGCGAATCCGGGCTCGGCAAACTCATCGAACTCCACGCCGTCAACGGCGCGGGCGACGTCATGATCACCGTCGCGCTCGCCTCGACGGTGTTCTTCTCGGTCCCCACGGACGAGGCGCGCGGACGCGTCGCGCTCTATCTCGCGATCACGATGGCGCCGTTCACTCTTCTCGCCCCCGTCATCGGGCCGCTGCTGGACCACATCCCGCACGGCCGCCGCGCCGCGATGGCCGGGGCGATGATGACCCGCGCGGTGCTGGCGCTGACCATGTCGGGCGCGGTCGCGACGGGGGGCATCGAGCTGTATCCGGCCGCGCTCGGCGTGCTCGTGGCGTCGAAGGCGTACGGCGTCGTCCGCAGCGCGGTCGTCCCGAGGCTGCTGCCACCGCGCTTCGCCCTGGTGAAGGCCAACTCGCGGGTGACCCTCGCGGGCCTGGTCGCGACGGGGATCGCCGCGCCCATCGGGGCGGGGCTGCAGCAGATCGGCCCCGAGTGGCCGCTGTACGGGGCGTGCGCCATCTTCGTCGCCGGCACGTTCCTGGCGTTCAGCCTCCCCCACAAGGTCGACTCGGCGAAGGGCGAGCGCAAAGCGCACATGCTGACGCACGGGGAGCGCAAGCCGAGCCTGCGCACGGTCGGCCCGTCGGTGCTGCACGGGCTGCAGGCGAACGTGGCTCACCGCATGCTCTCCGGGTTCCTGATCTTCTTCCTGGCGTTCCTGCTGCGGGTGCATCCGATGGCGGGGCAGAGCGCGGCGGTGTCGCTGGTCATGGTGGGCGTGGCGGCGGGTGTCGGGAACGCCTGCGGTACGGCCATCGGGGCGTGGGTGAGGAACCGCCCGCCGGAGGTGATCGTCGCCACGGGCCTGTCGCTCGCGCTGTCGGCGGCGATCCTGGCGGCCGTGTTCTTCAGCCCGTTCATGGTGGCGGTGCTGGCCGGGGTGGCGGGTCTCTCGCAGGCGCTGTCGAAGCTGTCGCTGGACGCGATGATCCAGCGGGACGTTCCGGAGTCGGTGCGGACCTCGGCGTTCGCCCGTTCGGAGACGTTGCTGCAGATGGCGTGGGTGGTGGGCGGTGCGATCGGCATCTCCCTGCCGCTGAACGGTGTGCTGGGCATGGCGGTGGCCGCGGGGATCCTGGCGACGGGCGCGCTGCTGGCCATGCGCGGCCTGCTGGTGGCGTCGCGGCGCAGCACACCGCCGTCCCCCACGGGCCCGGTGAGCACCGCGCCGCGGGTGCGGTGACGAGCCGGGGACGGTCAGGGGGCGGACGGGGCCGGCCCGGCCCCAGGGGTGTCCTGTGGATCGGCCCGGCAAGATCCACAAGACACCCCCTGGGCCATCGGGACGCCACGCCGCACCCCCGCGCTGCGCGACACCGGGGGCCCGATAGCCTTCGGACCATGACCGTTGCGTTCTTCACCGGCAAGCACCGCCGGGCCGCCGCCGCCCTCGGTGCCGTGTCCGCCGGCCTCCTCGTACTCTCTGCCTGCGACAAGCCGACGCCGCTCGCGACCGTGACGGTCGGGACGAACTCGGTCACCACCGAGGCGGCCTGCTACAACGACGGCGACGCCATCAGGGAGTCGCTGATCCAGGGCTGCCTCAACAAGAAGGCCGCCAAGACCGTCGAGGTCTCGGTGGACGACCGGGTCCGCTTCGGCGTCGAGCCCGAGGTCGCCGAGAACGGCTGGACGCTGTTCATCGGCGGACAGCAGGCCGAGCCGGAGCCCTACCACAAGACGTACCGGTCGATCCCGGCCAGCGCGTTCTTCGCCACCCAGACCAGTGAGGCGACCAACACCGCGCAGGTCAGCATCGTCGAGACCACCGGCAAGAAGCTGACCGGCATCTGGCACTTCACGCTCAAGAAGTCCTGACCCGGTCCGGACCCACCGCTCACCCATGCGCGTACTCGTCGTGACCGCGGTGCCCGCGGAGGCGGACTCCGTCACCGCGGGCCGGGTGGTCACCACGCACGCCCTCCCGGGCGGTTACACCCTGCGCCGCTGTGCGGGCGCGGGCGCAACCGCGGGCGACGGCGTGACCGTGGACATCCTGGCCGCGGGGGTGGGCCCCGCGGCCGCGGCGGCGGGTACAGCGACGGCGCTGACCGCCGCGGCGTACGAGCCCTCGCCCGGGCCCACGTCCGGGTACGACCTCGTCGTGTCCGCCGGCATCGGAGGCGGGTTCCAGCCGGCCGCTCCCCTCGGCTCGGTCGTCGTCGCGGACGCCATCGTCGGCGCGGACCTCGGGGCCGACACGCCCGACGGCCATCTCGCCGTCGAGGAGCTCGGCTTCGGCCGCTCCGTGCACCTCCCGTCCCCGCTCTCGGCGCGGATCGCCAAGGCCCTGGACGCGGTGCGCGGGCCCGTGCTCACCGTGTCCACGGTGACCGGGACCGCCGCGCGTGCCGCGGAGCTGATCGCACGTCACCCCCGGGCCGCCGCCGAGGCGATGGAGGGGTTCGGGGTGGCCGAGGCCGCCACGGCCCACGGCGTGCCCGTCGTCGAGATCCGGGCCGTGTCGAACGCCGTCGGCCCGCGCGACCGGGACGCCTGGCGGATCGGCGAGGCCCTCGCCGCGCTGCGGCACGCGTTCGAGCTGCTCGGTCCCGTGTTCGAGGAGGAGGCCCGATGACCACCCTCAAGATCGCCTACTCGCCCTGCCCGAACGACACGTTCGTCTTCGACGCCTGGGCGCACGGCCGGGTCCCGGGCGCGCCCCGCCTCGACGTGACGTTCGCCGACATCGACATCACCAACGGCATGGCCGAGCGCGGCGAGTTCGACGTCCTGAAGGTGTCGTACGCCGTGCTCCCCTACGTACTCGACGAGTACGCCCTGCTGCCCTGCGGCGGCGCGCTCGGCCGCGGCTGCGGCCCGCTCGTGCTGACCCGCGAGCCGGGCATGGAGCTGGCGGGCAGGACCGTTGCCGTACCGAGCGAGAAGTCGACCGCGTATCTGCTCTTCCGGCTCTGGGCGGCGGAGGTCGTCCCGGAGGGAGTGGGGCAGATCGTCGTCCTGCCGTTCCACGAGATCATGCCGGCGGTGCGGGACGGAAAGGTCGACGCGGGTCTCGTCATCCACGAGGCGCGCTTCACCTATCAGGACTACGGGCTGCACTGCCTCGCCGACATGGGCGAGCACTGGGAGTCCACGACCGGGCTGCCGATCCCGCTGGGCGCGATCATCGCCAAGCGCTCACTGGGCGCGGAGACCCTGAAGCTGGTGGCCGAGTCCGCCCGCACATCCGTCCGTATGGCCTGGGACGACCCGAAGGCCTCACGCCCGTACGTACTCGAACACGCGCAGGAGATGGACCCGGCGGTCGCCGACCAGCACATCGGGCTGTACGTCAACGAGTTCACGGCCGGCCTCGGCGAGGCCGGCTATGCCGCGGTCCGCGGACTGCTCACGCGTGCGGCGGCCGAGGGGCTGGTGCCGCCCCTCGGCCGGGATGCGCTGGCGTTCGTCTAGGCGTCCAGGCGTCTAGGCGTCCAGGCGTCTAGGCGCCTAGACGTCGAGCTGGTCGGCGACCGCGCGCAGCAGGCCCGCGATCTTCTTGCCGTGGGCCTTGTCGGGGTAGCGGCCGCGCTCCAGCGACGGCGTGATGTTCTCCAGGAGCGTCGTCAGGTCCTGCACGATCGACGCCAGTTCGTCGGGCTTGCGGCGCTGCGCCGCGGCGACGGACGGGGTCGGGTCCAGCACCGTCACCGAGAGCGCCTGGTCGCCGCGCTGACCCGCGACGACACCGAATTCGACCCGCTGCCCGGGCTTGAGGCTGTCGACTCCGTCAGGAAGCACCGACGAGTGGACGAAGACGTCGCCGCCGTCGTCCCGGGAGAGAAAGCCGAAGCCCTTCTCGCTGTTGAACCACTTGACCTTGCCGGTAGGCACGTCTGTCCTCGTCCTCGTACTCGTCGGGAATTGCGAAAGAAAACCGGTCTGTACAGCACTGCAGCGGGTCGCCCGACCCGCCACCACCCAAGGCTAATGGTCCAGGGCCCACTGACAAGACGTCCCCGGTGGTTCCTGTGCGCTGGGAACTACCCTGGTCGGGTGACTCACGAAACCCAAGCGAATTCGGCCGGACCCGGCGACGGGCTCGTCCGCGTCGGCGCGATCGTTTTCATCGTCGGCGCTGTGGCCACTCTGGTCACGGTGGCCCCGCTGTTCCTCGGTACGGAACCGTTCCCGCCGTTCGCGTACGCCGTCTGCATGCTGATGGGCGTCGGGTTCCTGATCGCGGGTGCGGGGGTGCTGCGGTCGATCGCGGCGCAGCGCCGTCAGGCGCGTTCCTCCGCGTAGGCGGCCAGCCAGCCGGGGAACGCGGTGAGGTCCGGCAGGACCACGTCCGCCCCCGCCTCCCTCAGCTCGTCCTCCGCGCACGGCCCGGTCGGTACGGCGACGGAGAGCGCCCCTGCCGTACGGGCCCCGCGTACGTCCCCGGTGTGGTCGCCGACGTACACCCGTGCCGCGTGCTCGCGCAGAGCCTCCGCCTTGGCCTCCGCCCACAGCCAGCCGATCACCGCGTCGGGCTGTATGCCGAGGTGGTCGAGGTGCAGCTGGGCGTTGGGCTCGTGCTTGGCCGTGACGACGATCGCGCGGCCGCCGAGCGCCTGGACGGCGGTGACGGCCTCGCGGGCGCCGGGCATCGCCAGGGTCGGGGCGATGGCGTACGCGGGGTAGAGCTCCCGGTAGCGGTTGCCCATCTCCTGGACGCGGTCGTCGGGGAACCAGTGCGCGAGTTCCTGCTCCAGAGGCGGCCCGAGCCGGGTGACCGCGAGATCGGCGTCGATGTGGACGCCCGTCTCGGCGGAGAGCGCGAGGTAGGCGGCGTGGATGCCGGGGCGGGAGTCGATCAACGTCATGTCGAGGTCGAAACCGACGGTCAGGGGGGTCCGGGGACGGGGCAGAGGTTCGCGGGCCATGCGGGCCATTGTGCCCGTGCGGGAGGCGCCGGCCCGGCTGCATGGACTGGGGCGCGCTTGGCCAAGCCTTACCAGCGACGCCGCCCAGGTCGTACGGCAGCTCCGGCTGCCGCGCACGCTCATCGGCCTGATGGTCGGCGCGGCGCTCGCGCCGGCGAGCACGGTGCTGCAGGGCCTCACCGTGTCCGTCCTCGATCGCTGGACGGGCTCAGGTTGAGCCCCTCCGGCGATCGAGGTGGGGGTCCCCACGCCCACCGGGGCGCAGGGGGAGGGGGTTCGGGCGCAGAGCCCCCGACCGAGCCGGGGGCGGGGCCCCGGCAGCCCTGTTACTTCCTGCGGGCGCGCCACACCAGGTAGAGCGCCGTCGCGACCGCCGCCCCCCGCACCACCCACGGCCACGCCGTCGCGAGGGCGTCGGCCATCGCGTCGCCGCCCGGCGGGATGGGGTCGCCCCAGTGGCCGTTGACGCGGCCCCAGAGCCAGACCGCCGCGGTCGCGGCGACCGCGCCCGGAAGCCCGAGGACCGCCCACTTCGCCTCCGTACGGGAGAGCGAGCGTGACGCGTACGCGAGGAGCCAGCCGAGGCCGAGGGCGAGCAAGGAGCCGAGGACCGTGCCGATGACCAGGAGCGCGGCGGCGGTCAGGAGGAGGGGGTTGCCGAGCCCCTGCCGGCCGGGGCGCAGGAGCCTCAGGCGCCGGCGGCGGCGTTCGGCGGCAGGCTCCGCCTCGTCGGAGTCCTCGGCGGAGTCCGACGAAGAGTCCGAGGAGGAGTCCTCGGCGTCCTCGTCGGGCCCCTCGCCCTTGCGTCGCGGCGGCTTCAGTATCTCGGCGATCTCCACCCCGCCCACGAAGCCACCGATGTCGCTCTCCCCCGGCCCGACCCGCCACCAGTCGGGTTCGCCGCCGGACGGGCCGAGTTCGTCCATCCCCGCCAGATGCGGGGGCGACGCGGCCCGCGCGGCCCCGAGGTCGGGTTCGGCCTTCTCCGCCCTGCCCCGCCGCGTGATGAAGCGCCGGGCCGAGCGGGAGCGCTGCTCCGGCACCGCGGTGCGCGGCTCATCGGGCACGGCGGGACGACGGGGCACGGACGCGCCCCCCGGCCCCGAGCCCGTCGCCGCCGCGGCCACCACCTCGTCCGGCGTGCCGAGCCGCCCCAGAATGCGGCGCACCGCGGCCGGGCTGTCCGGGTCGTACTTCGCGCGCCGGCGGTCGATCTCGTTCCGCAGCGACGACACGAGCCGCATCCTGGTACCGGAGGGCAGCTGGTGCTGCTGGGCCAGGTCGCCGACCCGGCTCAGGTAGTCGAAGACAAGCTGGTCGCTCTCGATGCCCACGGTCGCCCCTCCACAGCGCGCCCTGTACCTGCGGGGTACCCGCGGGCGCCCTGACCCGACGTTAGCGCGCGGGCAGGGGCTAACGTGGGGCGGATGGGGACCGGTGAGCTCGATCGGGAGGCGCACGTGCCCACAGGAACGCCCGCAAGTGCGACAACAGGTACGGGCACGGCACCGCGCACCTTGGCCGAAGCGCTGCGCGTCCGCGGCGACGAGGGCCTGGCCGCACTGCTGCGCGCCCGCCCCGACCTGCTGACCCCGGTCCCGAACGACCTCACCCAGCTCGCCACCCGCGCCGGCACGCGCGCCTCGGTCGTCCGCGCCCTGGAGCGGCTGGACCGGTTCGCGCTCCAGACGGCCCAGGCGCTGGCGGTGGCCGCGGAGCCGACGTCGTACGACACCGTCCTCGGCCTGCTCGCGGGCGACGAGGGCGACCCGGCGGTCGCGGCGGCGCTGCCGCGCACGCTCGGTGTGCTGCGCGAGCAGGCGCTGGTGTGGGGCGACGACGACCGGCTGCGGCTGGTGCGCACCGCCCGCGAACTGCTCGCCCCGTCGCCCTCGCATCCGTCGCCGACCGGCCTCGGCCCGACGGTCGCCGAGGCGACGGCCGGCATGTCACCGGGCCGCGTGCAGGAGATCCTCGCCGCGGCGGGACTGCCGACGACCCATGACCCCGTGTCGGCCGTCGCCGCGCTGACCGGGCTGTTCACGGACCGCGAGCGGATGGCGGCACTGCTCGACACGGCTCCGCCGGAGGCGCTGGCGGTGCTGGACCGGCTGGTGTGGGGGCCGCCGTACGGGGAGGTCACGGCCGAGCCCACGCCGCCGGTGCGCTGGCTGCGGGACCGCGGGCTGCTGCTGCCCATCTCGCCGCGCACGGTGGTGCTGCCGCGCGAGGCGGCGCTGCATCTGCGTGGGGGGCGCGCGCACCGGGAGCCGGAGCCGGTGGCTCCGGAGGTCCGTGTCGCGGCAGAACACCGTCCACAGGTTGTGGACAACACGGCGGCCGGGCAGGCGTACACGGCGCTCGCGACCGTCGAGGAGCTCCTGAAGGAGTGGCAGACGGCCCCGCCCGCGGTGCTCCGTGCGGGTGGGCTGAGCGTGCGCGACCTCAAGCGCACGGCGGCGGCACTGGACGTCTCCGAGCAGATCGCCGCGTTCTGGATCGAACTCGCCTACACGGCAGGGCTGCTGGCCTCGGACGGCGAGGCGGACGAACGCTTCGCACCGACACCCGCGTACGACGACTGGCTCGATCTCCCGGCGGCCGAGCGCTGGACGACGCTCGCGACGACATGGCTCACGGCGACCCGTACGGCAGGGCTGATCGGCGGCCAGGACACGAAGGGCCGCACGCTGGCCGCCCTCGGCCCCGACCTGGACCGCAGCGCGGCCCCCGAGGTCCGGCACCGCGTCCTGACCCTGCTGGCCACTCTCCCCCAGGGCGCCGCGCCGGCCCCGGACACGCTGCTGGCCCGCCTCCGCTGGGAACGCCCGGTCCGTCCGGCACCGGTCCCGGCGCCGAGCCCCACGCCCTCCCGCGACGCGAGCGCGGCCCGCGCCGCGGCCACCGGCACCGGCACCGGCACCGGCACCACCGCTATCGGCCACGCGGAGCCCACGGACCTCCGCTCCCGCCTCGCCGGGTGGACCCTCACCGAGGCCGAACTCCTCGGCCTCACCGGCCGCGGCGCGCTGTCCACTGCGGCCCGCGCCCTCCTGGACACCACGGACCCGCAACGCGCGGTGCTCGCCGCGCAGGCCATCGCGCCGCTGCTGCCCGCGCCGCTCGACCACGTCCTCCTCCAGGCCGACCTCACCGCCGTGGCGCCAGGACCGCTGGAGCGGCCGCTCGCCGACGCGCTCGGCGTGCTGGCGGACGTGGAGTCGAAGGGCGGGGCGACCGTGTACCGGTTCACGCCCGCATCTGTACGGCGCGCGCTCGACGCCGGACAGGCCGCGGCCGACCTGCACGCCTTCCTGGCCAAGCACGGCCGTACGCCCGTGCCGCAGCCGCTCAGCTATCTCATCGACGACGTGGCCCGCAGGCACGGCCACCTCCGGATCGGCGCCGCCTCCGCGTACGTACGCTGCGACGACGACGCCCTGCTCGACGAGATCCTCGCGGACCGCCGCTCGCAGGCGCTGCGGATGCGCCGCCTCGCCCCCACCGTGCTCGCGGCCCAGGCCGACCCGGCGGCGCTGCTCGAAGGGCTGCGGGCCATGGGGTACGCACCCGCGGCCGAGTCCGCGGAGGGCGACGTCCTGATCACCCGCGCCGACGCCCGCCGCACCCCGCACCGCACCCCGCCCGCCCCCGTGCCCGAGGGGCCGCCCGTGCCGGACGACACCCTCCTCGGCGCGGCGGTGAAGGCGATCCGGGCGGGCGACATGGCCGCCACGGCCGTACGCAGGCCCACGCCGCACACCGCGGACGGCGAGCTACCCCGCACCACGCCGGCCGAGACCCTCGCAACCGTCCAGGCCGCCGCCCTCACCGGCTCCGCCCTGTGGATCGGCTACGTCAACGCCGACGGCGCCGCCAGCCAGCGCGTCATCGCCCCCGTGCGCGTCGAGGGCGGCTTCGTCACGGCGTACGACCACACGGCCGACGAGGTCCGCACGTACCCCCTGCACCGCATCACCGGCGTCGCCGAACTCGCCGACGAGAGCGCCGCGGATCAATCACGCGGGGGCCGTTGACGGTACGCGTACGTGGTCCCGAGGGACACGTTCGTGAGGGCTCTGCGGGCCTTCGGGTGACCTACCGCGTCACAGACGCCGGAGCCCCCACGAGGTCCTCGTGGGGGCTCCGGCGTCCGGCTGCGTTGCCGTCAGCGTTGCCGTCAAGGGCGATGGGCGGGCCCATCCGGGGGCGCCCGGTCAGCGGTTCCGGGCATCTGGATGCCTCGCGAACTCAGCGAATAACCGGTGCATTCCCCAGGAAATTCACCCTATTGCCAGTCCGCGTCAAGATCAGCGCAGGAAATTGAGATTACGCCGCCTGTAAGCGCAATCTCATGGCTACACCCGCCCCTCACTGGGAGGATCTCGTCGAGAAGAACGGTTCCCAGATCATCGACACTTGACCCTGCTTCGTCGACAGCCAGACTAAGCTCCGACACTTGCGCATACCTCATCACGAGCCCAGACACATGCTTGAACTCGTTGGGGCCGAAGCGGATCTCAAAGTCTCTGCCGCCTCCAGCAGCCAAAGACACGCCGATCAGCTTGAGATCCTTGACGCACTTTTGGCTGCCGTAGTCGTAATGATCGGGATCCAAAGCGAAAGTGCGGGCCCCGTTCGGCAGGTCATCGGCGAAGTTCGGAAGCTCCGCCAGGTAACCCCTGGGGTCGGTCCGGAATCCTCGCCATTCCGGACTCCACTCGGCCTTGATGAACTTCATCATTCGCACCCTCCCGTGAGACGCGGACGCTTCCACTTGTCCCCCGAGATGTCTTCAGTGCCCAGGGGGCCGATTCGTCCGCTGGCGCGCATGAACTCGATCGCTTTACCCTTGAGCCGGTTCTCAACATTTTGAGGGACCTGAACATCCGCCCCCTTCCTATGCTTGGCAAACCAGCCATTGCTCCCGTACAGGCCTACCTCGGTTCCCTTGTAGTAGACGTGTATCTCAAAGTCCGTTCCCAGACCGACATCGGCCTGGTCCAGGCGTCCCGTATATCCCGATCCGAGCCCAATAGGGTCCCGCGATCCACCGGAATTGTGGACAAGAACCGGGGTATTACCAGCCAGCACATAGTACGTGTGGATGTCGTCGATGGTGAGGTCGTACGTGCGCTGCAGCCTGCGGAACTCGTCGGCCTTCTCGACCTCGACGGTGCTGCCGTCGACAGTGCGCAGCGTCATGCCGGGCCGCAGGTACCCGGCGTCGACCCAGGCGCCCTCGGAGGGCGACCAGAAGGGGTGCGTCGTCGTGGAAGTCAGCGAGTCCGTGCCACGGGACCCCTTCCGGGAGACCGTGAGGTCGACGAAGTGCTTGTCGTCCTCGGTGACGATGGTGGCCACGACGGTCCGGGTCGTGGTCCGGCCGCTCTCCGGGTCGGTGACCACGATCTCGTCGCCGATCCGAACGTCCTCGATGGGCTTGGTGGACCCATCGGACATCAGGACGAGCGTTCCCGGGGTGAAGCTGTGCCGGCCGCCCCCGACAAGGCACTGGATGGGCACGGAGTCCGTCTTCTTGAAGGCCGCCTTGAACCCCTTGAAGACGATCTTGGCGCCCTTGCCGAGCAGTCCGGTGCCCACCGATACACCCACGTCGATCGCGGCGGCCTTGCAAGCGCTGCCGGATCCCCTGGCGCAGCCGACGTAGTCGTCGATGCCCAGGACCTCCAGGAGCCCCGGACCGTTCTGGTCGCCGAACCAGCCGAGCTCGCCCACCGCGTTGCAGAATTCAGAGCCCGCCTTGTCCAGGCCGGAGCAGTGCTTCGCCCTGACCCAGTTCTGGAGGTTGTGCTGGTAGTCCAGTCGCTCGTGGTAGTAGGGGAAGGTCTCGGCGAGTTCCGCCTGGGTCGGGATGTAAACGCCCTGGATGGTGATCGAGTCGCCCTTGGGCTGGATGATGATCGGCTTCTTGCCGTAGGTGCCGTTCCTCCTGGCCTCATCGGCAATCTTCCCCGCGGCCTCGTTGCAGGAATGATTCGAGCCCTGGCAGTTGTTGGAGCCGGGGCCGACCACGCCGTCGGTGTCACCCGGGACACCGGCGCAGATGCCGTCCGCTCCGCCGCCGGGCGCGCCGTGGAGGCACATCAGACCGTCGGGGTCGCTGAAGGTGAGCGGGTTGTTGTTGCTGTAGGCGTAGGCGTTGAGCGACTGGGGGTCGGCCGGGTTGAGCAGCGGGTCGACCGAGATGAACCGGCCGGTCGCCGGGTCGTACTCACGCGCGCCGAGGTGCTGCAGCCCGGTGGACCCGGTGTCGTCCACGCCGCCGACGAAGCCCTGCACTCCGGGCCAGAGGCTCGGCCGGGTGCCGCGGATGCCGCCGAACGGGAGCGTACGGCGCTGCGTAAGCTGCTGGTCCGCCGCCTCGACCGCGAGCTGCCCCGATCCCTGGTGGTCGGCGATGGTGAACGAGACCGAGCCGTCGTCGTCGATGACCGCCTGATGCCCGCCGCCGAGATCGAGGGTGCGGGTGGCCTTGGCGGTGGTGCTGCCCTTGGCCACGGTGATCCGGGTGGCGCCCAGGTAGAGCGTGTTCTCCTTCGCCGTACGGGCGATGAGCCGGTTGCCGGAGGCGTCGTACACGTACTCGGTGACGTCGTCCGGCTTGCCCTCGACCGGCTTGGTCACCTTGACCAGATGGTTCTCGGCGTCCCAGTCGAGCTTCTGGGTCGTGCCCGCGAGGGTGCGCGTGTCGGTGTTGCCGACCACGTCATAGCCGTAGGAGTCCTGCGCCGTGCCGCCCGGCCCCGCCTGAGTCACGGAGAGCACACCGTGCGGGCGCGGCGCGCCCGGGTCGGGGTAGGCGTAGGTGCGCACGGTGTTCTTCGCCGTGTCACCGGTGAGGTCGTGCAGGGTCTCGGTGCGCCGGTTGCCGACCTTGTCGTAGGTGTAGGAGTGCCAGTACGGTGCGGGGCCGCCGACGGTCTGTCCGCCGGGGGCCGTGGCACACGTGCTCGTGGGCTGGGTCCAGGCCGTCGTCAGGCGGCGCAGATGGTCGTAGGTGAAGCACTGCGTGTCCGTGCCGGAGCGGGAGACGTCCGAGACGGATAGGACGTTGCCCGCCTGGTCGTAGCCGTAGGTGTTGTGCCGGTCGACGCCCGGCACGTCCTGGCGGTCCACCCGGGAGGTGGCCAGGCGCTGCGTGCCCCACTCGTAGGTGTCGGTCACCCAGGTCTTCTTGCCGCCGTTGTCGGAGAGTTCGTACTGCAGCGGCTTGCCGGTGAGACTGTAACTGGTGGTGACGTCGACTCCCTGGCTGCCGCTGAGTGCGATCGGCCGGAGCGTCTGGTCCTCGTAGGTGAACGCCACGGTGGTGGCGGGCAGGGAGCCGGCGGCCGGGGAGCCGGTCGAGCGCACCGTGCCGTCGACGTTGTACGCGGTCGCCGACAGATAGGTTCCGGCGAGCGCGCCCTCGCTCGCGGGGATCGTCACGGTCGAGCGCAGGACGCGGTACAGCCGGTCGTAGGCGACGACCTTGTTGGTGTACGCGTTGCCGCCGGCATAGCGGGTGGCCTCGGCCAGGTGCCCCTTCGCGCCGCTGATGGTGTCGTAGACCCACTTGGCGCGCAGGGTGCCGGTGGCGCTGTTCTCCCGCAGTTCGGTCTGCCGGCCGAGTCCGTCGTAGACGTAGTACAGGTCGGTGGTCCCGTCGTCGGAGACGGACGTGACCTGGCCGCGGTCGTCGTACGTGGAGGAGCTGGCGCCCTTGTCCGGGTCGACGGTCGAGGTGAGGTTGCCGAGCAGGTCGTAGGTGTAGGTCCAGTTGTTGCCGGCCGGGTCGGTCACCTTCGCCGGCTCGCCGCGTGGGGTGTAGCCGTAGCGGGTGGTGTCGTACGGGGCTTCCGCGGACCGTGTGTGATGCTGGCGCAGCTCCGTGGTCCGCCCGCGGGCGTCGGTGACGGTGGTGGTGGCGGTGCCGCCCTCCGGGGGGATGACCGTGGTGCGGTCGCCGCCGTAGAGGGTGCGGATGGTGCCGAGCACCGTGCCGCCGTCGCCGTTGCCCGCGACCTGCTCGGTCACGGTCGGGCGGCCCATGCCGTCGTACGTCGTACGGGTCTGCGTCTCGACCGAGAGCGCGTCAGCGGGCTTGAACAGGGTTCGCGAGGGCGCGCCCGTGGCGTAGTAGGTCTCGAACGACTTGGCCGCCAGGCCGCGTTCGTCGTAGAAGACGTCCGAGAGCAGCCGTCCACCGTCAGGGCCCGGTTTCTGCGTCTGACGCTGGCGGAGGAACCCGTCGTAGATGCTGTACGCGGTGACCTGGCTGCCGTTGACGCCGAGCGCCTTCGTCGCCACGGCCACCGGCTGTCCCTCGGAGACCAGGTAGTCGAACTCGTAGCTGGGCGTCAGGGTGGTGGCGCGGTCGGGCAGCCAGACCTTGGACGAACGGCCGAGAGCGTCGTAGGTGAAGGTCGTGATCTTGCCGTTGGCGTCGGTCTGGGTCAGCGTCCCGCCGCGCAGCGGATCGTGGGTGGCGGAGCTGACCAGGGCCGTGGTGGCGTCGCCGGACTTGGCCGGCGGTGTGGTCGTCGCCGTCTTGGTGACGAAGCCGGTGGCCGGGGTGCGGTCCGTGGTGGTGGTCCGGCCGTCTGTGCGCGCGGTGCGCACCGGTGCGGCCGTGCCCGTGACCGTGACGGTCGCCGTCAGGTCGGTGCTGGTGAGCACCCGGCCGTAGGGGTCGAAGGTGGCTCCGGACTCCAGGTAGGTGGCCGTGGTGCCGTCGTGCTTCTTCAGCAGGGCCGTGGCCGTGGCGTCGCCCTTGGTCGGGGCCGCGCCGTAGGCGCCGCCGTCGTAGGCCGAGCGAACGTCGGAGATGACCTCCTTCGAACGGTCGACGGGGTCGGCGCAGGCCTTCGCGACCGTCTCCACCCGTGCGGGCAGGTTCAGGATGTTGGCGGTGGTGTTGGTGGCATAGGTGGTGCGGGTGCAGCGGTTGTCCGTCGCGGTGGAGTCGTCGCCGAAGTCGTCGACCTGGGTGACGCGGCCCGCCACGGTGTCGAACGTGGTGTCGGTGGAGGTGGTGCGCCAGGACGCTCCCGCCCCGTCGTCCAGGGACGTCCACGACCTGGTGTGGTCGATGCCGGTGAAGTTGGCGGTGACCGTTCCCCACGTGCGGGTCTTCTTCGCGGTCTGGTGGTACCAGGGGCGGTTGACCGACTTGGTGAGGATCTTCCCACCGTTGCCGGAGTAGCCGACCGTCTTGTAGGCGGTGCCGGCGAACGGCTCGTGGTCGGTGATCGGGTCGCCCTCGCCCGCGCCGAGGGTGACGCTGACGCTCTTGGTGCCGCCGGTCGCGGAGGCGCGGTCGCCGTCCATGCCGCGCAGGAAGTACGTGTCGGACTGCGACTTGAGGGCCGCGTCGCCGCCCTGGCCGCCGGTCTTGACGCGCACGTGCCCGTAGCCGCGCCACTGGGACCAGGTCTTGGACTTCTCCTTGGTCAGGCCGTCGTCATCGTCGTAGTGCCAGGCGGCGCCGCCCAGGTACTCGTACGCGGTGACCTGGTCGGGCGTGCCGCCGGTGCGGTCGGTGGCGGTGACGGACGTGACCACGTACTTGTTGAACCAGTGCTGGTCGGCGTCGTCCGTGGAGCTGCCGCCGATGTACTGCGGGAAGCAGCGCGTGGTGTTGGTGTGCGGGGTGGGCAGCGCGGCCCAGTCGCATGCGGGCGCCGAGTAGCTGACGTCGGTCTGGCCGCCGTACTCGTCGGCGATCGTGGCCAGCCGGGCCTTGATGAACGGGGCGTAGCCGTCACCGGTCCTGTCGAGCCGGTTCTCCAGCTGGGTGTAGCTGAGGGTGGTCTTCGGCAGGGTGATCGCGGGCGTGGCGGTGTGGCCGGTGTGCTGGATCGAGTCGAGCAGCAGCTGGTAGTCGATGTCCGCCATGCCCCAGCGGTGGGTCAGCTTCCATGAGTCGACGTTCTGGTAGGCGCCCGTGGCGTCGAGGACCTGTGTGGTCACGCCGGTGAGACGTTTGCGCGTCCAGAACGAGGGGGAGAGGCGGCCCTGGTCGCAGTCGGCGCCCTCGTCGCAGTTGAGGTCCCAGGGGGTGTCGTACCAGTACGCCGAGTCCGTGGAGATGGACGAGCAGGTGGTCCGGGCGTCCGGCAAGCAGCGCTCGGCGTTGGTGAAGGTGACCTTCGCGAGCGCCTTCGCGGTGTACATCGACGACGACTTCAGGCCGTACTGGATCTCGTCGAGGTGGCCGCCGCGGGTGTAGCGGGTGTCGTCGGTGGCCTTCAGGTTGCGGCCGTAGGAGTTCTTCTCCTGCGTGTAGAAGTACGCGATCGCGCTGCCGCGCGGGTCGACGACGTAGTCGAGGTTCCACCGCCAGCCCTGTCGGCACCAGGAGTCCGCGAAGGCGGTGGCGTGGCACGGTTCGCCCGTGTCGTCGCCGAAGACGGGGGTGGTCCAGGTGGACTGCGTGGTCTTCTTGCCGTCGGCCCAGCCGGGCAGCCGGTTGTAGCCGAAGTAGTAGCGCACGCCGTCGGGGTCGGTGAGCTCCCAGTACTCGCCGTTGTCGTCGTCGTTGCCGCGAGCGGTGGAGGCGAGTCGCTTGATGCGGGTGCCGTCGTCCTGGCGGAGCTTGAACTCGTCGGTGCCGGCGGGCACGAGTTCGCCACCCTTGCCGTTGAAGCTGATGAAGGCGTTGTTGTAGGCCCAGCACAGGTCGCCGGGCTTCAGCCCGTCGCTGTTCTCGACCCCGTCATCGGCGCACGGCTTGTAGCGGCGCTCGATGTAGCCCGGCCAAAGGTCGAAGCCGTCGCCGGCCCAAGAGGCCTGGCTGTTGGTCCCGCCGGTCCGGCCGTCGACCGAGCCGGAGGAGTAGCCGAGGCCGACGCTCGGCTTCAGTCCGCCCGGCACCTCCGGGACGGCCATGGGATAGGACCAGGCGAAGTCACCGGTGTTGAGATTGGTCTGCCAGGTCGCGGACGGGGCGAGAGGGGTCGCCTTGTAGTCGCCGGTGGCCGCGCTGTCGTCCGCGACTGCGGCGAGCACGGTCGGCTGCGCGGCGCTGAGCCGCACCGACGGGGCGGTGAGCGTGCTGCCCTCGGTGTCGTTCACGGTCTCGACCGGTGTCCGGGTGCGGCACTTGGCCGACTCCGGGGTCTTCAGCACACAGGCGGGCAGCTCCACCAGCTTGAGCCGGGCGCCGTAGCCGCCGCCGTACGCCTGTGCGATGTCGCGGTAGTCGACGCGGACCCGGGCGGCGCCGTCGGTGAAGTCCGTGCGCTCGGGGGCGAGCGTCACGAGCAGCCCGTCGACCGCGGCCCGCCGGGTCTGCCCCTGCCCTGCCAGCTGGACGTCGACGGGACCGGAGGCGGCCTTGCGCCCCTTGACCGTGGGCCGTCCCACGGAGACCGGCAGTTTCCCGGCCCTGACCGGTGCCGACGCCTCGGCTCCCTCGCCCTTCGCGCTCCGCGCGCCCTTCGCGGCGTCCTGCGTGCCCGCCGGTGTCCCGCCGAGCGTCACCCGGCCCGAAGCCGCCTCGGGCCACTCGGCCCTGGGCTCGGTGCGCGGGGTGCGCGGCCCGCGCTCCACCGTGCGGGGCTTCACCTTCGTGACCCCGGCGCCGGCCACGGCCCGCTCTGCCTTCGGCAGTGCCGGCCGGCCCCGCCCGTCGTCCGCCACGGCTCCCGTGTCGGTGGGCGCGGTGATCCCCTGGAGGACCGTGGCGATCATGACGACGGCGGATGCCAGTGCGGTTTTCCGTCTCCACCGGGCTGCCCGGCCCGATCGTGCCGTATCCCTGTCCTTCATCGTTCCCCTCGGTTTCGAACACGCACCGGCCGCCCGGGATCTGCCCGGGCGGCCTTGGGGTGCGCACGCCTTATGTGAGAGCTCGTGTGAAAGGTCGTCCGACAGGTCGGGTCAGTCCGTTCCGGGAACCTCGGTGGCGACTCCCGGCATGCCGACCGACAGATGAGCGATCTGCGACTCGCTGAGGGCGCCCTGGAAGGTCCAGACGTCCGAGAGTGAGCCGGGGAAGTAGGCGCCGCCCCGGTCACGGCCGAGCCTCAGCGACTGCACGGCCTTGAAGGTCAGCACGTTCTCGGCGTACGACACCTGCTCGGAGCAGCCGCTGACGTCCGGCACGCCGTCGTCGTCGGCGTCCACACAGGCGACCTCCTGCAGCTCGCCGTTGACGTACAGCCGCATCTCGTGGGCGAACCCGTCGTGGACCACCGCCAGGTGGGTCCACTCCTCGGGGCCGTAGAACTGCCCGTTCTCCACCGCCGCGGTCCCGGCGTCGGTCTTGTCGGCGTCGGCGGCGGTGATCCGCCAGCGGCCGCCGCCTGTCCCCGGCGTGGGACTCGGGACGTACCGCACCGAGAAGGCGTCCTTGTTCGTACCCGGCGCGCTCACCAGTGCGACCTCGCCGGTGGGCCTGGCCGGCGTCTGCGCGAAGGCGCTGACGGTGAAGCTGGACGTGGTGTCGACGGGCACGGTGCCGCTCGCGGTGGCGGCGTAGTCGTCCACGCCGTCGAGCGTGAGGCCGCCGTCGACCCAGCCCCCGTCGAGGCCGGCGCCGTTGTACAGGCTCAGGCCGGCAGCGGCGGGGCCGGCGTCCGGGGTGACCGGCGGGGTGGCCGTGGACGCGGTCTGGAACTTCCAGCGGCTGTTGACCAGCGGCCGCTGCTTGAACAGCTGGCGCACCTCATCGGCGGAGACCGCCCGGTCGTAGAGGCGTACGTCGTCCATGGCGCCCTTGAGCGGGGAGACCAGCGTGCCGTCGGACGACCTGATCATGCCGCCCAGGCTCACCTCGCCGGTGGCCAGCCAGGGTGTGGTGAAGGGGGCCGTGGCCTGCAGCACACCGTTGACGTACAGCCGGAGCTGGGAGGTGTCGATGTCGTAGACGCCGACGACGTGGTTCCACTCCCCGAGCCGGTGGGCGGCACAGTGGGTGTTCTGCGGGCACGCGGTCTGGGTGGCACGGACCACCGTGGAGGCGGGGTCGTTGCTCTGCTCCCGCATGAAGACCCAGCCACCGAGCGCGGAGGAGTGGTACAGCTCGAAGCCCGCGTTGACGCTGCTGGACTGGGCGACCGCCGTCATCGCCCGGGCCTCCTTGTCCTTGGGCAGCTTGACCCAGGTGGACACCGTGAAGCTCTGGTAGGTGTCCATGATCGGACGGCCGGTGGTGGCGTGGTCGTCGACGCCGTCGAACTGGAGCGCCTTGCCGTTCACGCCGCTCGCCCCGGAGACGGCACCGCCCTTGAGCGTGGCGGGGGCCGCCTGGGCGCGGCCCGTCAGCGAGACGGCGTCGGCGGTCTCGTCGAGCGGGAAGACCAGCTTCGCGGGCCGGCCGGTGTCCACCGGCTGACGGTTCGTCAGCCGGGTCACCTGGGTGCCGGTGAGCTGGTAGTCGAAGAGCTGGACCTCGTCGAGGCCGCCCTTGAAGAAGTTGCCGGTGCTCCCGTAGTGGGAGGCGGCGCCCAGGAAGGTACGGCCGCGCGCGTCCCAGGGGTTGCTGAAGGGGGTGGAGCCGACGAGCGCGCCGTCCACGTACAGCTTCATCATCTGGGCGACGTTGTCGAAGACGCCGACCACGTGCGTCCACCGGTTGACCCGGGCCTGCGCGCAGGCGGTGTCCCCGGTCGGGCAGGCGGGCTGGACGGCACGGGCCGTCGTGGTGCCCGAGGAGTCGGCGCCGTGCCGCAGGAACACCCAGCCACCGAGGGTGGAGGAGTAGTAGATCTCGAAGCCGCTGGTGTTGGCACCGGACTGGGCCACGGCCACGGTCGCGCCGGACGGGGACGCGGGCAGCTTCGCCCACACCGACACCGAGAAGCTCTTGCCGGTGTTGAGCACCGGGGAGTCGGTGGCCGCATAGTCGTCCAGGCCGTCCAGCTCCAGACCGTTGCCCGTGACGCCCTCGGCACCGGCCTTCGCCCCACTGATCATCGCGGGCCAGGCGCCGCCCGATCCGGCCACCTGGGTCGCCCCGGCCCCCTCGTCCAGCTGCCAGGACAGCCGGTCGGGCTGCCCGGAGCGGACCCGGAAGGTGTAGGTGCGCGTCTCGGAGGCGTTGCCGGCCGCGTCGAAGGCCTTGGCGGTGATGAAGTTGATGCCGGGCTTGGTCGGCATGAACTTCATCGTCTTGGCACCGCCGCCGGAGGTGGTCAGTGTGTTGGCGCTGGTGGGTGAGCCGTTGACGCCGAACCAGTACTTGGTGACGTCACCGGAGGACGTGTCGATGCTGAAGGTGCCGTACCGGCCGACCCCGTCCCACCAGGGGTCGTTCGGGTCGGCGGGGTCCGAGGCCGGGTACTGCGTCGAGGTGATCGACGGCCCGACGGGGACGCTCGTGTCGTAGACGAAGTGACAGGTGTGCGCGTTCTGCCCGCTCCAGGCCGACCACTGAGCGCCGTCCCAGGCCCGGGCCTCCCAGGCGACGAGCTTGCTCTGCGGGACCGTGGTGGGCAGCTGGATGGAGAAGTCCGAGCCGGACGCCTTGTCCGTGCTCTTCGCCGAGATCCAGCGCTGCTTCCAGCCGTCGCCCGAGTCCCACAGCGCCCGGAACTGCACCTGGATGCGGTCGTTGTCGGGGTCGGTGACGTTGTTGGCACGGATCGTGGCCCGGGAGCGGATGTACGCCCTGTTGGCGCTCGTCGCGCAGGTGCCGCCCGGGTCCATGGTGAGCTGCGAGGTGCTGATCCGCGGCGGCGGCCGGTTGTACTTGACGCGCAGATAGGCGTCGTCCGAGAACCGCTTCCAGGTGTAGCGGTCGTCCTCGCTCGTGGCCCGCATGCCGAAGGTGAGGGACGGCCAGTTGTTCGCCGCCGCCAGCGCCACGGCGTCCTTCACGTTGAACTCGGCGTCGGCCGAGGAGCAGCCGTCGTAGCCGTAGGCGAAGCTGCGGGTCTCGAGGTGGTCGATCCAGAAGCCGGAGGCGGTCTGGGTGTTCCAGGTGGTGGAGGAGTTGATGCCCTTGGTTCGCCAGAGCTGCACCTCACGGGCCTGGCAGGAGGCGGCGTGCGTCTCGCGGACCACGAACTCGGCGGACAGGATGCTGCGGCCGGCGAACTTGGTGGTCGGGATCTGGTAGAAGAGCCGCTTCACGTCGTACGGGTTGCAGTAGGCCCAGCCGCAGTAGCCGAGGCCCGCATCCGGATCGCCGTTGAACTTCCACTGGGGCGAGCCGGCCCAGTACTTGGAGGCCATCGTCCAGGCGGTTGCCTTCGGCGAGTACCACTGCGGGTCGATGAAGACGGGGTAGACGGTGTCGGACCCGGTGAGCAGGCCCTTGTCCGGGGTGAGGACGAGTTCGTCACCGCCGGCGGGGATGTCGACGCCGATGGGCTCGACCCGGGCGGAGTCGGCGACGGTGGGCTCGGCGGCCTGGTCGGCGGAGGTCCGGGCGGATGCGGGGGACATGGTCGGCGCGGACGTAGTGCCCGCATCGCCGGCACCGGGCGCGGCCTTGGTGCCCCGTGCGCCCGCCCGGCCGGCCTCCGTACCGGTCTGGCCGGCCTTCGTCCCCTGCGTCTGCTCCTCCGCGACCGTGCTGGAGTCCCACATCACGGGCCGGGGCGCCTCGAACACGACACCGCCGGAACCCTTGTCGACCGCCGCAAGGCCGCCGCCCGCGGTCTCCCGCGTCACCAGCCCCTCGGTCCCGAGCCGCAGCCGCAGCTGGGTCAGTTTCTGGCTTCGCGCCGCCTGCGCCGACTTGACGACGAGGAGTTGGGTGAAGCCCTCGGGCCGCGCGGCGAGTCGGAGATCGACGTCCGGCAGGATGTCGGGATAGGTGGCCGTGTCGCCGTCCAGGACCGGCGCCGGTACGGTGCCCGGCCAGGACAGTTCGAGGGTCCGGCCGACGCGTTCCAGACGGACCAGCGGACCCTTGCCGCCACCGGAGAACGCGAGTCCCACCGAGGCCGCCTTCGGCGCGACCATGCCCTTGTCCGCGCCCTCGCCGACCTTGGCGAGTGCGGTGTCGATCGGCCGCCACTCGCCGTCGATCCGGGTCCGCACGGGACGCAGATACTCGCGGGACTCCAGGTCCCCCTCGGGCGTGGCGTAGACGTCGGTGCTCTCGCCGCGCAGCGACAGGATCTCGACGTTCTTGCCGAGTCGCTCGGCCCGGGCGAACGCCTCCTCCTCCGTGGCGGCAGCGGCGGGCTCCTCCGCGGCGGAGGCCTGCTGCCCGCTCGCGGTCCGCGCCGCCGCGGTCGCCGACTGCCCGGCCGCGGCCGCCGGAAACGCTCCCACCGGCAGCAGGCCGACGGTCACGGCGATTCCCATCCCCATCGCAACGGAGGCGATGGATCTGCCCGCCCCCCTGCGTCCGCGCGCGCGAGAACCCCTCACGGCCCCTCCCCGTCCGGCCACAATTGCGGCCAAGATCCGCTATGGACACGTCAACTTAAGAGGATCCTGGTAAGGAACAGTGAATTCCGAGTTGCCGAACTCGGAACTAACTCACGTCACTTCAGGCGACTGGAGCCCCACCGATTCGAACCGCCGGCGGCGCACCGGGCGGGTCACCGGCTCCGCGTCCGGCTCCGGCAGTTCCGGCACGTCGGCGTCGTACGGCGCAGGCCCTCACGACGGGCGTGCCCGGTACCCGCCCGGCGGGCCGCGTGTCCGGCACGCTCCACCAGCGCGCACAAGCCCGCACCCCGCGCATCCCACCCCCAGGGTGATCAAGAACCCTCCCCCGGGTGATCTTTCGCCCTGACCGCACCCGCCGCCGCCATCGGGGTCGACCCGGCCGCGTCACGGCGGGCGCCGAGGCGCTCGGCATCGCCATCTGACGGATCCCGCCCATATCCGACCGCAAGGCCCGACAGAAAGGCCAGGCCAGGCCATGCGCTTCATCGCCGTCGCCCTCGCCACGGCCGCGTTGGTCGCCCTCGTCGCGACCCTCGCGTCCGCCGCCCCCGTCCCCATCGACGTCCAGATCGAGGGCCCCCTGATCAACAGTCCGCTGATCCGAGACGACCCGGTCCCGAAGGCGGTGTGGCCGACGCCACCCGGCCGCACCGCCCGATAAGGCAGACTGGAGGTTTGGCTGGACGGATCGCCCCGGGATCCCACGGGATCGCCCGGGCCCCGCACCGGCGCCACGAGAAAGGGCACACGCGTGAACGGACCGCTCATCGTCCAGAGCGACAAGACTCTCCTGCTCGAGGTGGACCACGAGCAGGCCGACGCGTGCCGTCGCGCCATCGCCCCGTTCGCGGAGCTGGAGCGCGCTCCCGAGCACATCCACACGTACCGCATCACGCCCCTCGGGCTGTGGAACGCCCGGGCCGCGGGCCACGACGCCGAGCAGGTCGTGGACGCGCTCGTCGAGTTCTCCCGCTACCCCGTCCCGCACGCGCTGCTCGTCGACGTGGCCGAGACGATGGCCCGCTACGGGCGGCTCACGCTGGTCAAGCACCCCGCGCACGGGCTCGTGCTCACCACGACCGACCGGCCCGTCCTGGAGGAGATCCTCCGCTCCAGGAAGATCCAGCCCCTGGTCGGCACCCGGCTCGACCCGGACACGGTCGTCGTGCACCCCTCCGAGCGCGGTCAGATCAAGCAGACGCTGCTGAAGCTGGGCTGGCCGGCCGAGGACCATGCCGGGTACGTGGACGGCGAGGCGCACCGCATCGACCTCGACGAGTCGGGCTGGGGCCTGCGCCCGTACCAGAAGCAGGCCGTCGAGGGCTTCTGGCACGGCGGCTCGGGCGTCGTCGTGCTGCCCTGCGGCGCGGGCAAGACGCTCGTCGGCGCGGGCGCGATGGCGCAGGCGAAGGCGACGACCCTGATCCTCGTCACGAACACGGTCTCGGCCCGCCAGTGGAAGCACGAGCTGGTCAAGCGCACGTCGCTCACCGAGGAGGAGATCGGTGAGTACAGCGGCGCGAAGAAGGAGATCCGCCCGGTCACCATCGCCACGTACCAGGTGCTGACGACGAAGCGGAAGGGGATCTACCCCCACCTGGAGCTGTTCGACTCCCGCGACTGGGGCCTGATCGTCTACGACGAGGTGCATCTGCTGCCGGCGCCGGTCTTCAAGTTCACGGCCGATCTGCAGGCCCGCCGCCGCCTCGGCCTGACGGCGACCCTCGTCCGCGAGGACGGCCGCGAGTCGGACGTCTTCTCCCTCATCGGCCCCAAGCGCTTCGACGCGCCGTGGAAGGAGATCGAGGCGCAGGGCTACATCGCGCCCGCCGACTGCGTCGAGGTCCGGGTCAATCTGACGGATTCCGAGCGGCTGGCGTACGCGACGGCCGAGACGGAGGAGAAGTACCGCTACTGCGCCACCACGGACACGAAGCGGAAGGTCACGGAGCAGCTCGTCCGCAAGCACGCGGGCCAGCAGACCCTGGTCATCGGCCAGTACATCGACCAGCTCGACGAGCTGGGCGAACATCTGGACGCACCGGTCATCAAGGGTGAGACGCCGAACTCGCAGCGCGAGAAGCTCTTCGACGCGTTCCGGAACGGCGAGATCAGCGTCCTCGTCGTGTCCAAGGTCGCGAACTTCTCGATCGACCTCCCCGAGGCGACGATCGCCATCCAGGTCTCCGGCACCTTCGGCTCCCGCCAGGAGGAGGCCCAGCGCCTCGGCCGCGTCCTGCGCCCGAAGGCCGACGGCCACAAGGCCCACTTCTACTCGGTCGTGGCCCGCGACACGATCGACCAGGACTTCGCGGCCCACCGCCAGCGGTTCCTGGCGGAGCAGGGCTACGCGTACCGGATCATGGACGCGGACGACCTGATGGCGGAGGGGTAAGCCCCAGGGCCCCCGCCCGGGGCCCGGACCCGGCCCCCGGGTCAGTCGAGCGCCGCCAGGATCGGGCCGAGGATCATCAGGAGGTACTGGGCGAAGACGGCCTTGCCCCGTACTCCGCGCCTCAGCGAGCCGCGCGGCAGCGCGGCCGCGCCCAGGCCCGTCAGTCCGGAGAGGCCCAGCGACCACAGGGCGGCGTCGACGGCCGAACCGGCGACGCCGTCGCCCGCGACCGCGTCCGTGAGGATGACGCCGACCGTGATCACAAAGGCGATCAGCAGAAGTCCGAGGCCGATCAGGGCCGTTGTGCGCTGGGGGCGCACGTCGCTCTGCTCGTGCTCGTACGCGCCGGTGCTGTCGAGGGGCACGGCGTCGGTGCTGTCGAGGGGCGCGGCGGTGCTGGTCTGCGTCATGCCCCGATTGCATCAGCCTGTCCCGGCCGGTGGCTCTGCTCATGTACTCAGGGAGCGCCTGCTCGGCTACTCAACTCCGCGGTCTCGCGGCAGGCTGCCGGCGGGGTGTCCGTGGCGGCCGCGGCCGCGCGAGCCCGGAGCGCCGCGAACGCCATGAGCACCGGCCCCAGTAGCGGATAGGGCGAGGCCAACGGCTGCTGCCACCAGGAGAGTTGGAGGTCCAGGTCGCCGTGGTGCGGTACGAGCCACATGGTGCGGGCCAGGAAGACGGCCGTGACGGCGGCGGCCGTGCGGCGATGGCCCTCCGCGATCAGGACGGCCAGGAGCGGGACGCACCACACCCAGTGGTGGGACCAGCTGATGGGCGAGACGAGCAGGGCGGTGAAGGCGACGGTGAGAACGCCCCAGCGCTCCGGGGCGCGGCGGGCGATCCAGAGGCCGGCGACGGCGGTCAGGGCGGCGCCGGCCGCCCACACCGCGCCCGGCTCCTGAGTGTGCAGGGCGCGCGCGAAGAGCCCCTGGAGGGACTGGTTGTCGATGATCCACGCCCGGCCGATGCGATCGGTCTCGAAGATCCGGCGGGTCCAGAAGTCGGCGCTCGCCTCGGGGAGGACCAGCGCGCCGAGGAGGACGGTCCCGAGGAGCGAGGCGAGGGCGGTGAGCCCGGCCCGTACCCGGCCGGTGATCAGCAGAAGGACGATGAAGACGGCCGGGGTGAGCTTCACGCCCGCCGCGACACCGAGGGCGAAGCCCTTGCCGAGCGAGCCGGGCGGCCGGGACAGGTCCCACAGGACGAGGCAGACCAGCGCGAGGTTGATCTGGCCGAAGACGAGCGTCTGGAAGACGGGTTCGAGCCACAGCGCGAGCGCGGTGGCCGCGAGCACCTGGGGCGCCCGCACCGGCAGTCCGGCGAAACGGCAGGAGAGCCGCACCAGCAGGGCCAGCAGCAGCGCGTTCCCGGCGACGAAGGCGACCTTGAGCGCGGTGACGGGCAGCCACGTCGTCGGTACGAAGAGGATCGCGGCGAAGGGTGGGTACGTGGCGGGCAGCTGCCACTCGGTGACGGTGAAGCCGTACAGATCGGTTCCGTTGGCGACGGCCGTACCCTCCGCGCGGTAGACGAGGGTGTCAGCCATGGGGATGTGCTGACCGAGGCAGAGAGCGGCCAGCGCGGCGAGCGACAGGACGAGGGCGAGGGCACCGCCTGCCGCGGTGAGTGAACGGCCGGTCACGGTCCGGTACGGGTTTGTCACGGCCGCGACCCTAGTGGATCAGCGAACCCGGGCAGGTCCTGGTGCCTGGCGGCGGGGTCAGAGGGCGGGTTCAGCAGAGGCGGGGCGGGGTCAGCTGGGGCAGGGCGGGGTCAGCGGTGACGGTGGACGACGCCGGCCTCTTCGCCGTACTCCCCGAGGACCACGACACCGACGGCGGCCTTCACGAAGACCTTGACCGCGCGCAGCGCGTCGCCGAGACGGTGGCTGTGGTGGTCGGTGGCACCGCTCGCGGTGGCGCCGTGCCCGGGCCCGGCGGCTTGGTGGAAGGTGGCTGTACTCATATCTCCATGGTGGGCTTTCCGCGCCCGGAGCACATCGGCCTGCGGTCCGACCCGCGATCCCGGCCCCGCACGACTTCGGGCATACGGCATCCCCTACGGGACGGATGCCCACGGGCCCCGGGCCGACCGGACCGCCGGGCCGACCGGACCGCCGGGCCGACCGGCCGACCGGCCACGGAAAACCATTCGCCCCCACCCTCGCGGCTGACTAGAATCGCCCGTCTTGCCCGCCTCCCTCCGAGGAGTGCCGCCGTCCGGTCGGCAACCGGACGCGCAGCCATGCCGTAACACCCACGTACCTTCCGGAGGCAGCCCCGTGCCCGCGCCCGTACCCGAGGCCGTACCCGCGTCCGCGTCCGTAGCCGCGCCCGCGTCCGTAGCCGAGTCCGATCCCGATCCGCTCGGCCACGAGCGCGCCCATCTGGCCGCGTCGCGCTCCGCGCTGCGCGCCATGCGCGAGGACGTCCAGTCGCTCGACATCCGCGACGTCACCGCGAACTGGGTCAACGCCGCGGTCCTGGAAGCCCAGATCGAGGACCGCATCAAGGCGCTCGCGGACCTCGCCCACACCCCGCTGTTCTTCGGCAGGCTCGACTATCTGCACTCCGCCCAGGAAGGGCACCGCTTCTACATCGGCCGCCGGCACGTCCACGACGCCGAGGGCGACCCGATGGTGATCGACTGGCGTGCGCCGGTCTCGCAGCCGTTCTACCGCGCGTCGAAGAAGGACCCGCAGGACGTCGCCCTGCGCCGCCGCTTCGGTTACACGGCCGGCGACCTCACCGCGTACGAGGACGAGCACCTCACCGACCCCTCCGAGGCCGAGCGGACCAGCAGGCTCCTCCAGGCGGAGATCGAGCGTCCCCGCGTCGGCCCCATGCGGGACATCGTGGCGACGATCCAGCCCGAGCAGGACGAGATCGTACGGTCGGGCCTGTCCGGCACGGTCTGCGTCCAGGGCGGCCCCGGCACCGGAAAGACCGCCGTCGGCCTGCACCGCGTCGCCTACCTCCTCTACGCGCACCGGGAGCGGCTGGCCCGCACCGGCACGCTCGTCATCGGCCCGAACCGCTCCTTCCTCCACTACATCGAGCAGGTCCTCCCGGCGCTGGGCGAGTTGGAGGTCCGGCAGGCGACGGTCGACGATCTCGTCGCGCACGTCGACGTACGGGGCGACGACACCCCCGAGGCCGCGATCGTCAAGGGCGACGCCCGGATGGCGCAGGTGCTGCGGCGGGCGGTGCGCTCGCACGTCACGATGCCGGCGGAGGCCCTGATGGTGGTCCGCGGGTCGCGGCGGTGGCGGGTGCCTGCGTACGAACTCGAGGAGATCGTCCAGGAGTTGCTGGACCGCGACATCCGGTACGGGGCCGCCCGCGACGCCCTGCCGCAGCGCATCGCGCATGCCGTGCTCGTACGGATGGAACAGGCCGGCGAGGCCCCGGACGACCGGGTGCAGGACGCGGTGGCGCGCAACGCGGCGGTGAAGGCGGCGGTCAAGGCGATCTGGCCGGCGGTCGACCCGGCGAAGCTGGTCCTGCGACTGCTGTCCGACGCGGACTTCCTCGCGGAGCACGCGGACGGCGTCCTCGGCGCCGACGAGCAGAAGGCGATCCTCTGGACGAAGCCGCCGCGGTCGGTACGGACCGCGAAGTGGTCCCCCGCCGACGCGGTCCTGATCGACGAGGCGAGCGATCTCGTCGAGCGCACGCACTCGCTCGGGCATGTGGTGCTGGACGAGGCGCAGGACCTGTCGCCGATGCAGTACCGGGCGGTGGGACGGCGCTGCACGACCGGATCGGCGACGGTGCTCGGCGACCTGGCGCAGGGCACCACGCCCTGGGCGACGGGGAGTTGGGCCGAGGCGCTGGCCCACCTCGGCAAGCCGGACGCGGCGGTCGAGGAGCTGACGGCCGGCTTCCGTGTGCCCCGCGAGGTCATCGCGTACGCGTCACGGCTGCTGCCGCACATGTCCCCGGGCCTGGCGGAGGTCCGCTCGGTCCGCGAGTCCCCCGGCTCCCTGGAGATCCGGGCGGCGTCCGGGGACGGCGATGTGGTGGCCGCGTGCCTGGAGTCCCTCCGGCACGAGGGCTCCATCGGCCTGATCGCGGCCGACGCGCGCGTGCCCGCGCTCGCGGACGCACTGACCGCGGCGGGCCTGCCGTACCTCTCCCCCGGCGAGGAGACGACCCCCGAGGCCCGGCTCACCCTCGTCCCGGCGTCCCTCGCGAAGGGCCTCGAGTACGACTACGTCGTACTGGACGAGCCCGCGGCCGTCGTCGACGGCGAGCCGGACGAGCGCACCGGCCTGCGCCGCCTGTACGTGGCCCTGACCCGCGCGGTCTCGGGCCTGACGGTGCTCCACGGGGCCCCGCTGCCGCCGCAACTGTCCTGAGCTTGTTCGTGGGCAGTCGTTCCGCCGGGGGGTCCCCCAGGACGAAGTCCTGGGCGGAAGTCCTAGGGGGAAGTCCCAGGGGGAGAACGGGTGGGCACGAACCACCCACCGGCCCGCACACGGGCCGACCCGCCCCGACCCGCCCCGCCCCCCACCGGCCGCAGCCGCACCGCCCCAACCCCGTAGGGCTACGCGTCCAGCGCCTCGCGCCACTCCCGGACCGCCGACACGTCGACCGGCGCCGCCCACCCCCGCGGGCGCGCCGCGCCCCCGATGTGGAAGGCGTCGATACCCGCGGAGCGCAGCGGCGGGAGGTGGTCGAGGCGGAGGCCGCCGCCGACGAGGAGCTGGGCCTCGTAGCCCGGCTCCCCGCGGCGCGCCGCTTCCGCGAGGAGGACCGGCAGCCCGTCGTCCACGCCCGCCGCCGACCCGGCGGTCAGGTACGTGTCGAGGCCCGGCAGGTCCGCGAGCTGCTTGCGCAGCGCGTCGCGGTCGGCCGCGCGGTCGATGGCCCGGTGGAACGTCCACCGGCACCCCTCCAGCTCGGCGACGAGCCGTTCGACGGTGACGAGGTCCGGGTTGCCCTGCACGTCGAGGAAGCCGAGGACGAACTCGTCCGCCCCCTCCGCCCGCAGTCCCCGCGCGGCGCGCTCGAGCGCCTCGACGTCACCCGCGGCGAATCCGTCGGCGAGGCGCAGCATCACGCGCAGCGGGATGTCGACCGCAGCGCGGATCGCCGCGAAGGTCTCCCGGGACGGGGTGAGCCCGTCTGCCGCCATGTCGGTGACGAGCTCCAGGCGGTCGGCCCCTCCGGCCTGGGCGGCGACCGCGTCCCGCTCGTCGAGGGCGATCACCTCCAGGACTGCACGGTTGCTCATGGCCCCATCCCTTCGGCCCTATAGGTCTAGTCCAATAATGGGGCCAGCCTAGACCGTCCAGGAGGCTCAGGGCTGCTGGGCGGGACCCGCGGAGCCCTCGGGGCCTGCCCCGGACCGACCACCCTGCTCCTCCGCGGCAGGCGCCGCCGCACCCTCACCGGGCGTCGCGCCCTCCTGGGCCGTCGCGCCCTCACCGGCCGCCGCACCCTCCCCGGCCGTCGCACCCTTCGCGGGGGCCGCGCCCTCCCCCGACCCGGCAGGCCCCATCGGCACGCCGTGCGTGCTGTGCGTCTTCAGGTTGTACGGAAGCAGCCGCGCGCCGCCCGTCAGGAAGTCGGCCTCGTCCGGCTCCCGGACCTCCTCGATGTGCGTCGGGTGATCCGGCGGCTTCGGCTGGTCCTCGGGCCGCGGCGCCCGCTCCTGCGCCCGCCGCCTCGCCTCCAGCCACATGGCACCTCCGAGCACGACGACGAGGACGAGCGCGATGAGGAACGGAACGAGCCCGGCCCACGGCGAGGCAGCCACAACTTCGGTGGTGGCCGGGCCGCCCTGGACGATCAGCAAGGAGTTCATGGCGTCTGCCTCCGCATACGCAACGGCACACAAGCCTGACCCGCCCATTATCGTCCGAGATGCCCCATAGGGGCGCCCTCGGGAGCTCCGGGCCTTGCCAGGCGGGGGATACCGGCCTCCTACCCCGGACCGCGTGGGGACAATGGGCCGCATGGCCGACACCAAGGATCTCCGCAACCGCTGGTACGGCGCCCTGCTCGCCGTCCGCGAGGACCCGTGCTTCCCCGATCCGTTCCGGTACGCGGACAATCTGCTGGCCCGCTGGTCGGAGCCGCAGCGGCGCTATCACACCGTCGACCATCTGGCCGCCGTCCTCCGCCACATCGACACGCTGGAGCAATACGCGGACAACGCCGACCTGGTGCGCCTCGCCGCCTGGTTCCACGACGCCGTGTACCTCCCTGAGCGCTCCACCAACGAGGAGCGCAGCGCCCGCCTCGCCGAGCGCGCCCTCCCCGAGGCCGGGCTGACCCTGGAGGACACGAACGAGGTCGCCCGCCTCGTCCGCCTCACCAAGACGCACGCCGCCCAGGACGGCGACAGCAACGGCATGGTCCTGTGCGACGCGGACCTCGCGATCCTCGCGTCGCCGCCCGACGCGTACGCCGCCTACGCCGCCGCCGTACGCGAGGAGTACGGATTCGTCCCGGACGACGCCTTCCGTCCGGGACGCGCGGCGGTCCTGCGGCAGCTTCTCGACCTGCCGCGGCTGTTCCGCACACCGCACGGCGAGCGGGAGTGGGAGGAGCCGGCCCGCCGCAACCTGACGACGGAGCTGGAGGGGCTGGACCGCCCATAACGACCGGCAGCGGCCGGCAGCGGCCGACAGCGACCGGCAGTGACCGGCCAGGTCGCCCCCGTACGGGAATGACAGGAGCAACCCCGGTGTTGGCCACTGTCATGCCCGCACCCTCGGACGCACCGCGCCGCCCCCGTATGCCCCTGGCAGTCCACATCCTCGGCCTTTCGGTCTTCGCGCTCGGCACCAGCGAGTTCATGCTCTCCGGGCTGCTGCCGCCCATCGCGGAGGACCTGGGCGTCTCGATCCCCCGGGCAGGGCTGCTGATATCCGCGTTCGCGATCGGCATGGTGATCGGCGCGCCGCTGCTGGCCGTGACCACGCTGCGACTGCCCCGCCGGGCCACCCTGATCGCGCTGATCACAGTCTTCGGCCTCGGTCAGGTCGCGGGTGCGGTCGCGCCGACGTACGAGGTGCTCTTCGCGTCCCGCGTCGTGAGCGCGGTCGCCTGCGCCGGGTTCTGGGCGGTCGGCGCGGCGGTGGCCATGGCGATGGTGCCGCGCAACGCCCGCGCCCGTGCGATGGCCGTGATGATCGGCGGGCTGTCGATCGCGAACGTCCTCGGCGTTCCGGCGGGTGCGTTCCTCGGCGAGCACCTGGGCTGGCGCTCCGCGTTCTGGGCGGTCGCGGCCGCGTCCGCGGTCGCGCTGGCCGGAGTGGCGACCCGGATCCCGCGGATCCCGCTCCCGGAGGAGAAGCCGCGGCTGCGGCGCGAGCTGACCGTCTACCGCGACCGCCAGGTCTGGCTGTCCGTCGCGATCATCGCGCTCGCCGCGGGCGGTGTCTTCTGCGCGTTCTCGTACTTCGCCCCGCTGCTCACCGATGTCGCCGGGCTGAGCGACGGCTGGGTGCCGGCGGTGCTGGGCCTGTTCGGGATCGGCGCGCTGGTCGGTACGGCGATCGGCGGGCGGTTCGCCGACGCGCATCTCTTCGGCGTGATGCTCAGCGGCGTCACGGCGTCGACGGTGCTGCTGGGGGCGGTCGCGCTGTTCGCCCATGTGCCGGCCGTCGTGGTGGCGCTGTCGTTCCTGCTCGGCGTCTCGTCGTTCTACACGGCCCCGGCGCTGAACGCCCGCATGTTCAACGTCGCGGGCGCCGCGCCCACCCTGGCCGGGGCCACGGCGACGGCCGCGTTCAACCTGGGCAACACCGGCGGGCCCTGGCTCGGCGGCACGGTCATCGACGCGGGGTTCGGTTTCGCGTCGACGGCGTGGGCGGGCGCGGCGATGGCGGTCGTCGCCCTCGCGCTGGTCGGGCTCGCGCTCCGGCTGCACCGGCGCGGCGGCGGCGCGGCTGCGGAGACCCGCCTGGTGACGGCCTCGGCCGTGAGCGCGGACAGGGAACCCTCGCCCCAGCCCTGCGCGTAGGCGCGTTCACCTCAGCCGTTCTTCTGCACCGCCGTTCTTCTGCGCCGCCGTTCTCTTGCGCCGCCGCAGACCCGCCTCCGTGATCCGGCGTACGAGCTCCTTGGAGCCGATCTCCACCGCACCGGCCCGTACGGCGTCGGCATAGCGGTGCGCGGGTACGTCGTAGTGGTCGCGCTCGAAAGCGCGCGGCGGGCAGCCGATCGACGCGGCGAATGCGTGCAGCTCGTCGAACGACACATCGCTGACCAGGTGGGACCACATGCGGCCGTGGCCGGGCCAGTTCGGCGGGTCGATGTAGACCGTCACGACAGCCCGCCGACGGGCGCGACCACCACACCCGCCTTGCCGCACACCCAGTGCGGATCGGGTCCCAGTTCGGGCTCCACGTCGAGGGCGTGGGGTTCGCCGGTGCAGCAGACCGGGCAGATCGGCCAGCGACCGTACCGTTCGAGCAGCGCGTCCTGTACGTCCTGGGCGATCAGCCCGGCGAGGTACTCCATACCCTCGGGCCACTGCTCGACCCACCAGCGACGCTGGGCCACGGCTTCCTCGACGAGCGAGACGACTTCGGCGTGGGCCACGTCGCGGGCCGCGAGGTCGGCGAGGACGAGGGCACGAGCGGCGTGCAGCGCCTGTTCCAGCGGGTCGACGTCGTTCATGGAGTCATTGTCACCCCGGTCGGTAGGGATGGAACGGGCGGCCGGACAGGAGGCCGAACGGACGGACGAACAGGCGGACGGGCGGGGGACGGACGGGGGGTTGACGGCAGTAGGTGCCGAAAATATCTTTCAATGGTGACCAATGAGGTGAAGGAAATTTTCATCGGCACGCAAGCCGGCCCGACGGGGGAAGCACCGCCCGCGCCCGCCGCCCTCGCGGCGAAGGTGCGCACCCTCGCGCCGTCCATGACCCGCTCCATGCAGCGGGTCGCCGAGGCCGTCGCCGCCGACCCGGCCGGCTGCGCCGCCCTCACGGTCACCGGTCTCGCCGAGCTCACCGGCACCAGCGAAGCCACCGTGGTGCGCACCGCCCGTCTGCTGGGCTACCCCGGCTACCGCGATCTGCGCCTCGCGCTCGCGGGACTCGCCGCCCAGCAGCAGTCGGGCCGCGCCCCGTCCGTCACCGCCGACATCGCGGTGGACGACCCGATCGCGGACGTCGTCGCCAAGCTCGCGTACGACGAGCAGCAGACCCTCGCGGACACGGCCGCCAATCTCGACACGGTACAGCTGTCCGCCGCGGTCGGCGCGTTGTCCGCCGCCCGCCGCATCGACATCTACGGCGTGGGCGCATCGGGCCTGGTCGCGCAGGATCTCGCACAGAAGCTCCTGCGCATAGGCCTGATCGCGCACGCCCACAGCGACCCGCACCTCGCCGTCACCAACGCCGTGCAGCTGCGCTCCGGCGACGTGGCCATAGCGATCACCCACTCCGGCTCGACCGGCGACAGCATCGAGCCGCTGCGCGTCGCCTTCGACCACGGCGCGACGACCGTCGCGATCACCGGCCGCCCGGACGGGCCGGTCTCCCAGTACGCGGACCACATCCTCACCACCTCCACCGCCCGCGAGAGCGAGCTGCGCCCGGCGGCGATGTCGTCCCGTACGAGCCAGCTCCTCGTCGTCGACTGCCTGTTCATCGGCGTCGCGCAGCGTACGTACGAGACGGCTGCGCCCGCCCTGGCCGCGTCGTACGAGGCGCTCGCGCACAGACACAGCCCCCGTACCCGCTGACCGGCGACCGACGACCGACGACCGCAGACCCAGCACACGAGTCACCGAAAGAGCCGCGCCTCCATGACCTCGACGCACGACGCGCAGGACCACTCCAAGGACGACCACTCCGAGCTCCGCGCCCAGCTGGCCACCCTCACCACCGAGGCGTTCCGCCCCGAGCTCGCCGACATCGACCGGCTGCCCACGCTCGACATCGCCAGGATCATGAACGGCGAGGACCGGTCCGTCCCCGGCGCCGTCGCCACGCAGCTCCCCGCCATCGCCGCCGCGATCGACGCGACCGCGGAGCGCATGGCCCGCGGCGGCCGGCTCATCTACGCGGGCGCGGGCACGGCCGGCCGGCTCGGGGTGCTCGACGCCAGCGAGTGCCCGCCCACCTTCAACACCGGCCCGGACCAGGTCATCGGCCTGATCGCGGGCGGCCCCACGGCGATGGTGACGTCCGTCGAGGGCGCGGAGGACTCCGAGGAGCTCGCGGCGCAGGACCTGGACGGCCTCGGGCTCACCGCCGACGACACCGTCGTGGGCATCTCCGCCTCCGGCCGCACTCCGTACGCCATCGGCGCCGTCGAGCATGCCCGTGCCCTCGGTGCACTGACCGTCGGCCTGTCCTGCAACCCGGACAGCGCGCTGGCGGCGGCCGCCGAGCACGGCATCGAGGTCGTCGTCGGGCCCGAACTCCTCACCGGATCCACCCGGTTGAAGGCCGGCACGGCGCAGAAGCTCGTCCTCAACATGATCTCGACCATCGCGATGATCCGCCTCGGCAAGACCTACGGAAACCTCATGGTCGACGTCCGCGCCTCGAACGAGAAACTGCGCGCCCGCTCGCGCCGGATCGTGGCCCTCGCCACGGGCGCGCCGGAGGACGAGATCGAATCGGCCCTCACGGCGGCCGACGGCGAGGTCAAGACGGCGATCCTCATGCTCCTCGCCACCCTCGACGCGCCCACGGCCACGGCTCGCCTCAAGCAGACCGCCGGCCACCTCCGCGAGGCGCTCCGCGCCTAGGGGGTGCCCCCGCCCTCACCGGGCGCCCCTACCCGTTCGCCCCCATTTCTGACGATTCGCCTGATTCTTTCCCCGGCACACCCTCCACTCCACCGACCTGCACAAACGGCCAAACGCGCACCGCCCCGACGCCCGCGTGGGCGACAAATCAGATGAATCATCAGGTTGCGGACCTGACGGGCTGTCGGTTCCCTCGAAGACGGAGCACAGCACTCGCACCGCGCAGACAGGCCGGACGCTGCTCCGTTGGAGGATTCTCATGCGTAAGACACGCGTTGGTGTAGGCGCCGCTCTCGCTCTCGGTGCCCTTGGACTCTCAGCCCCGATCGCCTTCGGCACCGTCGCCGCCGATGACTCGGACATCCGCATCGACCCCGGGGTCGCCTCCCCGGGCTCCACGGTCACCGTCACCATCAAGGGCTGCGGCGAGGACGTGGACTACGGCAAGGGTCAGTCGGATGCGGCAGGCATGTTCCACCTCTTCGGAGGCGAGGACGAGGGTGAACTCACAGGCGAGTTCGAGATCCCGGAAGGGGCCGAGCCCGGCAGCGACACCGTCACCGCCAAGTGCCCACCGGCGACCATGGTCACGGACACGTACCGGATCAACGAGAACGACGACGAGTACGAGGACGAGGACAAGGACGACCGCAGCCTGAGCAGGAGCAAGGGCAAGGACGAGGACAAGGACAAGGACAAGGACAAGGACGACCACGGCAAGAGCGAGGACGACCACGACAAGGGCAACCACGACAAGAGCGACCACGACAAGGGCGACCACGACGAGGACGAGGACGACGACGACAGCGACCGTCCGAACGGTTCGGTCGACACCGGCGGTGGAGGCATGGCGAACCAGGACAGCCGGCTCAGCCTGGGCAGCGTGCTGCTCGCCGGTGCCGGCACCGCATACGCAGTCAGGTCGCACCGCCGGAGCGCGACCCACTCCTGAGCGACGGCCACTCCTGAGCGACGGCCACTCCTGACAGCACCGCCGTGCACGGTCCCCGCCCAGGGCCCGTGCACGGCAGGTGCCCGGGCCCGGGGCCTGCCCGGTCCCCCGGGCGGGTGCGGCCGGGGCCGAGGGGTGCGTCCAGCGCCGCGGACTACGCCGCCCCCACCGCCCGCTCCTTGATGGTCACCCGCCCCTTCCTGATCGTCGCCACCCTCGGCGCCCGCACCGCCAGCGCCGAGTCATGAGTGACCATCACGAACGTGAGCCCGTTCTCCTCCCACAGGCCCTCAAGCAGCTCCATGATCTCGTCGCGCATCGACTCGTCCAGGTTCCCGGTCGGCTCGTCCGCGAGCAGCACCGCCGGTCGCTTCACCAGCGCCCGCGCGATCGCGACCCGCTGCTGCTGCCCGCCGGACAGCTCGCCCGGCAGATGGCCCCTGCGCTCCCCGAGACCCACCGACTCCAACGCCTCGGCCGCCCGCTCGCGCCGCTCCGCCGCCTTCAGGCCGAGCGGTACGAGGGCGGTCTCGACGTTCTCCTGAGCGGTGAGCGTCGGAACGAGGTTGAAGCCCTGGAAGACGAAGCCGATCTTCTCGGCCCGTACGCGCGTGAGCCGCGCCTCCGGCAGGGTCGCGAGGTCGACCCCGTCCAGGACGACGGACCCTTCCGTGGGGCGGTCCAGGCCGCCGAGCATCTGCAGCAGCGTGGACTTGCCGCCGCCGGTGGGGCCCTGGATCACCAGCCGCCCGCCGTCCTCGATGGTCAGGTCGACCCCGTCGAGGGCCTGGATGGTGTCCTTGCCGCGCCGATAGCGCTTGGTGACGCCTGTGAGCTCGTACATGGTGATTCAACTCCTGCTGTACGTACGTTCGTCGGTGGATTCGGATGGGCGGGGCGGGCTATTCGACGCGCCGCAGCGCGTCCGCAGGCCGCAGCCGCGACGCCCGCCACCCGCCGAACCCGCCCGCGATCAGCCCGCCCGTCACCGCGAGGGCCACCGCGAGGCCGATGGTGGTGAGGGAGACAGGCGCGGTGAGCGCGATGTCGAGGGCCTTGGAGGCGCTCTGGGTGGGCCCGCCCGGACCGCCGCCGCCCATCACGAGCCTCTGGCCACCGCCACCGGCCCCGCCCGCGCCGCCGGCCAGCTGCGCGGTGAGCGTCGGGCTGAACGCCGTGATCGCCCACGCGCCCGCCAGCCCGAGCCCGATCCCCAGCGCCCCGCCGATCAGCCCGTTGACGAGCGCCTCGCCCGCCACCTGCCCGGTCACCCGGCGGCTCTTCCACCCCAGTGCCTTCAGCGTGCCGAACTCCCGCACCCGCCGGCTCACCGCCGACGACGTCAGCAGCCCGGCCACCAGGAACGCCGCCACCAGCACCACGATCGACAGCCACTTGCCGACGCCCGACGCGAGGTCGGAGGCCGTCGACAGCGACCCGGAGACGGTGTCCGCGAGATCGGCGGAGGTGGTGACCGTCGTCCCGGAGATGTTCTTCTGGATGGTCGACTTGACGCTGTCGATCCGCTGCGAGTCGGTCGCCTTCACATAGACGGTCGTCACCTTGTCCTTGGCGTCGGCCAGCGTCTGCGCCTGCGCGAGCGGCAGATAGACGTTCGCCGCCGCGTCCCCGCTGTCCGCCGTCGCGAGCCCGATGATGCTGAACTTCGTCCCGGAGACGGTCAGCGTCTTGCCGACCGACAGCTTCTGCTCCTTCGCGTACGCGCTGTCGACGACGGCCACCTTGGCCGAGGTCTCGCTCGCCTTGAACGTACGGCCGGACGTGATCTTCGACGAGGTCAGCGGCCCGAGCCCCTGATGGGCGACGTCCGTCCCGTACACGGAGTACGAGTTGACGTCGAAGTCGGCCCCGCCACCCTGCACCTCACCGGTGACCGGACCATCGCCACGCTTCCCCTGCCCGGGTGCCTGCTCGTCCTGCTTGAACTCGCCGCGTTTGAACTGCCCGTTGACCTTCATGACCCGCACGTTCAGCCCGCCGACGGCGTCCGCGACCCCGTCCTGCTTGCCGACCTGCGCGACCGTCGACGCGGCCAGCGTCTCGAAGCCCTGGACCATGACGATGTCCTGGCTCTGCTCGGCGTCGTCGTCCCCGCCCTTCGCATCGAACTGGAACCTCGGCCGCTTGACGGTCTCGCCCTCCCCGGGCGGCGCGGCGGCCTTGGTGACGGTCATGTCGGTGCCGAGCCCGTACAGCGACTCCAGCACTTTGCCCTGCGCCTGAGTCATCCCTGCCGAGACCGAGTTGACGACGATGACCAGGGCGATTCCGAGGGCGAGCCCCGAGGCGACGACGAGCGCCGCCTTCCTGCGGCGGCGCAGCTCGCGCCTGAGGTAGGTGAAGAACATGGCGCGAAAGCTAGGTGCGCGCCGTGAGGGTGGGTTAAGGCCGGGATGAGAGCCGCATGAGTGTTGCGGCGTGCTCCGTACGCCGGTTGCGCTCCGCCCACCGCACCGCAGGACCGAGCCCGTACGACGCGGCGGCGAAGAGCCCGCCCAGGAGCAGCCAGCCCGGCACGCCCCAGGTGACCAGCAGGGCGGTGAGCAGCAGGGGTCCGGCCGTGCGGGCCACCGTCACGCCCGTGCCGAAGAAGCCCTGGTACTCGCCGGTCCGGCCGTCCGGGGCGAGGTCGAAGCTGATCTGCCATGAACCGGCGGAGTGCAGCATCTCGCCGGCCACGTACAGGACCGCGCCCGCGACGAGTACGGCGACCGCCGCCCACACCGGCACCCCGGCGACGCCCGAGACCGCGGTGACCACGCACGAGACGAGCATGATCACACCGGACCGGCGCACGGCACCCACCGCCGTCCCCAGCGAGGTGACGCCACGGGCAGCCCGCACCTGGAAGGCGGCCACGGCAAGGGTGTTGAGCACGAACAGCGCCGACACCAGCCAGGCGGGAGCCTGCGTCCGCTCGCTGATCCACAGCGGGATCCCGAGGCTGAGCAGCGGCATCCGCAGCAGCAGCACCGCGTTGAGCAGAGTGATCAGCGTGTACGGACGGTCGCGCAGGACGACGAGGGCCGGGCCGCTGCTGCCCGCGGGCGCCGCGGGGCCCGCGGACGCTGCGGACGCCGCCGACGCTGCGGACACCGCGGGCACCAGGGCCACCGGCTCGACGGCGGGCAGCCGTCGCAGCACGAGCGCGCAGACCAGGAAGCTCACCGCGTCCAGCGTGAAGACCGTCAGATACCCGGCCCTGCTGCCGGAGTAGAGCGCGAGCCCGCCCATCCCGGCGCCGATCGCGAGACCGGCGTTGAGGGTCGACTGGAGATGGGCGAGGACGCCGGTCCTCTCCTCCTTCGCGACGAGCCCCGCGAGCAGCGCCTGCCGCGCCGCCGCGAGCCCGGACTGCGCGGCGGCGTACAGGCACGCGGCGACGAGGAACGGCCAGAAGGACCGCACGACCAGGAACGACCCCACGGCCGCACTCGTCGCCAGCGCCAGCAGAACCGCGGTCCCCCGCGGCCCCCGCCGGTCCGCCAGCCGCCCGAGCGGCACACCCACGACCGACCCGACCGCCCAGGCGACGGTGAGCCCGAGGCCGACCCTCGCCGGGGCGAGCCCGACGACGTGGGTGAAGAAGAGCGCGGAGGTGACGTAGAAGGCGCCGTCGCCAAGGGAGTTGACGAGCTGCGCGAGAGCGAGGACGCGAGGCGGACCGGCAGGCGGCAGTACGCGAATCGTCGGCATGACCACGACACTACGGTCCGGATGGCCCGCCCCCCAGGTCCAATTCGAACCCTGTCAACTGGGCAACTTGGACCCGATGACGACCGTGGCGTACAGCTCGTCGGACGCCGCGACGCGCGGCGTCAGCCCACTGCGGGCAACCGCCTCGACCGCGTCCGCCGCCTGTCGCTCGCTCGTCTCGAACAGCAGGATCCCGCCGGGCGCGAGCCACTCCCCCGCCTCGCCGGTCACCCGCCGCAACACGTCCAGCCCGTCCGCGCCGCCGTCGAGCGCGACGAGCGGCTCATGCACCCGCGCCTCGGCCGGCAACAGCCCGACCTCCTCGGTCGGTACGTACGGGACGTTCGCGGCGAGGATGTCGACACGCCCCCGAAGCGCGTCGGGCAACGCGGCGAAGAGGTCCCCCTCGTGCACCCGCCCGCCCTCGGGCACGTTCCGCCACGCACACCGCACCGCGGCGGGCTCGATGTCGGCGGCGTACAGCTCCACACCCGGCAGCGACGCCGCCAGCGCGGCCCCCACCGCCCCCGAACCGCAGCACAGATCGACGACGACGCCCGCGCCGGGCCGGGCGGCGACGGCCTGACGGACGAGGAACTCGGTACGCCGCCGGGGCACGAACACCCCGGGGTCGACCGCGATCCGCAGCCCGCAGAACTCGGCCCAGCCGAGGACGTGTTCAAGGGGATGCCCGTCGACCCGCCGCTCCACCATGGCGGCGAGCTCGGCGGGTGTACGGGCGGTGGAGACGAGGAGAGCCGCCTCGTCCTCGGCGAAGACACAGCCTGCGGAGCGAAGGCGACCGACGATGACGGAGAGATCCACGGATGAAAGCGACACGGGAGCCTTTCGGAATACCGAGCGGGGCTCCCCTCGACCACCTAGGTCCGTACGGAGGCGAGCACCCGACCTGCAACAGCGGTAATGGGTCCCACCTCCTCGATCCGGTCCTGGCAGCCGACACTGCGAGCCGCCACCTTACCCTGGCAGCCGCCTCTCCCGATTGCGCTCCCGCACCCGCGCCCGCAGCGCCTCCCCCGGCGGCGCCGGCCTCAGCGACTCGGGCGGGCAGTCCCACTCCCGCCCGCCGCCCGGGGGCCTGAGCTGTACGTACGGGCCCTCGCGCCCCATGACCCGGCCGATCCGGCCGTCGCGCGCGTCGATCGCGTAGTCGCCGACCTTCACTGCTTGCGCCCCTCGTGCAGGACGGCGGCGAGCCGCAGCGCCGTGTCCAGGTTGCAACAGCCCAGATCGATGAGCGGGTACGGCGCCTCGCTCGCGAGGGACACGACGTCCACGCGGAGGGACGGCAGGGTCACCCCCGACCCGACGAGCTCGCCCCGCAGCTGGGCCACCACCTCTTCCGCGGCCCGCAGCCGCTCCGCCGATCGCACAACCGCCATGACCAGGCACCTCCACGCTGAGTATTCGCTTTCTGCACACAGCGTGGCGACGCGCCGCTACCGTGAACAAGGGCGGCGGCCCAACAACCCCACATGTGCGACATGGAGTTGACATGCCTGGACCGAAGGATCTGGACCCGTCCACCTCTCCCCGGGCCCTGCTCGGCGCCGAGCTGCGCCATGCACGCGAGGAGGCCGGCCTCAGTCAGCGCGAGCTGGGCGAGCCTCTGTTCGTGAGCGCGTCGTTCATCGGCCAGTTGGAGGCGGGCACGCGGAGGATGCAGCCCGATATCGCGCGCAGGATCGACGACATACTCGGCACGAAAGGCTTTTTCGAGCGCAACTGCAAGGCCGCCAACAAGTCGAAGTACCCGGACCACTTCGCCGAGGCGGCGGAGGCGGAAGCGGTCGCGACGGAAATCAGGGAATACGCGCCGCTGCTGATTCCTGGGCTGTTGCAGACGGAGGCGTATGCGCGGGCGGTGTTCCGCGCGTACCAACCGACAGCGGTGGAAGAGGTCATCGACGATCTGGTCGAGGCGAGGCTGGAGCGGGCGCGGCTGCTCGGTGATCCAACAAAGCCGTTGTTGTGGACGGTTCTGGACGAGGCGGCGTTACGGCGGAGGGTCGGCGACGCGTCGGTCATGGCGGAGAGCCTGCGCCATGTCGCGGCGCTGGGCCGCCGCCACAGGATCATCGTGCAGGTGCTGCCGTTCGACGCGGGCGCGCACCCGTCCATGGGCGGTGCCCTCAAGCTGATGGAGTTCTCCGACGCACCTCCGCTCGCCTACCTCCAGGGCCCCGGGGCGGGCCAGTTGGAGGACGACCCGGCCACGGTTGCCCGCCACGAGCTGGCCTACGATTTGGTCGCGGCGAGCGCATTGTCACCGCAAGAATCCCTGGCCTTGATCGAATCGGTGGCGGAGGATTACGCGCATGAAGAGCACCGGCCCTGAGTGGCGGAAGTCGAGCTACAGTGACGGCAGCGGCGGCGACTGCCTCGAAGTCTCCGACGCCCACCCCGACCTCGTCCCCGTCCGCGACTCCAAGAACCCCGACGGCCCGAAGCTCGAGTTCCGGGCCGCCGCCTGGTCCGACTTCGTCGCGAACCTCAAGCACAACTGACCGCGCGACGGCACGGGGCTTAAGCCTCGGGCTCCGAGCGCTCTTAACAAGGAATGGTTCAAGGGGCCCCAACCCACCCGCCCACCCTTGTGAGTTGACTATGCGCAACGAACTTGCCACGGAGGGTGGCGACGCTTTAGCGTGCCCGCATAACGAACAGCCCCCGCCCGGTGCGGGAACACCTGCGGGGGCTTGACCACCAAGATCGAACGGAACTCGATCCGATGGCTGACAGCCAGCTTAGTGCTACCTTCGCGCCCACGCACGCGACGCCTCACCCGATGGCCAATCCGGGTTACGGCAAGCGCACCGTCCCGGACCAACACCCCCACACCGCCGCCGACTTCGCGCACCTGCCGCCCCGCGAAGCCTCCATCGCCGCGTACATCGACCGGCTCAAGGACGGCGCCGACATCTCCGTGAAGACCCTGGCCAAGGTCCTCCCCCATGGCCAGTGCGCTCTCCGCACCGCCCTCAACGCCATTCAGGCAGCCGGTCATCTGCGCCGGGGCCGCGAGCACTTGGCCGGATCGGGCAGCCAGCAGTGGGTCACCCGAACGTGGTGGTCCCGTACCCCGCGCGACGATGCCTGGTGGGCGGCGTTCCGACGTGGCGACGTCCCCGACGACCGGCAGCGGCCGACCCGCTCCCGGGCAATGATCCTGCTCGTCGCGCTCGGGCGCGAGGCGCCGGTCATGTCGCTGTCGGCCGTGGAGTGCGCGCAGCTCGCGCCGCTGGTGGAGGAGTGGTTCGCGCGCGGGGCCACCGAGAAGCAGGTCCTGGGCGCCCTGACGACCGGCCTCCCGGCCCCCGTGATCCACCCGGCCGGCCTCGCCCGGCGGCGCCTCACCGACAAGCTCCCACCCGAGCCGATCCCCACCGGCCCCCCGCCCCTCCGCCTCCTCGAATGCGGCAAGTGCGGCGCCCCGGCCCGCGCGGAGTCCCTGCGTGGCGGGGACTGCGGGCCATGTCGGGGCGAGCCCAACCCGGCACCCCGTACCAACACCCTCTCCGCCGCCCAGGTCCACGCCCACATGACCGAGGTCCGTGCAGCAGCGACCCGCCCATACGAAGGGAATCGCACATGACTGTTCAGCTCATCCGCACCCGAACCGGGGCACGATGGGGTGAAGGAGGTGCCGCAATGACCCCCAGCACCGATGATCGCCCGGACATGTCCGTCGAGGAGTTCGAAGAGCTGGTCCGCAGGGCCCCGGAGACCGTTCGGAACAAGCTGGAATTCCTGGGCGGAAGGCTGTGCGTGCGCCACGGCCCGATCGACGTCGAGGACTTCGAGGAGCTCGCCCGCAGAGCTCCGGAGACAGTGTCACTCGAACTCATCGACGGAAAGCTGAAGGTCAAGCCCGTGCCGGACGGCGACCACGGAGAGATGATTCTGTGGCTGCTGCGACAGTGCATCCAGCAGCGTCCGGAGCTGAACCTGTACCCCGAACAGGGCTTGCTGGTCCCGACCTATCGTGCGGGCCGCGCCAAGCCGGACGGCGCCCTTGCCCCAGTCGACTACTTCGCCGGGCATGGCGAATGGGCCGATCCCGCCGGTGTCCTCATGGCGGTCGAGGTCCTTTCCTACGACTCCGACACCGACCGCCGCGACCGCCGCGAGAAGCGCACCGGTTACGCGGCGGCGGAGATCCCCGTCTACCTCCTCATCGACCGCGACGACCACACCCTCACCGTCTTCAGCCAGCCGGAGAACGGCACGTACCAGCAGCACCCGACCTACAAGTACGGCGACACCGTCACCCTCCCCACCCCCGTCGACATCATCCTGAACACCGAGAAGCTCAAGGACTACGCCCGCTGAGGCAGCCGGGTGGCCAACAACGCGCCGGCCGCGAGGACGAGCAGCGCCGGGCCCGTCGCGGAGGTGAAGGCGGCGCCGGTACAGCGGGGGCCGTCGCCCGGTGACATCAGCATCGTCGCGGCGGCGACGCCCACGGCAGGGCCGACGTTCATCTTCCGGGGCTGTTGCAGACGGAGGTCAAGCCGACCCGCCTAGTCGGGAATCGTCGACTTCACGCGGGTGGCCGGAACATTCATCCGGAACATTCGGTAAGCACCCGACGGTGATTATTGAGCTGATCGAATGATCGGCCACAGGGATTACGGTGGGCCGCCTGGAAATTGCCGATCGGCCACAAAGAATGGAGGAACTTCCGGGAGAATTCCCGGGCCGAATCGACAAGGAGCATTGAATGCGTCCTGAACGCAGGACCCTATCGTCGCCGGTGCGACGTTCGTGGTGGTCCACACGACTGGCAACCGGCGGCCTCACGTCGCTGGCCGCCGTCTCGCTGGTAAGCGCGCTGAGCGCCGTACCGGCGGCGGCGCAGGGCCTGAATGCAGAGCCCCCGTCGACCGTCGTGTCCACCGACCGTGGTTCCCTCCCCTCGGCGTACCCCGCCCTCGACAGGGACAAGGACCGGGACAAGGACAAGGACAAGGACAAGGGCAAGGGCAGGCCCAAGCCCCCGACCCCGCCGACGCCCCCGCCCCCGCCCCCGCCCGTGGATGCCGCGTGCTTCGAAATCGACACCGTTCGCCAGGAAGCAGCCGGCGACGGGGCCTTCTACTCAGCGGTCAGCTTCGGACGCCCCTTCGTCGGAGAAGAGGACGGTCAGCTAGGGCCGATCGACTGGCTGGACCTCTCCGCTGAAGAGTTTGGAGACGCACCCGAGAATCCCTGCGGGACGTCCATCGACATCGGCCCCGTCGGCGAAGAAAACGGCAGTGAGATTGTCGTCGACGTGATCACCACGGACGGACTCGTGTACACCATTGTCTGCGAGCGCACGGGGGGTAGCATCGACTCCTGCGGCACGTGGGCCCAGCGCGATACGCCGGAGGAAGGCGACACGTTGGACCCGTGAGCCGGATCCTTCCGAGCGAAGACATGATTGCCGTGCCCGGCTTCGGCCGGGCACGGCAATCGTGCGTTCCGCCTGCGAGGGTCGGATGAGTACGCCCATCCTCAAGGCGTCGCCCTGCGCCCCGGCAGCTTGGTGCCCAGCAGCGCGCCGACGATCGCCACGGCCGCGAGTGTCACCAGCGCAGGCCCCATCGCATCCATGAACGCGCCGCCGGTCCAACGTGGTCCGTCGCCCGGCGCCAGGCTGCCGGTGACAGCACTCTGCGCGGCAGGCGCGGCGGGGGTCATCAGCATCGTCGCCGCGGCGACCCCTACCGCCGGGCCGACGTTCATCGCGGTTTGCTGGAGGCCGCCGGCGACCCCGGCCGTGTCCACGGACGACTGGTGGACGATGACGGCCGTCGCGGTGACCATCACCATGCCGAATCCCGCGCCGAGCACGAGAAAGCACCCACCGATCGCCACGGAGGTCGATGCCTGGTCGAGCCGGGACATCAGCAGGACGCCGACGGCGATGAGCACCATCCCCCCGACCGCCGTCCGGCGCGGGCCCTGTCGGCGCGCCAGCACAGCGGCGACCGGCGTGGCCAGCACCATCATCACCGGCCCGGGGAGTGCTGTGAGGCTGCTTCGGAGCGGGTCCAGTGCCAGGACGTCCTGGAGGAAGTACGTACCGAGGAACAGGGCCCCGAACATCGCTGCCGACGCCGCCACCAGGACGCCGAGCCCGGATGTGACGGTCGCCGATCGGGCCACGCTCGCGGGCACCAGGGGGCTCGGGGCGCGTCGTTCGTGCAGGACGAAGGCGCCACCGGCAGCGGCTACCGCGGCAAGTCCCAGCAGGGTCGCGGGCGTCCAGCCGGTCTCCGGTAGGCCGACGAGGCTGTGTACCAGGCACGCCAGCGCCAGCGCGAGCAGGCAGGCGCCGGGCAGGTCGAGTCGTACGGGCGTGTCGGAGGCGTCCCGGGGCTCGGGTACGCGTACGACGAGAGCCGACACGCCGACCGCGAGCGCGGGGGCGACGCTGAGGAAGAAGACCGCGCGCCAGCCCAGGTGGGCGGCGAGTGCGCCGCCGATGAGCGGGCCGGCGGCGGCCGCCAGGCCGATGGCGCTGGTGCGCAGGGCGATGGGCATGCCGAGCCGGTCGCGCGGGTACGCGGCGCGCAGCATGCCGAGGGTGGCCGGTTGCAGCAGCGCGCCGAAGACGCCCTGGGCGACGCGCAGGCCGATGACCCAGCCGATGCCGGCCGCTAGGCCGATGGCCGCCGAGGTGGCGGCGAAGCCCAGGATCCCGATGGTGAAGACGCGCTGATGGCCGTACCGGTCACCGAGGCGTCCGGCGAGGACGAGCAGGCTCGCCACGGCGATCAGGTATCCGGTGCTGGTCCACTGGACCTGGGTGAAGGAGGCGTTGAGGTCCCGCTGCATGACGGGCTGCACGATGGTCAGCGCGGTCCCGTCGAGTGCGACGATCACGGCCCCGGTGATGCTGCCGACGAGGGTGAAGCGCTGTCGGCGCCTTGCGTTCATCGGGTCTCCGGGGCCTCGGCCCCGAGGTGCGCGTCGAGCGCGGCCCGCAGCAGCGGCTCGACGTCGTCGGCTCCGGCCGCCAGTTGGAGGCTTCCCCATCCCCACAGCTGCGCGATGCCGTGAAGGTTGGCCCATAGCGCACCCGCGAGAACGCGCGGCTCCGGTGCCGCCGGCCGTACCTGAGCGACGAGCTCCACAAGGACGTCGAAGAGCGGCAGGCTCGTCTCCCGCAGCCCCAGCTGATTGCTCTCCAGCACGTCGTGGCGGAACATCAGCTCGTACATGCCGCGGTGGGAACGGGCGAAGTCCAGGTAGCTCCGCCCCAGCGCCGTGAGCTGGGCGCGGGGGCTCTGCTGACCGTCACCGATCGCCTCGGCGGCCCTGCGGGCCAGCTCGGCGAAGCCCTGCCGCGCGATGGCGGACAGCAGCTCCAGGTGGGTCGGGAAGTAGCGCCGCGGAGCGCCGTGCGAGACCCCGGCCCGGCGGGCGATCTCCCGCAAGGAGAGGGCTTGCACCCCTTCCCTGGTCACGAGGTCGACGCCGACTTCCACCAAACGGGTGCGCAGACCAGTGTCCTGCTCACGCTCATGCATAGACACTGTCTACCGGATGAGGGTAGACAGTGTCTACTCGATGCCGACGGGCGGGGACAGCAGCTAGAGGCTGAGGGCGTCCTCCGCGTTGCTCAGCCATGCGGTGACGGAGGCGTCGGGCGAGACGTACAGTCCGGGAGTCGACGCCTTGAGCGGCACCTGCTCGAGGTCTGACGCGGTGTTCATGGTCATCGCGATCGATTCGACGGTCCGGCCCTTGCCGTCATTGACTCCGCCCATGAGCCCGGCGTATGCCGACTCGCCGGCCTTGAGCCTGATGTCGGTGCCGGGGTGCGTCTCCGAGCGCTCGGTCGCCGCGCCGTCGAGGTCGCCGAAGGTCACGATCGGGTAGTCCAGCACCCTGCAGGGCTTGCCGCTCTTGTTGGTGATCTTGAGCAGGTAGCTGCTGGTCGTGGCGTCCGCGAGGGTCGCGGTGAACTTCACGTCGTACGTGCTGCACGGAAAGACGGCGAAGTCGGCGTCGGGGGACGAACCACCCCCGGACGCACCGCCCGTGCTCGAGGAGCCCGACGGGGTCGCCGGCTTCGAAGGGGTCGCCGGCTTGGACGGGGGCGCGGGCTTCGACGGGGGCGCGGGCTTGGACGGGCCGGCGGTGGGCGCCTCGGCCCCTCCGCCGGTCTGGTCGGTCGGGCCTTCCGTGGGCCCACAGGCCGTCAGGGCCAGTGCGGACACGGCGGCGAGGACGATGGCGGCTCTGCGAACGGTACGCCGAGGAGTGGTGTTGGACGACATCTGGTATTCCCCCGAGTCAGCAGCGCGAGTGCGCTGAAGAGAAGCTGTGTTCACGAGGATTCCCGAGGTCCTTCACGGTTTCGTGACGGCGCTTTGCCGAATCCACCACGAAAACCGGCCAGTCACGAGCCGGCGCAGAACCTGTCGCGGGCCGGGCGCTCCCCCGCGACCAGGAAGTCGGTCACGGCCTGGTCGCCGCACGCGTTGCCGTTGACGCGGTAGACGCCGTGGCCGACGGAGTCGACGGTGACCAGGCGGGCGCGGTCGCCCAGGGCCTGGCGCATCTTCAGCGCGCCGGCGAGCGGGGTGGAGGGGTCGCGCCGGTTCTGGATCATCAGGATGTTGGAGGGGCCGTGCGGGGTGATGCGGACCGGGCGTTCGCGCGGCTCGTCCTGCCAGAAGGCGCACGGCATGACGTTCACCGGCATGCCGGCGGTGAGCGGGTGGCTCTTGCGGCTCTTGTCCACGTCCCGCTGGTACGCGGACGGGGAGGCCTCCGGCCAGTCGACGTCGTTGCAGAGGGTGGCGGCGGAGACGGCGGCGACGTTCTGCATGATCTCGTCGGGCATCACCTGCGGGGCGGGCAGCGGGGCTCCGTCGCGCGCGGCGGCGATCAGCCGGGCGAGGGCGGGGAAACGGGCCTTGGAGTAGAGGCTGTCGATCAGGGTCTGGCGCAGGACGTTGCCGTTCAGCTGCTCGGGGTTGGCTCCCGGCCACGGCAGGGGTTCGCGGTCGAGGCGGGCGGCGAGCGCGAGGAACATCGGGCGGACCGCGTCCGGGCTGTCGGCGAGCCGGTCCGGGTTGGCGGGGTCGGCGGCCCAGGCGGCGAAGTCGGGGAAGGCGTCCTCGACACCGGTGGCGTAGTTGGCGAGCCAGTTCCGCGCGACCCGCTTCGGGTCCGGGTCGTCGTTGCTGTCCAGGACCCAGCGGTCGGTGCGGTGCGGGAACATCTGCGCGTACGCCGCGCCCGCGTACGTCCCGTACGACACGCCCCACGCGGAGAGTTTCCGCTCGCCGAGGGCCTGGCGGATGCGGTCGATGTCCCGCGCCTCGTTACGGGTGCTGATGGTGCGCAGCACCTCTCCGCCGTTGCGGGCACAGGCGTTGGCGAGACGGCGGCCGTTGGCGATGTTCGCGTCGACGCTGCCGTCGGCGGCGGGCCACGGGCGCAGGTTCTGCAGGGAGAGGTCGTCGTGGGTCAGGCCGCAGCTGACGGGCGTACTGCGGCCGACGCCGCGCGGGTCGAACCCGACGATGTCGTACGCGTCGCGCACCGCCTGGGGCAGCTTCTTCCCCGTGGTGGAGGGGCTGTTGATGCTGGAGCCGCCGGGTCCGCCGGGGATGAGCAGGAGCGTGCCGCGCCGGGCCGCCGGCTTGTCGCTGCGGACGCGGGAGACGGCGAGGGAGATCTTCGGGCCGCTCGGGTCGGCGTGGTCGAGCGGGACGGAGACGGTGGCGCATTCCTGGCGGGGGTCGAGGCCGGCGGCACCGGGGCAGGTCCCCCAGCGCAGAGCGTCGTCGGGCGTCGTCGCCCCGGCCATGGGCGCCGCGGCGGCGACGAGGGCGGCCGCGAGGAGCGTGATGCATGTGGTCCGCTTGATCCGGTTGCTTCGCATGCGAAGAGCCTCGCGGAACCGGCGCCCGGCTCCCACCGGGCCAACTGGCCTGTTGGGGGTGGGGATTACCCCAGGCTCGCTCCCCGTCCGATCACCGGCCGAGCTGCGGCTCGCCCAGGACCTCGCTGCCCGCGCAACGCCCGAGGGCGGCACCCCCTGGGAGTAGGGGTGCCGCCCTCGGCACTCAGGACGGTTGATCAACCAGAGGTCGATCAGAAGTCCATGTCACCGCCCGGCATGCCGCCCGGAGCGGCCGCGGAGGCCTTCTCCGGCTTGTCGGCGATGACGGCCTCGGTGGTGAGGAACAGCGCGGCGATGGAGGCCGCGTTCTGCAGGGCGGAGCGGGTGACCTTCGCCGGGTCGATGATGCCCTCGGCGATCATGTCGACGTACTCGCCGGTCGCGGCGTTCAGGCCACGGCCCGTGTCGAGGTTGCGCACCTTCTCCACCACGACGCCGCCCTCGAGGCCGGCGTTGACGGCGATCTGCTTCAGCGGGGCCTCCAGGGCCAGCTTCACAGCAGCGGCACCGGTGGCCTCGTCGCCCTCGAGCTCGAGCTTCTCGAAGACCTGGGAGGCCTGGAGCAGGGCCACGCCACCACCGGCGACGATGCCCTCCTCGACGGCCGCCTTCGCGTTGCGAACGGCGTCCTCGATGCGGTGCTTGCGCTCCTTGAGCTCGACCTCGGTCGCGGCACCGGCCTTGATGACGGCCACGCCGCCGGCCAGCTTCGCGAGGCGCTCCTGGAGCTTCTCGCGGTCGTAGTCCGAGTCGGAGTTCTCGATCTCGGCACGGATCTGGTTGACGCGACCGGCAACCTGGTCGCTGTCACCGGCACCGTCGACGATCGTCGTCTCGTCCTTGGTGATGACGACCTTGCGGGCGCGGCCCAGCAGGTCCAGGCCCGCGTTCTCGAGCTTGAGGCCGACCTCCTCGGAGATGACCGTGCCACCGGTGAGGATGGCGATGTCGCCGAGCATGGCCTTGCGGCGGTCACCGAAGCCCGGGGCCTTGACGGCAACGGACTTGAAGGTGCCACGGATCTTGTTGACGACCAGGGTCGACAGGGCCTCGCCCTCGACGTCCTCGGCGATGATCAGCAGCGGCTTGCCCGACTGCATGACCTTCTCCAGCAGCGGGAGGAGGTCCTTCACCGAGGAGACCTTGGAGTTGACGATCAGGATGTACGGGTCCTCCAGCGAGGCCTCCATACGCTCCATGTCGGTGGCGAAGTACGCCGAGATGTAGCCCTTGTCGAAGCGCATGCCCTCGGTGAGCTCCAGCTCCAGACCGAAGGTCTGGGACTCCTCGACGGTGATGACGCCTTCCTTGCCGACCTTGTCCATCGCCTCGGCGATGAGCTCACCGATCTGGGTGTCGGCGGCGGAGATGGAGGCCGTGGAGGCGATCTGCTCCTTGGTCTCGACCTCCTTGGCCTGGTCGAGCAGGGCACCGGAGACGGCCTCGACGGCCTTCTCGATACCGCGCTTCAGGGCCATCGGGTTGGCGCCGGCCGCCACGTTGCGCAGGCCCTCGCGGACGAGCGCCTGGGCGAGAACGGTCGCGGTGGTCGTACCGTCACCGGCGACGTCGTCCGTCTTCTTGGCGACTTCCTTGACCAGCTCGGCGCCGATCTTCTCGTACGGGTCCTCGAGCTCGATCTCCTTGGCGATGGAGACACCATCGTTGGTGATCGTGGGGGCGCCCCACTTCTTCTCGAGGACGACGTTCCGGCCCTTGGGGCCAAGGGTGACCTTGACGGCGTCGGCGAGCTGGTTCATCCCGCGCTCGAGACCGCGCCGTGCCTCCTCGTCGAACGCGATGATCTTGGCCATGTGAAGTGGTCCTCCCGGACTGGGGTGGATTTCTCCGGACCGCGCTGGCGCCCGCGACGGACGGCCTGCATGCCTTGTGGTTCCTTGCCCCACCCGGCCTGCGGGCCTCACCGACCCGGTCCTTTGTTGTCACTCTCACTCGGAGAGTGCTAACGCCAATGATTAGCACTCGGGCATGGAGAGTGCAAGCCGCTCCGAAGAAGCGTCCCCGAGGGGTGGCGGTCGAACGCCGGGCGGGCGCAAGCCGCTCCGAAGAAGCGTCCCCCGAGGGGTGGCGGTCGAATGCCGGGCGGGCACAAGCGGCTCCCGGACACCCGGAGACCTGAGACCCGAAGACCGGACCCGAGCACGACTGAGGGCCCGTACCCAGTCGGGTACGAGCCCTCCGCCACGTTGCTGCAGTTGGTCGGCGCCTCAGCCGGCCAAACGGACCATGTCCGCCTGCGGCCCCTTCTGACCCTGCGAGATCTCGAACTCGACCCGCTGGCCCTCCTCCAGGGTGCGGTAACCGTCCATCTGGATCGCGCTGTAGTGGACGAAAACATCCGCACCACCGTCGACCGCGATGAAGCCGTACCCCTTCTCCGCGTTGAACCACTTGACGGTGCCCTGAGCCATGCCTAACTCCCCTATTACTGGCCCTTGCACAGGACCGCACTTCGCGGACCCGGGTCAGACCTCACCCACGAAGAGGCGTGGATGTGCGCCGGAACGCGTCGACCGCGGCTGAATGTATCTGTCCAACTGCCGTCTGCAACAGGTCAATCGGACGAGAAATCCGGGCAGGACCGAAAGGAAAGTTCCGAAGAATTCCGAGCATTCCCGGGCAAGTCGGGCCGGACAAAGCGCACTTAGTACGCATCAGGCTCGAACACTTTGGCTGTTTCTTGTCGCGCGGAGACGCATTCTCATATGCGTCTGGCACGAGCAGCGGAGGGGACTTCCCCAACTCTACCGCGCTCAACCATGCAGAATTGCCCCCTCCGCTTAGCTTGCGGAGGGGGCAATTCTGCTGACGCTGCGTGGCGATCAGCCTCCGGCGACGGCCGGAATGATCGAGACGCCCGCGCCGTCCGGCGTCGCCGTCTCCAGGCCCTGCTCGAAGCGCACGTCGTCGTCGTTGACGTACACGTTCACGAAGCGGCGCAGCTTGCCCTGGTCGTCCAGGACGCGGGCCGCGATGCCCGTGTGCTTCTTCTCCAGGTCCGCGATGACCTCGGCGAGGGTCGCGCCCTCCGCCGGGACCTCGGCCTGGCCGCCCGTGTACGTGCGGAGGATGGTGGGGATGCGGACGTTGACGCTCATGCGAGACCAGCCTCTCGGAAAGAGTCCAGGTTGGGGCTAATGACTGCGGACATACCCGTCGTGGGGGCCACCGCGTCCAGGGTCTTCAGGCCGTCACCCGTGTTGACGACCACCGTCGTGAGGGACGGGTCGATGACGCCGGTCTCGATCAGCTTCTTCGCCACGCCGAGGGTCGTCCCGCCCGCGGTCTCGGTGAAGATGCCCTCGGTGCGGGCCAGCAGCTTGATCGCGTCCACGATCTGCTCGTCGGTCACGTCCTCGACGGCACCGCCGGTGCGGCGGCAGATGTCCAGGACGTACGGGCCGTCGGCCGGGTTGCCGATCGCCAGGGACTTGGCGATGGTGTCCGGCTTCTGCGGCCGTACGACGTCGTGGCCGGCCTTGAAGGCCACGGACACCGGCGAGCAGCCCTCCGCCTGGGCGCCGAAGATCTTGTAGGGCTTGTCCTCCACGAGGCCGAGCTTGATCAGCTCCTGCAGACCCTTGTCGATCTTCGTGAGCTGGGAGCCGGAGGCGATGGGGATGACGATCTGGTCGGGGAGCTGCCAGCCGAGCTGCTCGCAGATCTCGTACGCGAGCGTCTTCGAGCCCTCGCCGTAGTACGGCCGCAGGTTGACGTTGACGAAGCCCCAGCCCTCGCCGAGCGGGTCGCCGATGAGCTCGGAGCAGAAGCGGTTGACGTCGTCGTAGTTGCCCTCGATGCCGACGAGCTCGCCGCCGTAGACCGCGGCCATGACGACCTTGCCCTGCTCCAGGTCGTGCGGGATGAACACGCAGGAGCGGAAGCCGGCGCGGGCGGCCGCGGCGCCGACCGCGCCCGCGAGGTTGCCGGTGGAGGAGCAGGAGAGCGTGGTGAAGCCGAAGGCGCGGGCGGCCTCCAGGGCCTGGGCGACGACTCGGTCCTTGAAGGAGTGCGTCGGGTTGCCGGAGTCGTCCTTGACGAAGAGCTTGCCCGGCTCGACACCCAGCTCGTGGGCGAGGTTGTCGGCCTGGACGAGCTGGGTCCAGCCCGGGTTCAGGTTCGGCTTGCTCGCCACGTCGGCGGGGACGGGCAGGAGCGGCGCATAGCGCCAGATGTTGGCGGGGCCGTTCTCGATCTGCTTGCGCAGGCCCTCGGGATCGCCGCTCGGCAGGTCGTACGCGACTTCGAGCGGCCCGAAACACAGCTCGCAGGCGAAGATCGGACCGAGCGCGAAACGCTCGCCGCATTCACGGCACGAAAGGCCGGAGGCCGGGCCCAGATCGACGGTGTCGGTGGAGGGTGCAACTGTCTGTACAGCCATGGAGGCGAGGCCCTTTCTCCTCATCTTCCTCATGGCGCATCTCGCCATGAGACGGATTTGGCACCTTCCCTAGCCGGGAGCCTCGCGCGCGATGATCGCGTCGTGGCCGGCTGGAGGGTTGCCGGGGCTTCAACGGGCCGTTTCCCTCTGCCCCTCTGGATGAGCGGTATGTGATTGTCGGCGTGACGACCCCGGCATGCGAGGGTCGTCCGCGTTGTTCAAGACTGTAACCGAACCCCCGGACGTCTGAGATGGTCGTCCGATCCGCGAGATGGAGATCAGGTGCTGGAAGAGGTGGAGCGCTGGCTGGCCCGGCGGTCCTGGTCCGTGGCAGACCGCCCGCTCGACCAGCTCGTCGCCGCGAAGCGCGGAACCACGGTCAGCGTGGTGCTGCCTGCGCTGAACGAGGAGGCGACCGTCGGCGAGATCGTCTCCGTGATCCGCCGTGAGCTGATGACGGACGCGGTGCCGCTCGTGGACGAGCTCGTGGTCGTCGACTCGGGCTCCACGGACCGTACGTCCGAGGTGGCGGCCGAGGCGGGCGCGCGGGTCGTGCACCGGGACGCGATACTCCCGCGGATACCGGCCCTGCCCGGCAAGGGCGAGGTGCTGTGGCGGTCGCTGCTGGTGACGACCGGCGACATCGTCTGTTTCGTGGACGCGGACCTGAGGGAGTTCTCCGCCGACTTCGTGTCCGGGATCGTCGGCCCGCTGCTGACCGAGCCGGACGTGCAGTTCGTGAAGGCGATGTACGACCGGCCGCTGGGAACCGCCGATCTCGATGCGCTCGCCTCCGGCAGGACGGGGCAGGGCGGCCGGGTGACGGAGCTGGTGGCCCGGCCGCTGCTGAATCTGCACTGGCCGCAGCTGGCCGGCTTCGTCCAGCCGCTGGGCGGCGAGTACGCGGCGCGGCGCTCGCTGCTGGAGCGGCTGCCGTTCCCCGTCGGGTACGGGGTGGAGCTCGGCCTCCTCGTCGACGCGCTGCACACGGTCGGGCTCGACGCGCTGGCGCAGGTGGACGTGGGCGTACGGCTGCACCGGCACCAGGACGGCCAGGCGCTGGGCCGGATGGCGGCGGCGATCTACCGTACGGCCCAACTGCGCTTGTCCCGGGGACATTTGGTGCGGCCGGCGCTGACGCAGTTCGAGCGGCGCGAGGAGGGTTTCGTCCCGCGGACGCATGCGGTGGACACGGAGGAGCGGCCGCCGATGCGAGACATCGCGGAGTATGCACGGCGCTGGGCGGCGTGAGGACGGACACCCGGGTCCTTTGAAGCCCGCCCGGCGTTCGAGGGCGGACAACCGGGTCGCCCGGACGGCACCGGGCACGGCACCCCAGGTGGCGTAATGCGGCGCGGCGCAGCGCGTCAACCGTGGGCATATTGTCTAGATTTCTGACTTATGGGCTATACGAGACTTATGGGCGCTCGGCGCCAGAATTCCAGGTCGCCCCGCCTCCTCTGGACCCTGACGGTCCTCGCCGCCGTCTCCGCCGCCGTCTCGACCGGAACGCTCGCCCCGACCGCCGTAGCCGCCGACCCCGTCGCACCCCCCTTCGAGGAGCGGTACGACGCCTCCCTGTACGGCGACTTCACGACCACCGGCAGCACGTTCGGCCAAGGATCCGGCACCGGCCGGGTCAGGATCCCTCAGGGTGCGCGGGTCGCGTACGCGCGACTGTTCTGGGGCGGGAACGCGTGCGCCCCGCTCGCCTCCGCCGCCCCCTCGCTCACGGTCGGCGGAAACGAGCCGGTCGCGGTCGGCGCCGCGCACGTCGTCCGGGACCCGCGGCCGGCGCCCGGCGGGGGCTACTACTCGGGCGAGGCCGACGTCACCGCCGCCTTCAAGGGCGTCACCGGCTCCGGCACCCCGCTGCCCGTCGCCGTCGGCGGCATCCGGGCCCCTGCCGACCGCGGCTGCTCCGCCGGCTGGTCGCTGACCGTCGTGTACGCGTACGACGGCCCGGACAAGGCCCACGCCCCCGTACGGCGCAACGTCCGCATCTACGGCGGGCACGCCGTGCAGCGTCCCGCCGCGCCCGTGACGACCGTCCCGGTGAGCGGCTTCCACCGCTCCGGCGGGCAGGTCCGGGCGGCCGTGACGGCGTACGGGGGCGCCGGGAACACCACGGGGGGCCGCTTCCTCGTCAACGGCGAAAAGGTCGCGCCGGGCGGCCGCGTGGCCGGCGTGAGGGAGTTCGACGTACCCGAGGGGGCGATCGCGCGGGGCGCCACGTCGGCGACGTTCACGTTCGAGGCGGACAGCGACACGGTGGACACGTACGTCGCTTCCGGACTCGCCCTGTCGATCCCGGTGCCCGATCTGGAGATCACCAAGACGGCGTCGACGACGTCCGTCGAGCCCGGGGACACGGTGACGTACACGGTCACGGTGAAGAACGCCGGCACCGTCGACCTGCCGGGCGTCAGGTTCACCGACGACCTGACCGACAACCTCGACGACGCCGTGTACGACGGCGACGCCGAGGCGACGGCCGGGAAGGTCGGCTACGCGGAGCCCGAGCTCTCGTACGTCGGCGACATCCCGGCCGGGCGGTCGGCGACCGTGACGTATTCGGTCACCGTCGGCGCGGCCGGCTCCGGGGACGGGTCCATGCGCAACAGCGTGGCGACGGAGTCGGTGCGGTCCAACTGCGAGGCGGGCAGCGCCGACGCGAGGTGCGTGGTGACGCCGGTGGTCGTCGTCCAGGCGACGGCGCAGGAGGAAGCGGAGGCCACGGCGGACCCGAGCGATGAGGCCGCCGACGACTCCGGCGGCAACTCGGCCGGCGTCACGGGCGGCATCACGGAAGGCATGACGGAAGGCATCACGGGCGACGAGGTCGCGGTCGCGGAGCAGGAGGACGTCACGCAGCAGGAGGAGCCCGCATCCGCGGAGGCGGGCGGAACCCCGGGCGAGGCGCCGCGGGCCCCCGATACCGCCGGGAACCCGGAGGCAGCCGGGACCCCGGAGGCGGCCGGGAATTCCGAGACTGCCGGGAATCCTGAGACTGCCGGGAACCCCGAGGTCGCCGGCACCGGCACCCACGGCAGCCTGCCCGAGATCGCCACGACCGGCGGCAACGGCGAGCGGCTGTGGCTGCTCGGCGGTGTCGCACTCTCCCTGACCGCCGCCGGGGCGATCGCGCTCGCCGCGACCCGCGGCCGGCGCCGGAACCAGTGACCGGGCGGGCGGGCGTTCCGGTGAGCGATCCGGGTGACCCTGCGGCCGGACTTCGCCAATGGAGACCGGACGCACGTTTGAGCGGATACGAGACGGGCTAGGTTCGCGACATGGTCTCCGAGCACGCTGCCTCCGAGCACGCGGCGCAGGTACTCGTCGCCTCCAACCGCGGGCCGATCACGTATGCCTTCCGCGAGGACGGCACGCTCGACGCCAGGCGCGGCGGCGGCGGACTGGTCTCCGGTCTGTCGGCGATCGGCCCCGAAGCGGACGCCCTGTGGGTGTGCGCGGCGCTCGGCGACGGCGACCGGGAGGCGGTGCGGCGCGGCGTCGGCGAGCCGGGCGTGCGAATGCTCGACATCGACCCGGCCATCCACGCGGACGCGTACAACGGCATCGCGAACTCGGTGCTGTGGTTCGTCAACCACATGCTGTACCAGACCCCGCTCGAGCCGGTCTTCGACGCGGAGTTCCGGCGGCAGTGGGTCGCGTACCGCACGTACAACCGGGCCTTCGCGGAGGTGCTGGCGGCGGAGGCGGCGCCCGGCGCGGTCGTGCTGATCCAGGACTACCACCTGGCGCTCGCGCCGGGGATGCTCCGCGAGCACCGCCCCGACCTGCGGATCGGGCACTTCTCGCACACGCCGTGGGCGCCGCCGGAGTACTTCCGGATGCTGCCCGACGACATCGCTGAGGAGCTGCTCCTCGGGATGCTGGGCGCGGACCGGCTGGGGTTCCTGACCGAGCGGTGGGCGCGGACGTTCATGCGCACCTGCCCGTCGGTGCTGGGGCCCTACGACGTCGTGCCGTCCTGGCCGAAGGACCAGGCGCCGAGCATCACGGTCCGCGGCCCCGGCCCGGCCCGCGGCAGGACGTGGATCGGGGTGCACGGGCTCGGGGCGGACGCCGAGTTCCTGCGGCGGCGCTCGCATGAGACGGACGTCGCCGAGCGGATGGTGGCGCTGCGCGAGCAGGTCGGCCCCGGGCGGAAGACGATCGTGCGGGTCGACAGGACCGAGCTGTCCAAGAACATCGTGCGCGGGCTGCTGGCGTACCGGGCGCTGCTCGACGAGCACCCCGAGTGGCGGGAGCGGGTCGTGCACCTGGCCTTCGCCTACCCGTCGCGGCAGGATCTCGCCGTCTACCGCGACTACACGGCGGAGGTCTCGCGGCTGGCCGAGGAGATCAACGCGCAGTACGGAACGCCCGGCTGGACGCCCGTCGTCCTGCACGTCAAGGACGACTTCGCACGGTCGCTGGCCGCGTACCGGATGGCGGACGTGGCGCTGGTCAACCCGATCCGGGACGGCATGAACCTCGTCGCCAAGGAGATCCCGGTCGTCACGGACACGGGCTGCGCGCTGGTGCTGTCGCGGGAGGCGGGGGCGTACGAGGAGCTCCACGAGGAGGCCATCGGGGTGAACCCGTACGACGTCACCGGCACGGCCGCCGCGCTCCACCAGGCGCTGATCATGCCGGACGGCGAGCGGGCCGAGCGCAGCAAGCGGCTGGCCGCGGCGGCGACGGCGCTGACGCCGCAGCAGTGGTTCCTGGACCAGCTACACGCGCTTCAGGCGCTCGGCGAGGGCGGCCAGGAATTCGACGACCTCGGCCGGGCCTGACAGCAGGACGTCTGCGCGCTCGGCGAGTTCGGGGACCTCGGTCCCGCTGCACAGGAGCAGTCCGGGCACCCCGTCGGAGCGGAGCTTCTCGACGGTGGCGTAGGCGGCGAGATCACCGAGGTCGTCGCCCGCGTACAGGACGGCGCCCGCCTGCTGGTCCCGTACGAACTCGGAGAGCGCGATGCCCTTGTCGACGCCCGGCGGGCGCACCTCCAGGACGAGCCGGCCCGGCTCGACGATCAGGCCGTGCCGTGCGGCCAGCTCGGCGATGGGCTCGCGCAGCGCCTCGAAGGCGGCCTGAGGGTCCTCGGCGCGGCGCGTGTGGACGGCGACCGCGCGCCCCTTCTCCTCGATCCAGGTGCCCTGCCAGGCGCCGATGGCGTCGAGGAACCCGGGCAGCTCGGCCCGTACGGCCGCGACGCCGGGGTGCGGGGCCGGCGCGTGCACCGTGCCGCTGAGCGCGTCCCAGCGCTCGGCGCCGTAGTGCCCGAGCACGACGAGGTGCTCCAGGCCCGGCACGCCGGCGAATCCGCCGTACCGCACGGCGACCCCGGCCGGGCGCCCCGTCACGACGGCGACGGATGCCACCTGCGGCGCGAGGTCGGCGAGCGCGGGGACGACGCCGGGGTGGGCGCGGGCCTGCTCGGGGTCGGGCACGATCTCCGCGAGCGTCCCGTCGAAGTCGAGCGCGACCACGGTCTCCTGCGGCCTCTCGAGAATCGCGGCGAGCCCTTCACGTCCGGCGGACGTGATCGGCTCCGGCAGTGCATGGTCCGAATGGCTGCCCATGCTCCGACCCTATCGGCGCTCGCGCCGGGCGTCCCGCACTCGCCGCAGCCGGTTGACGGTCACGGGGTCGTGCGCCAGCGCACGGGGGTCGTCCAGGAGCGCGTTCAGCACCTGGTAGTAGCGCGTCGGCGACATCCCCAGCCGCTCCCGGATCACCCGCTCCTTGGCCCCGGGCCCGGCCCAGTCGGCGCGCTCCACCCCGAGCACGGCCCGATCCCGCTCGGGCAGCTCCTCACCATCGGTCATATGAGCAACATAATGGGGTCCCGGGCACACGCTCAGCCCGTCCGCCGTTCGAGGGCGGTCACGCGGGCCCCACCCGCCGGTAACGGGCTGTCCCCCGGGAGGGAGCACGGGGCCGCCGCAGCCACCGTTGTCCGCCCTACTGCGCTATTCGGCCGACTCCGCGTCCGCCGCCTCCGCCGCGATGCGGGTCAGCACCACCGACGGGTCGCCGCCCGGGGCCACAGCCTCGCCGATGTTCTTCTTGACGCTGACGCTGACCTTGGCCCAGGACGTCTTGCCGAAGGGGTAGAGCTCGGACGTCGGCAGCGCCTCCAGGAACTCCCGGAGGTCCTTGTGGCGGTCGTCCGCCGCCATCGCCTGACTGGCGGTGACCGTCACCGGCAGAATGTCGTAGCGGTCGGAGAACGCGAGGACGTTCGTGTCGTTGTACGCGAAGTCGAGGAAGCGGCCGATCTCCTTGCGGTGACCGTTCTCCTTGAAGGCCATCATCCAGTCGGCGACGCCCATCGACGCCTTGGCCTCGCCGTCCATGCCCGGCAGCGGGACCTTGCCGACCTCGATGCCCGCCTTTTCGGCGGTCTGCATCAGTGTCGGGTGGCCGTTGAGCATGCCGACCTCGCCGCGTGTGAAGGCCGCGAAGGCCTGGGCGCGGTCCAGCTCCCCCGGGGCGACGGGGCCCGTCAGTCCCGGGGTGACAAGGTTGTCCTTCAGCCAGCGGAAGGTCCTGACGTTCGCGGCCGAGTCGATGTCGTACGCACCGCTGCCGCCGGCCATGTAGCCGCCACCGCCGCTGAGCAGCCAGATCATGGTCTCGGCCTGGGACTCCTCGGAGCCGAGCGGCAGCGCGAAGGGGTACTTCACGCCGCGTGCCTTCAGCTTCCGCGCCGCCGTGCGGATCTCCTTCCAGGTGGTCGGGGCCTCGATGCCCGCGTCCGTGAAGAGCTCCTTGTTGAAGAACAGCAGGCGCGTGCTGGCCGCGAAGGGCATGCCGTACTGGACGCGGTCCACCTGGCCCGCCTCGCTGAGCAGCGGCAGGAAGTTCGCCTGGGTGGGGACGGAGACCAGCTCTTCGGTGCGGTAGAGCTTGTCCTGCTTGACGTAGTCGGCGTAGGCCCCGATCTGCGCGACGTCGGGGGCGTCGCCGTTCGCGACCATCTCGGCGACCTTGCGGTCGACGTCCTTCCACGAGTACACGTCGACGTCGACCTTGATGCCCGCGTTCTTCGCCTCGAAGTCCCGCGCCAGGTCGTCCCAGTACGTCTGGGAGGAGTCGTCCGCACCGGTCCCGTAGTCGGCGGCGACCAGCTTGAGTGTCACGTCGCCGTCGTCGCCGTCGCCGCCGGAGTCCCCGCACCCCGCGAGCACGGCCGTCATACCGAGTGCGGCTGCGGCCGCGGTCAGACCGAAGTAGCGCCGCTGCACCGCTCGTTCCCCCACCATCTGGTTTTCCGTCACTGCGACATAGAGGTCTACACCACACGGCCACGCTTCGGCAAAACACGCGAAGCTCCGAGCAGTGGACTAGACCTTTCTTGGGTCCGCGGGCGAGACTGTACGCGTGAGACACGTCATCGCCCTCGATGTGGGCGGCACCGGGATGAAAGCCGCCCTCGTGGGGGCGGACGGGGCACTGCTCCACGAGGCGCGGCGCGCGACCGGCCGGGAGCGCGGCCCCGATGCGGTCGTCGAGACGATCCTCGGCTTCGCCGCCGAGCTACGCGCGTACGGCCGGGAGCGGTACGGCGAGAGCGCCGTCGCCGCCGGAGTCGCCGTACCCGGCATCGTCGACGCCGAGGGCGGCATCGCCGTCTATGCGGCGAACCTCGGCTGGCGTGACGTCCCGATGCGCGACCTGCTCGGCGAGCGGCTCGGCGGCGTCCCCGTCGCCCTCGGCCACGACGTCCGCACCGGCGGCCTTGCCGAGGGGCGGATCGGCGCGGGCAAGGGCGCCGACCGGTTCCTGTTCGTGCCGCTCGGCACCGGCATCGCCGGGGCCATCGGCATCGGCGGCGCCATCGAGGCCGGCGCACACGGATACGCCGGCGAGATCGGCCATGTCGTCGTCCGGCCCGGCGGGCCGGAGTGCGGCTGCGGGCAACGCGGCTGCCTGGAGACCCTCGCATCGGCATCCGCCGTGTCCCGGGCCTGGGCCACCGCGAGCGGCGACCCGGGCGCGGACGCCGCCGACTGCGCCAAAGCCGTCGAGTCCGGCGATCCGAGTGCCGCACGTGTCTGGCAGGACGCGGTCGACGCGCTCGCCGCCGGGCTGGTCACCGCGCTCACCCTGCTGGACCCCCGCACCCTGATCATCGGTGGCGGTCTCGCCGAGGCAGGAGAAACCTTGTTCACACCGCTGCGGGCAGCGGTGGAGGCACGGGTCACCTTCCAGAAGCTGCCCGCGATCGTCCCGGCCGCTCTCGGGGACACCGCCGGCTGCCTGGGCGCGGGGCTCCTCGCCTGGGACCTGCTCGATTCACGCGACTCGGCACACGCTTCACGCGACTCGGGCCCGGGTTCGGGTTCGGGTTCGGGCTCGGGTTCGGGTTCGGGCTCGGGCTCGGGCTCACCTTCACATTCAACGGACGCTCTCGACACGGAGGTAACCGCCTGATGGCCGACCGGATGGTTCTCACGGGTGCCCGCGTGGTGCTGCCCACCGGCGTCGTCGAGAACGGGCGGGTGATCGTCGACGGGACCCGGTTCACCGGGCACGCCCCCGCCGACACGCCCTCGACCGACCTCTCCGGCCACTGGCTGGTCCCCGGCTTCGTGGACATGCACAACCACGGCGGCGGCGGCGCGTCCTTCACCTCCGGAACCGTCGACGATGTCCTCACGGGCGTACGGACCCACCAGCAGCACGGCACGACCACGATGCTCGCCTCCACCGTCACCGGCGACATGGACTTCCTGACCCACCGGGCCGGGTTCCTGTCCGAGCTCGTCGAGCAGGGCGACCTCGCCGGCATCCACTTCGAGGGCCCCTTCATCTCCCCCTGCCGCAAGGGCGCGCACAGTGAGAAGCTGCTGCGCGACCCCGACCCGGCGGAGGTGCGCAAGCTGCTCGACGCGGCGCGCGGCACGGCGAAGATGGTCACCCTCGCCACCGAACTGCCGGGCGGCATCGACTCCGTACGGCTGCTCGCCGAGCACGGTGTGATCGCGGCGATCGGGCACACGGACGCGACGTACGAGCAGACGGTGGAGGCGATCGACGCGGGCGCTACCGTCGCGACCCACCTCTTCAACGCGATGCCGGCCCTCGGGCACCGCGCGCCCGGGCCGATCGCCGCGCTGCTCGAGGACGAGCGGATCACGGTCGAGCTGATCAACGACGGTACGCATCTGCATCCGGCGGCGCTGGAGCTGGCGTTCCACCGCGCGGGCGCGGGCCGGGTCGCGTTCATCACGGACGCGATGGACGCGGCGGGCTTCGGCGACGGGGTCTACCATCTCGGGCCGCTGGAGGTCGAGGTCAAGGACGGGGTCGCGCGGCTTGTGGAGGGCGGCTCGATCGCCGGGTCCACGCTCACGCTGGACACCGCGTTCCGGCGGGCGGCGACCGTCGACCGGCTGCCGGTCGAGGACATCGTGCAGGCGATCTCGGCGAATCCGGCGCGGCTGCTCGGCGTGTACGACAAGGTCGGCTCGCTCGAGCCGGGCAAGGACGCGGACCTGGTGGTGCTGGACGCGGACTTCGCGCTCAAGGGAGTGATGCGCAAGGGCGCGTGGCTGATCGAGCCGTAGGACAGCCCGGTGCGCGGGGCGGTTGGCCGACGGGGGTCTGGGCCAACCGCCTTCTTTTTGGCATGATCAGGACCCGTCCGGCCGTGGCGAGTCCATGGCAAGCACCATGAGCAGCGCATTTCCGGGGGTGTCAGAAGTGATCCTGACGGTCACGCTGAACACCGCACTCGACCTCACCTACCGGGTCCCCGCGCTCGTCCCGCACGCCTCCCACCGCGTCACCGAGGTCACCGAACGCCCCGGCGGCAAGGGCCTCAACGTCGCCCGCGTCCTCGCGGCGCTCGGCCACGAGGCGGTCGTCACCGGCTTCGCGGGCGGCCCGACGGGCGCGGTCCTGCGCGAGCTGCTGGCGCCCCTGCCGGTGCGCGACGAACTGGTTCCGGTCGCCGGGAACACGCGCCGCACGCTCGCCGTCGTCGACGGTGCGACCGGCGACACCACCCAGCTGAACGAGCCGGGACCGACCGTCACCGCCGACGAGTGGGCCGCCTTCCTCACCACGTACGAGAGGCTCCTGCGGGACGCCGCCGCGGTGGCTCTGTGCGGCAGCCTGCCGCCGGGCATCCACGTCGGCGCGTACGCCGAACTGGTGCGCCGGGCCCGGGCGGCCGGCGTCCCCGCCCTGCTGGACACCAGCGGTGAGCCGCTGCGCCGCGGCATCGCGGCCCGCCCCGACGTGGTCAAGCCGAACGCGGACGAGCTCGCCCGGCTCACCGGCTCCCGGGAGCCCCTGCGCGCCACCCATGACGCCCGCCGCCGCGGCGCCCGCACGGTGGTCTCCTCCCTCGGCCCCGACGGCATCCTCGCCGCCACCCCCGACGGCACCTGGCAGGCGACCCCACCGGCGAAGGTTCTGGGCAACCCGACGGGCGCGGGCGACTCCGCCGTCGCGGGCCTCCTGTCGGGCCTGGTGGAGTCCCTCCCCTGGCCGGACCGGCTGACCCGCGCGGTGGCCCTGGCGACGGCGACGGTCCTGGCCCCGACGGCGGGCGACTTCGACCGGGGTGCGTACGAGGACCTCCTGGCCCGGATCAACGTGACGGAGCACGCACCGGCGGCGTGACCGGCGCGGCGTGCCGGCCCCGGAAACGCCGCGTCCCGGCGCGCTGGGCGCGGCCGGGACGATGACGGAATTCTGGAGGGGATCCGCTCCCCTCGGCTCAGGCCCGCTTGACCTCGAGCCAGTCGAGGATGGCGTTGCACTGGTTGCCCGGCTCGCAGGACAGCTTGAGCTCGTTCTCGCCCTGCTTGAGGTTGACCGGAGCCCAGGTGGTCTGCCAGTTCTTCTCCAGGTTCGGGTCCGAGGAGCCGATGAAGTTCTTCAGTCCGATCGGGTTGGTGTTCGGCTTGCCGTTGACCGTCAGGGTCGCGTTGGCGTCCGTGGCGGGAATCGCGTACCGGACGTAGAGCCGGTACGTGCCCGCCTCCTCGATCGTGGCCTTCCAGGTCACCGACGAGCCGACCGCATTGAAGGTCACATACGCGCCGTCCGCGCCCTCGGCGCCCTTGACGTCCTTCGCCAGTGCGGCAGGCGGCCCGAGCTGGAGCGTCGCAGCGTCCTGCTTCGGCAGCTCGGCGGGCTTGTCCTCGCCACTGCCCTTGCTCGGGTCGTCGCTCGGCTTCACCTGGTCCGCGGGAGCGGTGCTCCGGGAGGCCTGGGGGTCCTTGTCGTCGTCGCCGCTGGTGGCGAGCGCCGCCGCGATGCCGATCACGACCACCGCGACGACCGCCACGGCACCGATGAGCAGGCCCTTGGTGTTGGGGCCGCGCCCACGGCCGCCGCCGTGGCCATGGCCCGCCGTCGGCACCTGGCGGGTGGGAGCACCGCCGGGGTACGTCTCGGGGGCCGCGTACTGGGGGGACGGCTGGTGCGCGTACTGCTGCTGGGCCTGCTGCTGGCCGTAGGCCTGCTGCTGCGGGACCTGCCCGTACTGGCGCTCGCCGACCGTTCTGACCTGGTTGTACGACGTCCTGGGCACACCGGGCTGCGCCGCGGCCGGACCGGGGTAGCCGTAGCCCCCCTGGCGGGGAGTCGTGGCGCCCGACTGCTGCCCGTCCGCGTACAGGTAGCCGAACGGATCCTCGTCCTCGGGCGTGCTCGCGCCGCTGTTCCCGGCCGTCATCCCTGGGTCACTCCTATCCATGCTCGCCAGCCGTCGCCGACCGGCCGAGCCTACCCCGTTCGAGCAAATCCAAGGACGATCCCTGATTCCCGTCCGGTTCCCCGGCGGAGGCTATCCGGCCCGGCGGTGAACCTTCGACCGGGACCGCTTCTCGATGTACATCCGCTGGTCAGCGGATTGAAGTACCTCTTCTACGGACATACCGCAGACCGCCCAGCCGATCCCGAAGCTCGCCCCGACCCGGACGGCCCGCCCGTCCACGCGGATCGGCGGGATGATCGCGTTCCGCAGGCGTACGGCCAGGTCGGCGGCGTCCGCCGCACCGAGCCCGTCGGCGAGAACGACGAATTCGTCACCTCCGAGCCGGGCGACGGTGTCCCCGTCGCGCACGCCCGTCGTGAGCCGGCGCGCGACCTCGATGAGGACGGCGTCGCCGGTGTTGTGCCCGAACCGGTCGTTGATCGACTTGAAGCCGTCCAGGTCGCAGAAGAGGACCGCGAGCCCCTTGGTGCCGTCGTCGTACTCGCCGTCCGGCGCGATGGCGTGCACATGGTGATCGAAGGGTCCGCCGGGCACGGGCGGGTCGAAGTCGAAACGGTCGGACCTGAGGCCCTGCTCGTCGGCGCCGCCGTTGTCGTACGCGGAATGCGCGGAGTGCGCGGAGTGCGCCGGGCGGACGGAGTGCGCGGGGTGTGCGGAATACGCCGCGTCCAGCGCCTCCACCGCGCTCGCCCGCTCCGACAGCTGCGGCCGCTCGCAGATCCGGGCGCTGAGGCGGGCGCGCAGCTCCGCGCTGTTGGGCAGGCCGGTCAGCGAGTCATGGCTGGCCCGGTGCGCGAGCTGCAGCTCGTGGCGCTTGCGCTCCTCGATGTCCTCGACGTGCGTCAGCAGGAAACGCGGGCCGTCGGCGGTGTCCGCGACCACGGAGTTCCGCAGCGAGACCCAGACGTACGTCCCGTCGCGGCGGCCCAGACGCAGCTCGGCCCGGCCGCCCTCGGCGGACGTGCGCAGGAGCGTGCCGATGTCCTCGGGGTGGACGAGGTCGGCGAAGGAGTACCGGCGCATCGCGGAGGCGGGCCGCCCGAGGAGGCGGCACAGGGCGTCGTTGGTGCGCAGCAGCCGGCCGTGCTGATCGCCGCCCATCTCGGCGATGGCCATGCCGCTCGGCGCGTACTCGAAGGCCTGCCGGAACGACTCCTCACTGGCGCGCAGAGCCTGCTGCTCGCGCTCCAGACGCACCAGCGCGCGTTGCATGTTTGCTCGGAGCCGGGCGTTGCTGATCGCAATCGCGGACTGCGACGCATACATCTGGAGCGCTTCCTGGCCCCAGGCGCCCGGCCGACGGCCGTTGCGGGGTTTGTCGACCGAGATCACGCCGAGGAGCTCACGTCCGCCGCCCGATGCGTACATGGGCGCGTAGAGCCGGTCCTGGGGGTGCCACTCGTCCTCGAAGCGGGGCTCGGGGCCCTCCGTGTACCACTGCGGAACATCGTCCTCCAGCAGCACCCAGCCCTCGGTGTGCGGAATGAAGCGGAGCTCGCCCCAGGCCTCGCCCATGGACAGTCTCCGCTCCCAGGAGGTGCGGGAGCCGACGCGGCCGGTGATCAGGGCCTCGGCCGCGCTGTTTCCGGCGAAGGCGGCGACGACGAGATCCCCGTCCGGGCGCACGAGATTGACGCATGCCAGCTCGTAACCCAGACCCGCGACGATGCCGTCGGCGACGGCCTGCAGCGTGTCGGCCAGGCTACGGGCCGTGTTGAGGTCCGCCACGGCCTGATGCAGCTGCCGCAGGGTCGCAAGACGGACGTACGGCTCCGACTCGGTCTCCATTGCTCGCTCTCCCCGAGACCTCGACAGCTAACGTGACTCCAGGCTTCTCATCGATCCCTTTGGTGGACTGTCCACGCCACTGAATCACAGCGCGCTGCCCACTCGGTACACAGGGTCAACAAATACCGCGCTCTGTGACTCAAGTCACATCAGGTGATGAAGGGTCAGATGGGTGACTCGGGGCCGTTCCGTCGGCTTCTTGAACGCAAATCCGGACCGGGCCGGGACCGAAGCGGGTCCGGAGTCCTAGGACCCTACGGGCCTTCGCCTGGTCCTCTCGCCCGATGCGGCGGTTGCGGGGACGAGGTTAGCGTTCCGGTTGTGCTTCAGACGACTCCCGCTCCCCGCACCGAGGCCATCCCCCATCCTGAGGGGGTGAGCAACGACGAGTTCCGTGCCGCCATGTCCCGCCTGGCGGCGGGGGTGGTGCTGGTGACGGCGCACGAGCCCGAGCTGAGCGACGACGGCCCGCGCGGCGACGACGCCGGCATGACCGCGACGGCTTTCATGTCGGTGTCGCTCGACCCGCCGCTGGTGCTCGTGAGCCTGCGCAACGGCTCACGGATGGACGACCTGCTGGCCGAGCAGCCGCTGTGGGGGGTGTCGGTGCTCTCCGAGAGTCAGCGGCACATCGCGGGCCGGTTCTCGATGAAGGGGCGGATCAGCGACCGGCTCCTCTTCGAGGACATCGCCTACACGCGCGGCGAGGTGTGCGGGGCGCCGCTGGTGGGGGGTGCGCTGGCGGTCCTGGAATGCAGCACGGAGCAGCGGATGGAGGCGGGTGACCACACGCTGGTCGTCGGCCGCGTGCTGAAGGTCGGACTGCCGAGCGGGGACGGCAGCCCGCTCATGTACTTCCGCGGCCGGTACCGCCACCTGGGCTGACGCAGCCCCCTCAACCCAGCCGTTGTGGGCAGACGTTTCCGCTGGGGGCCCGGAGCGAAGTCCCAGGGGAGGGACGGGTGGGCACAACCGCCGGTGCCGATTCGGTGAGGGCCGCCCCGGGGGGCGAAGAGCCCAAGCTCACCAATCGCGGCCGCTGCGGCCGCGTTTGGTTTCCGCTCGCTGCTTCTTCTCGCGCAGACGCCGCTCGTTGATGCCCCGGGGGATCTTCGTGGGGCGGCGCGGACGAGGCGGCGGAGCCGTCGCTTCCGCCAGGAGTGCCGTCAGGCGCACCGCCGCCGTTTCACGGTTGCGCCACTGGGAGCGGTGCTCCGACGCCCGTACGGAGATCACGCCCCCGACGAGCCGGGACGCGAGGCGCTCCAGGGCGCGGGCCTTCCAGACCGCGGGCAGCGCCTCCGTCGCCGCGAGGTCGAAGCGGAGCTCCACCTGCGAGTCGCTCGTGTTGACGTGCTGGCCGCCTGGGCCCGACGAGCGCGAGAAACGCCACATGAGCTCGGCCTCCGGGAGGGAGACGGAGCCGCGGATGAGATAGGGCCCGGACATGTGTCCCATGGTCGCGTCCGCGCACGACTCCCGTCACCCTCTTTTCGGAGGATCCCGGGGAACCGACGGTGGTCCGGGGAACCCGATGGTCCCCTGTCCGCGTTATGGAGGGTGACTGCACTCGACCAGGAAAGGGACCTCCCCATGGCTGTAAGCCTGTCCAAGGGCGGCAACGTCTCGCTCACCAAGGAGGCACCGGGCCTGACCGCCGTCACGGTGGGCCTCGGCTGGGACGTCCGTACCACCACCGGCACCGACTTCGACCTCGACGCATCGGCGATCGCGGTCAACCCCGGCGGCAAGGTCGTCTCCGACGGCCACTTCGTCTTCTTCAACAACAAGTCCACGCCGGACCAGACCATCGTCCACACGGGTGACAACCGCACGGGTGAGGGCGGCGGCGACGACGAGCAGATCAACGTCAACCTGGCGGGCCTGCCGGCCGACGTCGACAAGATCGTCTTCCCGGTCTCCATCTACGAGGCCGAGAACCGCTCCCAGAACTTCGGCCAGGTGCGCAACGCGTACATCCGCATCGTCAACCAGGCAGGCGGCGCCGAGATCGCCCGCTACGACCTGAGCGAGGACGCCGCCACCGAGACCGCGATGGTCTTCGGCGAGCTGTACCGCAACGGCGCGGAGTGGAAGTTCCGCGCCGTCGGCCAGGGTTACGCCTCGGGCCTGGTCGGCATCGCCCAGGACTTCGGTGTGAACGTCTGACGGAGGTCCGTTCCTGTACGGACCGAGGGCCCCGGCCGCCGTCCCGGCCGGGGTCTCGGCGTATCCGCAGGGGGAAGACGGGCCCTTCGGCCGGACAAGGCCTAGCCTGCGAGGCGTGATCCTCGAAACGCCGGCACTGAAGGAGCCGGGCGCCCTGCCCGGGCCCCTGCTCACCGAACTCACTGCGCTCTATGCATCGAACCGCGCGTTCCAGCAGCTCAGCGGGGACTTCCCGGACCCGGACGACATCCGGCCCGAGCAGGTCGCGGCCGCGCTCGCCGACGAGCTGGCCCAGCCTTCGGCGCAGGTGCTGCTGGCCCGCTCGGAGGGGCGGCTGATCGGCATCGCGGTGACCCTGGCGCACCACCCGGACCCGGCCGACCCCGACCCCTGGATCGGCCTGCTGATGGTGCACGGCCGGCACCACGGGGCCGGTTACGGACGAACGTTGGCGGGGCTGGTCGAGGAGCGGTTCCGGGCCGCGGGGCGGTCGGCCGTGCGGCTGGCCGTACTGGAGAACAATCCGAAGGCGCTCGCCTTCTGGACGGCGCTCGGGTACGAGGAGATCGACCGCCGCAGGGACGCGCAGGCAGGGCGCCCCTGCCTCGTGATGCGCAAGCCGCTCTAGGCACCGGCTCTAAGGCTTCAGGCACCGGCTCTAAGGCTTCGCGGGCTTGCCCTCGCCGTACAGCCAGACGTCCCACAGCTCGGTGAGATCCTCGCCCGACTCCTCCTCGACGTAGGTGATGAAGTCGTCGGTGGAGACGTTGCCGTGACGGTGCGTCTGCGCCCAGCCCTCCATGACGGCGAAGAACGTGTCGTCGCCGACGGCCTGGCGGATCTTGTGGAGCACCATCGCGCCCCGGTCGTACACCGGCGGCCCGGAGATGTCCTCGGCGCTCGGCTGCTCGGCGGGCGGGAAGGCCCAGTTCGCCTCGGTGTCGAAGGCCGTCTCGAAGCTCTCCTGGACGGGGATGTCCTCGAAGTCCTCGAAGTACAGCCACTCCGCGTATGTCGCGAAGCCCTCGTTGAGCCACATGTCCTGCCAGGTCTTCGGCGTGACCGAGTCGCCGTACCACTGGTGGGCGAGCTCGTGGACGAGGGTCGGGGCGTTGAAGGAGGTCTCCGGGAGGACGGGCCGGTTCTGGGTCTCCAGGGCGTAACCGACGTCCCCCGCGCGCTCGACGATCGCGCCGGTGGAGGTGAAGGGGTAGGGGCCGAAGTAGTCCTTCGCCCAGTCCATGAACTCGGGGATCCGGGCCAGCAGCTTCTCGCTGCGCGCGGCGACGGTCGTGTCGGCGGCGGTGTACACGGGCACGCCCCGGCCGTCCGCCGGGCCGGACGTCTTGATGCGGTACGCGCCGATGGCGACGGTGGCGACGTAACTCGCCATCGGCTGCGCGGCGTGCCACGAGAAGGTCGTGCGCCCGCCGTCGGCGGTGGGCCGCTGGGAGCGCAGCTCCCCGTTGGCGACGGCGGCGAGGCCCTTGGGGACGGTGACGCTGATGTCGTACGTCGCCTTGTCGCCGGGGTGGTGGTTGCCCGGGAACCACGCCATCGAGCCCGCAGGCTCGCCGAGCGCGAGCGCGCCGTCGGCGGTCCGCAGCCAGCCCTCCTCGGAGCGGTCGGCGTCCGTGATGGTGCGCGGGGAGCCGGAGTAGCGGACGACGGTGCGGAAGGTACTGCCCTTTTCGAGGTCGTCGCGCGGGCGCAGGGTCAGCTCGTCGCCCGCGCGGTTGACGGCGGCGGGGGCGCCGTCGACGGTCGCGCTGTGGACGGTCAGGCCGTGGAGGTCGAGGTTGAAGGCGCTGAGGTTCTGGGTGGCGCGGGCGGTGATCTCGGCGGTACCGGTGAGGTTGCCCGTCTTCGGGGCGTAGTCGAGCGTGAGGGCGTAGTGCCGTACGTCGTAGCCGCCGTTGCCGAGCTTGGGGAAGTACGGGTCGCGCAGACCGGCGGCGCCGGGGGTGCCCTGGGCTCCCGTGACTGCATCGGCCGTGCAGCCCGCGCCCGCGAGGAGGGTCAGGAGGGCTGCGGCCGGCGCCAGGGCGCGGCGGAGGGATCGCTGGTCCACGCCAATGATCCTATGCGCGGAATGTCCGCTTCCTGGGCTGGGTCGAGGTGATGTACGAGACAGCCGGTGGTACCCGGGGGAAGACGGAACCCCCCGGCACCACGGCATCACCGGCACCCGGCACCTGGCACCCGGCACCACGCGCACTCGGCACCACCGGCACCCCGTACCGCTGGTGCCGCTGGTGCCGCTGGTGCCGCTGGTGCCGGCCCGGCTCCTGCTCGCGCTCCTGCTACTCGCCGAGCGCGGCAACGCCCGCCTGCGCGAACTTCTCGTCGAGGTCCCCGCTCGGAGCACCCGCGACACCGATGCCCGCGACGGGCGCGCCCTTCGCCTGCACCGGGGCGCCGCCCGCGAGGAACAGCGTGCCCGGGATGTCCTTCAGGTTCGGGGCCTGCTGGAGCCGCTTGGCCAGCTCCGAGGTCGGCGCATTCCAGGAGACCGCGGTGAACGCCTTGCGCTGCGCCGACTCGTACGACTGCGGCCCCGCGCCGTCGCCGCGGAGGGTGACGATGGTGTTGCCGTTGCGGTCGACGACGGCGACCGTCACGCGCTGGTTCTCGTCCTGCGCCGCCTGCAGCGCGGCCTGGGCCGCCTTGGTCGCCGCCTCGACGGTCAGGTGGCTGGTCCGGTGCAGATTGCGGTTCGCGGTGTCGGCCTCGACCGTGGTGGGCGCGGCGGCGGCCGGGGCGGAGGCGTTCGCGGAGACCGCGCCGATGGTGCCGGCTCCCAGCGCGGCGGCGACGGCGGCGCCGGCCAGGACACGGGCACGCAGCGACATCTTCTTCCTGGGATTCATGGGACAACTCCTCGATAGGCGCCGGGACTCGGCAGTGACTCGCTCTGCCGTCGATCCTCGGGCCGCCACCGGTCCCGTACGGTCCACGGAGCGGATGCCTCCGGCGCGCATGATGGATGACGGGGGTGTCAGCCGATCGGTTGATGCGCCCGTGGTCCCGCCGGGTCACCATGGGGACATCTGTGCAGGTCAGCGAGGAGTGGTGGACGGTGGAGCGGCGGTACGAGCAGGACCACGACGCCCGCGACCCCGATGCCCGCCGACTCGCCCCCGTCATGCACGCCGCGTTCTTCCTGCTCCTCGGCGCCTCGCTCGTGCGCTATCTGCTGCGGCACCCCTGGGAGGGCCGCTCCCCGTGGATCATCGGCCTGTCGGCCGCGCTCGCCGCCCTGTACGTACTCGGCCCGGCCCTCGGCTCCCGCGGCACACCCCGCCTGCCGGCCTGGCTCGGCACGGTCGTCGCCGTCTGGATGGTGCTCGTGGTCCTCGCGCCCAGCTTCGCCTGGTGCGCGGTGCCGCTCTTCTACACCGGCCTGCGCACGCTCCCGCCGCGTGCCGCGCTCGTCCTGGTCGCGCTGCTCACGGCCTTCGTCGTGGCCGCTCAGCTCAAGCTCTCGTCCGGCGGCTTCGACCCGAACCTGGTGATCGCACCGCCCGCCGTCGCGGCGATCGCGACCGCCGTCTTCATCCAGGCGGAGCGCCTCGCCGCCCGCCAGCGGGCACTGATCGACGACCTGATCAGGACCCGGCGCGAACTTGCCGCCACCGAGCGCCGCGAGGGCACCCTTGCCGAGCGCCAGCGGCTGTCCATGGAGATCCACGACACCCTCGCGCAGAACCTGTCCAGCCAGCAGATGCTGCTGCAGGCCGCGGACCGCATCTGGGACGCGGATCCGGCGACCGCGCGCCGCCATGTCCGTACGGCGGAGTCGATCGCGGAGCGCAGCCTCGCCGAGGCCCGCCGTTTCGTCCACGACCTGGCGCCGGCCGATCTGGCGGAGGGCGGCGGCCTGGAGCAGGCGCTGCGCGCCCTCGCCGCGCGCGAGTCCGCAGGCTTCCAGGTCGACGGCACACCGGTCCCGCTGCCCGACCGGGTGCAGTCGGCGCTGCTGCGCATCGCCCAGGGTGCCCTGGCCAACGTCCGTGAGCATGCCGGAGCCACTTCCGCCGCCCTGACGCTGACCTACCTCGACGACCGGATCGTGCTGGACATCACGGACGACGGCCGCGGCTTCGCACCGGGTGAGGCGCCGCCGGGCGTCCAGGGCGTCCGGGGCGTTCGGGGCGTTCGGGGCGTTCGGGGCCACGGCCTGCCCGCGATGCGGGCGCGGGTCCGGCAGCTGGGCGGCACCCTGACGGTCGAGTCCGCGCCCGGCGAGGGCACGGTGCTCTCGGCCGCGATCCCGCTGGAGACGCCATGACCGTACGGATCCTGCTCTGTGACGACCATGCCGTCGTACGCGCGGGGCTCCTCGCCCTCCTCGGCAGCGAGCCGGGCATCGAGGTCGTCGGCGAGGCGGGCAGCGGCGAGGAGGCGGTCGCGATGGCCGCCAAGCTGAGGCCGGACGTCGTGCTGATGGACCTCCAGCTGGGGCCCGGCATCGACGGGGTCGAGGCCACGCGCCGGATCGCCTCTCCCGACGTGCATGTGCTCGTCCTGACGACGTACGACACGGACGCCGACATCACCCGTGCCATCGAGGCGGGCGCGACCGGCTATCTGCTGAAGGCCGAGCGACCGGAGGAGCTGTTCGCGGCGATCCACTCCGCCGCCCAGGGCCGCACCACCCTCTCCCCGCCGGTCGCGAGTCGCGTCATGGACCGGATGCGGGGTGCGGCCCGCCCGGCCCTGACGGACCGCGAGCTGGACATCCTGGGGCAGCTCGCGCGCGGACTCGGCAACCGGGAGATCGCTCGGGCGCTGTTCATCAGCGAGGCGACGGTGAAGACCCATCTGGGCCGGATCTACGCCAAGTTGGGCGTCGACACACGGGCGGGCGCGGTGGCGGTGGCGAAGGAGCAGCGGCTGCTGCCGTGAGCCGGGCCGGGCACGGTCAGTGGGGCGACCGCACTGAACGCGCCGAAGGCACCCTTCACATCCATGGCCGGCACTCGCCCTCTGAGAGTCCTCAGCAGGAGCCGGAGCCGGAGCCGGAGTCGGCCCCTTCGTCCGAAGGCCCGCACGGCTGGAGCTCCTCGGGCGCAGGCGGCACAGGCTGAACCGGCTTGACCTCATCCGTCTCGTAGTCGTACTCGAACCCGTCATGAGGAACGGGCAGTGCCACGGGGGACCTCCTTCGCGCAGAGCGACGCTGCCGGCGCAGGCCTGGTCGCCGAGGCGCATCACGAGATCGTTCACTCGAACGTGCGCGCGGTAACGATTCCGCAGGCCGCAGGACCGTGCCCCCGGGCCGGGTGCACGCGCATGACACCATCGACCCGTGCTCGACATCGGCTACTCCCTCTCCCGCCGCTTCCCGGACCCCCCGCAGACCGACTACCGCCACGCGGACGTCCACGCCCTGCGGCACGACCTCTTCTGCGGGGACGTGTATCTCGCGGACACCAAGGCGGACCGCGAGGTGTCCACAGCCTGGGGATGGGTGCCGGTGCTCGACTTCGCGTGGGCGCTGTGCGACATCGTCGAGCAGCTCGACCGGGACCCGCGCGGGAGCCGGGCATCCCAGCCGCAGTACGCCGAGCTCGACTTCACCGAGTCGGCCGACCGCATGCTCTTCGAGCGGCGCTTCGGCTGGGTGGACGTCGAGGCCGACTGGATGCCCGGCGACGAACCTCCGCTCACCTTCAGCCACGCCGAGCTGCGTCGCGAGGCCCGTGACTTCCTGCACGATCTGATCGCCGACCTCACCGACATGCACGACGGCCTCGCCGACAACCCGGTCGTCTGGGACCTCCAGGCCCGCTTCCCCCGGACCCCGTAACCCCCAGCGCCCCGCAGCCCAGACCCCACAGGGGGTGTCAGCCCTCCACCCGCACCCCTATCTGCGCCGCGAACACCGGCGCCAGATCCAGCAGTTGGGCCGCGCTGATCACCGCCCCCGCCAGCCGCTCGACCCCCCGCGCGATGTCCAGCTCCGCCGCCCCCCGCAGGTCCACGTCCGTCATCCGGGCACCGCTGAAGTCCGCCCGCCGCAGCGCGCAGTCGCGGAACTCCACCCGCACCAGCTCCGCCCCGCCGAAGTCGGGCTCGGCCAGCACGCAGCCCTCGAACACCACGTCCTTCAGCTTCCCGTTCCGCAGATTCAGGTAGTCGATCTTTCCGCCCCGCACCACCACCCGCTCCAGCACCGCCCCGTGCAGCTGCACCCCGCCCATCCGCGCGTCCACGACCTCCACGTCCCGCAGCGACGCCCCGGCGAGATCCGTCCCCACACCCCGCACGGCCGTCAGCACCGAGTCGATGAACCGCGCGCCCGCCAGCGACGTCCCGTCCAGCCCGCACTCCCGCAGCGCACAGTCCAGGAACCGCGCCCCGGCCCCCTCCTGCCCCGCCAGATCAAGCCCGGCCAGCTCCAGGCCGTCGTAGTCCCCGTCCGGCTCCAGCCGCCCGTCGCCGTACGGCCGCAGCGGCGGCAGCCGCACCTCCGGCCGCCGGGCCGCCGTCACCTGCGTGTTCCTGGTCTTCCGCGCCATGACCCCCATAGTGACGCACACCACTGACAGCGCCCGGGCGCCGATGTCACGTCCGGCCCTGCCCGGAAGCCTTGACCTCAACCTTGCTCGAGGTTGAAGAGTGGGCTCACCAACGGCAGCACACAGCACAGGGGAGCCCACCATGCACGCCGTCCGCCTCCACGCCTTCGGCCCCGCCGAGAACCTCACGTACGAGACCGTCGACGACCCCGAGCCCGGCCCCGGCCAGGTCCGCATCGCCGTCGCCGCCGCCGGTGTGCACCTCCTCGATGCCGCCCTGCGCGAGGGCGACACGGGCCCGTACCCCGCCCCCCTCGACCTGCCCACCATCCCCGGCCGCGAAGTCGCCGGCACCGTCGACCGCATCGGCGAAGGCACCGACGAGAACTGGCTCGGCAAGCGCGTCGTCGCCCACCTCGGCATGGCGCCCGGAGGCTACGCCGAGCTCGCCGTCACCGATCCCGGCAGGCTCCACGAGATCCCGGCCGGCGTCGACGAGGCCGAGGCCGTCGCCATGATCGGCACCGGCCGCACGGCGCTGGGCATCCTCCAGTTCGCCGACCTCGGGCCCGACGCCGTCGCGATCGTCCCCGCGGCGGCCGGCGGCATCGGCACCCTTCTCGTCCAGTACGCCAAGAACGCGGGCGCCACCGTCATCGGCCTCGCCGGCGGCCCCGAAAAGGTCGCCCGCGTCACCGGGAACGGCGCCGACCTCGCCGTCGACTACACGCTCCCCGACTGGCCCGAGCGCGTCCGCGCCCACCTCGGCGAACGCCGCGCCACCGTCGTCTTCGACTCCGTCGGCGGAGACACCGGCCGCGCCGCCGTCGACCTGCTCGGCAAGGGCGGACGGCACATCGTCTTCGGCTGGTCCAGTCAAGGCATCCGCGAAGGCTCCCCGCTCACCTTCACCGACGAGGAGCTCGCCGCTCGCGGCATCACCTCCGAGAGCGTCCTCGGCCCGGCCATGCTCGACAAGGCCGGCGGCCTGCGCGCGCTGGAGACCCGCTCCCTCGCCGAAGCCGCCGCCGGCCGCCTGCGCCCCGCCGTCCAGCGCTTCCCGCTCGCCGAGGCCGCGGCGGCCCACCGCGCCCTGGAGACGCGCGGCACGATCGGCAAGGTCGTCCTCATCCCCTAGGTCCTGTCCGGCCGATCTTGCCGGGCTCGCGTGCCCTGGCACCGCACCTCGCTGCGTTGTCGTCGGTCACCGACGCTCCGCGTCGATTTCTCCCCCTGCCTTCGGCGGGGGGACCCCCACCTCCGCCTTGCGATGTACGGCACCAGACCCCGCTCACTGATCCGGCCTGATCGACCGGACAGGGCCTAGCAGCCCCGGCGCCCAGGCGTTCCCGGCTCTCCCGGCATCCGCGGCGTTCCCGGTGCCCCGACGTCCAGCGCCCGGCAGCCCTTGCCGCCCCGGCGTCGTCCAGGTGCTGCCCGGACGCTAAGCGCTGCTCGGACCACCCCTGTACAGCTCGTCCCGGTACACGTCACCCAAATCGCCGAGCGCCTCATCCGCGTCCAGCTCGTCGCCGGACGCCGCCGCCTCCCGCGACTCGGCACCCCGGTCGGAGGACTCCCGCTCCTCCTTCCGGGCGTGCCGCTTCTCCTCCTCCAGCCGCCTGCGGATGCTCTCGGGCTTGTCTCCGAGCTGGTCCATGACCATCTCCCTCGTCAGCGCCCCCGGCCCCCGCTTCCGCGGCCAGGGTCACACAGCCCCGCCCGCCCCGCACCCGGAGACGGCTCCGCCCAGCGCGGCCCCGCCCGTCGCAGTCCCGCCGCCCAGCGCCGCCAGCGCCCCGTCGGTCAGCCGGTACACCGTCCACTCGTCCTGCGGCCGCGCGCCCAGCGCCTCGTAGAAGGCGATCGAGGGAGTGTTCCAGTCCAGGACGGACCATTCGAGGCGCTCGTAACCGCGCTCCACACAGATCCGCGCCAGCTCCGTCAGCAGCGCCTTGCCGTACCCGCCGCCGCGCAGCTCCGGCCGTACGTACAGATCCTCCAGATAGATCCCGTGCACCCCGCGCCACGTCGAGAAGTTCAGGAACCACAGCGCGAACCCGGCGACCTCACCGTCCTCCGTCTCCGCGATGTGCGCGAAGGCCGCCGGCCGCTCCCCGAACAGCGCCTCACGCAGCTGTTCCTCGGTGGCGTTCGCCTCATGCAGGGCCTTCTCGTACTCGGCGAGCTCGCGGATCATCGCGTGGATCACGGGGACATCGGCAGGTGTGGCAGTACGAATCATGGATGCACCCTGCACGCAGAACGGCTCAGCGCGCCAGCAGTTTCCGGGCGACGGCCACATGCTCCTCGTCGAGCCCGTCCCGGTCGCGACCAGCTCGTCCGGGATCTCGACCATCCCCGGATCGTACGATCCGGCCCCGCCCTGGACAGCTCGACAACCGCCGGTGTACGAACACCCCCATGACCAGCACGATCAACGGCGGCATCTCCTACTGGTACGCGGACGACGGCATCCCGGCCCCCCGAGAGCCCCTGCCCGGTGACGCGTCCGCCGACGTATGCATCGTCGGCGGCGGATACACCGGACTGTGGACGGCGTACTACCTCAAGAAAGCCGTCCCCTTCCTCAACATCACGGTCCTCGAAGCCAGGTTCTGCGGATACGGCGCCTCCGGACGCAACGGCGGCTGGCTCTACAACGGCATCGCCGGCCGCGACCGCTACGCCCAACTGCACGGCCACGACGCCGCCGTACGCCTCCAGCAGGCCATGAACGACACCGTCGCCGAGGTCATCCGCGTCGCCGCCGAAGAACACATCGACGCCGACATCCACCAGGGCGGCGTCCTCGAAGTCGCCTACACCCCGGCCCAGCTCACCCGGCTCAAGAACTTCCACACCGTCGAAATCGCCTTCGGCGAGAAGGACCGAGAACTCTACGGCGCCCGCGACACCGCCAACCGCATCCGCGTCGCCGGAGCCGTCGGCTCCACCTGGACCCCGCACGGCGCCCGCCTCCACCCCGTCAAGCTGGTCAAGGGCCTCGCGGCGGCCGTCGAGGCACTCGGCGTGACGATCCACGAGTCGACGCCCGTCACCGAGATCAAGCCCAAGCACGCGGTCACGCCGTACGGCACGGTCCGCGCCCCCTACATCCTCCGCTGCACGGAGGGATTCACCGCATCCCTCGCACACCAGCGCCGCACCTGGCTCCCCATGAACTCCTCCATGATCGTCACCGAGCCGCTCCCCGCGGACGTATGGGACACGATCGGCTGGGAGGGCCGCGAAACCCTCGGCGACATGGCCCACGCCTACATGTACGCCCAGCGCACCGCCGACAACCGCATCGCCATCGGCGGCCGCGGCGTCCCCTACCGCTACGGCTCCCGCACCGACAACGACGGAAGCACCCAGCCCGCCACCATCGACGCCCTCCGCGCCGTCCTCACCCGCTTCTTCCCCCAGCTCGCAGGAGTCGGCGTCGAACACGCCTGGTCCGGCGTCCTCGGCGTCCCCCGCGACTGGTGCGCCACCGTCACCCTCGACCGCTCCACCGGCCTCGGCTGGGCCGGCGGCTACGTCGGCTCCGGCGTCGCCACCACCAACCTCGCCGCCCGCACCCTGCGCGACCTCATCCAGCAGGACTCCGGCCAGTCCGGCCCCACCGACCTCACGACCCTCCCCTGGGTCAACCACAAGGTCCGCAAGTGGGAACCCGAGCCCTTCCGCTGGCTCGGCGTCCACACCCTCTACGCCGCCTACCGGGCCGCCGACCGCCGCGAACTCGCGGCCCACAGCGCCGAAACGGACCGCATCGCCACCCTCGCGGACAAGATCTCGGGCCGCCACTGAACCGATCGACATGCTCGGGGCCCGGCCCCTCCATGCGCGCCGGCGCACCCTGCGGCCGGGGATCGCGGCCATGCGCCGGCGCCTGGCGATGCCGTACTGACGGCTGTGCGAATGCCAAGCCGGACGAGGCAAAGGCGGAACGACACCTTCCGCCAACCCGGCCCCACCGTTTCGGCCAGCCATACGGCTCGATGCTGCCGCAAACAGCGCTGGACGCACCCGCCTCCAGCCGCCTCCGCCGCACTCGTCGTCACCGGGCCAGCGCGGCCGCGCCACGCGGATAACTCCAGCTCACACGGCGTCGAAGTCGCACAGAAGATCCCTTGCCCAAAGATCGTTCGCGGCCCTAGTATCCGGCGCAGCTCGTCGGCAGGCGAGCCAAGGGGCGGCCACCAACAGGCGGATTCCAGCCAGTGCGCGCTTTCTTGACGTTCCATCAAATCCCCCCACATGCATCGGGCTGTCATCTCGACAGACGATTTCGACGAAAGGTGTGGGATATGAACACGGCAGTCTCGCGCGCTCTGCGCACAGCGGCCATCGGTGCGGCCGCCGCAGCGATGGTCTTCTCCGGTACGGGTCCGGCGAACGCGGCCCAGTTCGACTCGATATGCCAGGCCAAGGAAGTCTGCATCTACAAGGATACGAACCTTGGCGGCCCCTGGATCGACCACCAGTACGCCGATCCCAACTACGCCAACAACACGTGGACGGTGTCTCTCCCCGAGGAGAGCACCAATGACCGGGCTTCTTCGCTCGACAGTTGGGACACCAACTGGAAGGTGCGCTTCTTCACCAACTCCTACTACGGCGGAAACTGGTACACGCTCGGCGTCTACGGGCGCGCTTACACGGTCCCCCACAACGACCAGTACAGCTCCCACTGCTGGAACGACGGCGGTGTTCAGGGCTATGCCCAGTGTGACTTCTGAGAGCTGATCCATCCCCACCCGTTCCCGTCCTGGCCCCCGGTCAGGACGGGAACGGGTTCCCACTCGTCAGCGAAACCCTGAACGGAAGTCATCATCGTGGCCGACGCAGAACGCCGTAGTTCCCGATTCCCGTTGCCCGTACCTGTGGGCATGTTCGCTTCGGCCGCGGTCCTCCTGACCGGATGCACCTCAGCGGCCCTGGGCGGAGACGGGAGCCAGGGTGCTGCCGGTGAGCCGATAGCGATCGGCAAGGTGAGCGTCGTCTCCAGCGCCGAGCAACTGACGTTCCCCCTGGACGCCTATCAGCTGAGCCGGCAGGAGTCCCGGAAGATCGAGGAGGCACTCGACGTCCTCGTGGCCGACTGCATGACGAAGCAGGGCTTCACCTGGGCCCCTCCTCAGCGCCCTCCGATGCGCGACGGCACTCGCAATGCCCGGCGGTACGGCCTTCTCGACCCCGAGGAAGGCAGCCTGACCGGCTATCACGGGGCTGCCTCCACCGGAACGGGCGCCAAGGGGAACGAGACCGGGCAGGACGACTCCCAGGCCGCACAGCAGGCCGCGGGCGCATGTGTCGTCGCCGAGAAGGCGAAGCTCAACGGCCAGCAGAAGGCGGACAAGGCCGCGACCGGACCCGACGAATTCATCGAACAGCTCGTCATGGAGGACGCGGCCAGGGCCGAGAAGGATCCGCAGGTCCGCGCGGTCTTCGCCAAGTGGAGCGACTGCATGGACGAAGCCGGCTACTCCTACGCGGGCCCCTGGGATGCGAACAACGATCCCGAGTGGGGAAAGTCCGCAACGGCCACGGACCGTGAGCGAGCGGTCGCCACGGCGGATGCCAAGTGCAAGATCAAGACCAATCTCGCCGGAGTGTGGCTGGCGGTCGAAACGGCCTACCAGCAGCGCACCCTGGAGGCGAACGCGGAGGGTCTCGAAGCGGCGAAGAAGACCAACGAAACGCGGCTTCGCAATGCCGCGGACGCCCTCGGCCGCAGCTGACGCGAATGCCGAACCCGCCGGCAGTCCGAGGGACCGCATTCGACGAGGAGTACATCGTGCCCCCTGAACTCACGGTCTCCGGGCCGGCCGACGAGGCCGGAGCGGTCCGGAGCAGTTTGTCGCGGCGACGAAGGTGGGTGGCCGCGATGACCGTGGGCGCGGCCCTTGCGGCGGTGGCGGGCGTGGCCGCCTCAATGGTGATCAAGTCACCGGCGCAGGCCGCCGCCGAGGCCGGGCCACCGCCCGCGGATGTGCTGACAGCCGTGGTGGAGAACCGTGTGCTGCAGGAGACCGTGATCCTTCGCGGCACGGTGACGGCCGGCCAGACCGTTGCGATCACCCCCACGGTCAGTGGCGGCGAGGGAGCCGGTACACCTGTGGTGACCAAGCTCGCCGTCGGCTCCAGGGACGTGGTCTCCGCGGGCAACGTCCTGCTGGAGGTGTCGGGACGGCCCGTGTTCGTACTGGAAGGCGGGCTGCCGGTGTACCGGGACCTCAAGCCGGGGGCAGAGGGCGACGACGTCGCCCAGCTGCAGCAGGCGCTCCGGAAGCTGGGGCACGGCACGGGATCCGACCCGGCGGGAAGCTTCGGCACCGGCACGAAGACGGCGCTCAACGCCTTCTACGCATCGATCGGTTACGACCCCCTGCCGGCCCAGGCCGACGGCGGTGCCGCGGTCAAGGCGGCGCAGGAGTCCGTGACGGGAGCCCGAAGGGCACTGGAGGACGCCCGCGATGCGCTGCGGGAAGGCGCCGCGCACGACCAGGGGCCGGCCGCCGCCGGGGCAACCACCGCCGGGTCATCCACAGCCGGGGCAACCACCGCCGGGTCATCCACCGCCGGGTCGGACGGTGAAGGGACGGACGGTGAAGGGACAAAGGCCGGGACCACGGGCAGTGATCTCCGCAAGGCTGTTGACCGGGCGGAGGAGGACCTGGCCGAGGCCCAGGAATCCCTCGCTGCGGCACAGGCCGCCGACGGCCCGATGCTGCCGGCCGGAGAAGTCGTGTTCCTGAAGGGCTTTCCGGCGCGTGTGGACAGTGTCTCGGGCGGCGTCGGCTCACCCGTGTCAGGTCCCGTCATGACGGTCTCCGCCGGTGCCCTCGTGGTGGAAGGCCTGCTCCAGCAGCATCAGAAGGGCATGGTACGAGCCGGCCAGAAGGTGCAGATCCTCTCGGAGCTCAGTGGCGTCACCGCCACGGCAAAGGTGCAGTCGGTCGCCGAGAGCATGGACACCGGCCGCGACCGGGCCCGCAGCCAGGACGCCGGCGATGAGGGCAGCGCCACCGGCCGGCCGGGTTACGCCCTCGTGGTCCGGCCGGACCAACCCTTGGACGCGAAACTCGCAGGCCAGGACGTCCGCTTGACGATCGAGGCGGCATCGACGGACGGCAAGGCACTCGTCGTGCCCATCACCGCGATTTCGGCGGGAGCCGATGGCAAGAGCACCGTCACCGTGGTCACCGCGGGCGGCGGGACCCGGCGGGTGGAGGTGCGGCCAGGGACCACAGGGGACGGCTACGTGGAAATCGTCCCGGTGGGTTCCGGCGCGCTGAGCGAGGGTGACACCGTCGTGACGGGCGTCGATCTGCGGACCGCGCGGTGACCGCGCCGCTGGCCACCGGGTCGACCGGCGTTCAGGACGCAGCCGCCCCGCCGGTGATCGAGCTGAGGCAGGTGGGCCTGGTGTACCCGGGGCCACCGCCGGTGGAGGCCCTGAGACCGTGTGATCTCCTCATCCGTCGCGGTGAGTTCGTCACCGTGGTGGGCCCTTCCGGATCCGGCAAGTCCACGTTCCTGAACATCGTGGGACTGCTGGACGTACCGACGACCGGAACGTATCTGCTCGACGACGTCGACACCGGGACCCTGGGCGACGCCGACCGCACGAGCCTTCGGGGCCGCCGGATCGGCTTCGTCTTCCAGTCCTTCCATCTCCTGCCGCACCGCAGCTCCCTCGAGAACGTCAGCCTCGCCATGGTCTACAACGGCGTGCCCCGGTCCGAACGCCGGGAGCGCGCCCACGAGGCACTGGTCCGTGTCGGCCTGGAGCACCGCATGGACGCCGTGCCCACGACCCTGTCGGGTGGCGAGCGCCAACGCGTCGCGATTGCACGGGCCCTGGTGGCCAGGCCCTCGCTGCTGCTGTGCGACGAACCGACCGGAAACCTGGATACACAGAACGCCGACACGATCCTGGCGCTCCTCGACGAATTGCACGCCGACGGGATGACCGTGGTGGTGATCACCCATGATCCGCAGACCGCGGCGCGCGGCGCGCGAACCGTGGCGATCCGGGACGGGGTGCTCCATGAAGACGGCGTGCTCCATGAACAGGTGGTCACGTGAAGACTCGCGGACTCGTCAAGGTGCGGGGACTCGCGAGAGTCCTTCGCCGGACCCGCCGGACCCGCCGGGAGCGCCCCGTCGAGCCGTCGCGCTTCGCCTGGCCCGACATGCTGTCGGAATCCCTCGCCGGAATGCTCCAGCGGCCGGCCCGATCGGCACTGACGGCTCTGGGCACGGTCCTGGGTGTGGGCACGTTCGTCGCCATCCTCGGCCTGACCGCCACCACGTCCTCCCAGATCGACGCCCGGTTCAACGTCCTGTCGGCGACGGAGGTGACCGTCGGGGACGTCGCACGGGAGCGCAACGAGTTCGCCGGCCCGGCCTTCCCGGAAGACGCTGATGAACGCATCGAGAAGCTCAACGGGGTCGAGCACGCCGGGGTGTACTGGACGGTCCAACTCGACGGTGACATCACGGTGCGCTCGTCCCCCGTCGGCCGCGGCGCCGAAGGCTCGAGGATCGACGTGGTCGCCGCGTCCCCGGGAGTTCTGCAGGCGGCCGTGCCCCGGCTGTCCCAGGGCCGGATCTATGACGACTACCTGTCCGACACCGCCCAGCCCGTAGCCGTCATCAGCTCCGCCACCGCCGCCCGCCTCGGCATCACGACCCTGGAAACCCGACCGGCGATCTTCATCGGCGACGAGCCGTTCACCGTCACCGGCATAGTCGACGACGTCCAACGCAAGGCAGACCTGCTGCTCTCCGTCGTCGTCCCGCGCACCACCGCGGAACGTCTCTGGGGGCCGCCCACGGACTCCAACGCGTCCATGCTGATCTCCACGGAGATCGGCGCGGCCCAGCAGATCGCCAGGCTGGCACCGACCGCCCTCCGTCCGGACCACCCCGAGTACCTCCAGGCGGTCCCTCCGCCCGAGCCGAAGACCCTGCGCTCCCGTGTCACCTCGGACCTCGATCAGCTCTTCCTCCTGCTGGCCGGAATCTGCCTGATCATCGGTGCGGTGGGTATCGCCAACACCACACTGGTGGCCGTCCTGGAACGCACCTCCGAGATCGGGCTGCGCCGGGCGCTGGGCGCCCGCAGCCGGCACATCAGCGTCCAGTTCCTCGCCGAATCGGGCGCCCTCGGCGGGCTCGGGGGCCTGATCGGCACCTCCCTCGGCGTCATCACCGTGGTCGCGGTCGCCGTCGCCCGCGAATGGACGCCCGTCATCCACCCGGGCACGGTCGCCGCGGCCCCCGCCATCGGCCTGGCGACCGGCCTGGTCGCCGGGCTCTACCCCGCCTGGCGGGCCAGCCGGATCCAGCCCGCCGAAGCCCTCCGCCGCTGATCGGCCTGCGCCTCCCGCTGCGCCTGCGCCCGCCCGGCAAGGGTCCACCCACCCTGCGGCTGGTACCGGGCGGGATCCGGCATCACCACGGGCTGCCCGCCATCCGACGCACCCCTCCCCTGGGAGCACCCCGCCATACCCCCGCAAAACGCAAGTGTCCCGGATCAGAGTGATCCGGGACACAGTTTTGGTGGAGCCCCCTGTCGGATTCGAACCGACGACCTACGCATTACAAGTGCGTTGCTCTGGCCAGCTGAGCTAAGGAGGCATCGCGCACTTCAAAGCCGCACGCGAAAGCCCCCTCACTTTACACAGCCGCACTCTGCACCGACCACGAGATTCGTGACCTTCCGCCCACCTGTTCGTTGCGAGCACTGACGCGCTGTTCCGATGACCGGCTTGGTTGGGGGTTTCCCGCCTTGCTGTCGGCCGGGGGCGGTGAAGCAGGAAGCTTCTCAGGATCCATTCCTCGAGGCGCAGGTCAAAAGAGGGGTGCTCTGCCTTACTGACAGATGCCGAATCGCCAGGTACCGTCACCCGAAGTTCACTCTGGTGGACTAGACCCATCCTTCCTTTACTCGGATCGTCCGGCACGTTCCTGCCGGTGAAGGGACCCATCACCATGGCCACTGTCACGTTCGACAAGGCGACCCGGATCTACCCGGGCTCCACGAAGCCCGCCGTCGACGGGCTCGACATCCAGATCGAGGACGGCGAGTTCCTCGTACTCGTCGGCCCCTCCGGCTGCGGAAAGTCCACCTCCCTGCGCATGCTCGCGGGCCTCGAGGACGTCAACGGCGGATCCATCCGCATCGGTGACCGCGATGTCACCCACCTGCCGCCGAAGGACCGGGACATCGCCATGGTGTTCCAGAACTACGCGCTGTACCCGCACATGACCGTCGCCGACAACATGGGCTTCGCGCTCAAGATCGCCGGCGTCAACAAGGCCACCATCCGGCAGAAGGTCGAGGAGGCGGCGAAGATCCTCGACCTGACCGAGTATCTGGACCGCAAGCCGAAGGCGCTCTCCGGTGGTCAGCGGCAGCGTGTGGCGATGGGTCGGGCCATCGTGCGTGAGCCGCAGGTGTTCCTCATGGACGAGCCGCTGTCGAACCTCGACGCGAAGCTCCGTGTCTCGACGCGTACGCAGATCGCGTCGCTGCAGCGCCGTCTCGGCATCACCACGGTGTACGTCACGCACGACCAGGTCGAGGCCATGACGATGGGCGACCGGGTCGCCGTGCTGAAGGACGGTCTGCTGCAGCAGATCGACTCGCCGCGGAACATGTACGACCGTCCGGCGAACCTCTTCGTCGCGGGCTTCATCGGCTCCCCCGCCATGAACCTGGTGGAGGTCCCGATCACCGACGGTGGTGTGAGGTTCGGCAACAGCGTCGTCCCGGTGTCGCGCGAGGCGCTGGCCGCCGCCGCGAGCAGGGGCGACCGGACCGTGACGGTCGGCGTCCGGCCCGAGCACTTCGACGTCGTCGAGCTGAACGGCGCGGCCGCCCAGTCGCTGTCGAAGGGCAGCGCGGACGCGCCTGCCGGTCTGGCCGTGACCGTGAACGTCGTCGAGGAGCTCGGCGCGGACGGTTACGTGTACGGCACTGCCGGGGTCGGCGGCGAGCAGAAGGACCTGGTGGTCCGGGTGAACGGCCGTTCCGTGCCGGAGAAGGGTGCCGAGCTGCACGTCGTGCCGCGGCCGGGCGAGACGCACGTCTTCTCGACCTCCACCGGCGAGCGCCTCAGCGACTGACGTCGTCGGGCTCGTGGACAACGAACGGCCCTCTCGCTCCGGCGAGAGGGCCGTTTTCGCGTGTCGACAAATACCCCGGCATATTGGCCATTTCGAATCTGTGCGTCAACGCCTGATTCGAAAAGCCCTCTCGAACCATCCCTCGCAAGGGTGACTAAATGTCGCCAAATCACTACCGGGCGCTACGCTCGCCTGCGTGACCCACACAGCCCGCCGTATCGGCCGCACTCTCGCCCTCGTCCTGCCCGTCGTCCTGGTGCTCTCCGGAACTCTCGCGGTCACCAGCGTCCCGTGGGCAGGGCGCAACTCCGAGGCCCGGATGCTCACCGCGTCGTCGGAGAATGTATCGGTTCGCGCCAAGTCCAGTGCGCCGCACGAGGTTCTCCGCGACAGGCTTCTCGCCGAGCTGCAGGAGAAGGACCCGGGCACCGCCCTCACCCACCTCCAGCGTGAGGTCGAGGAGCGCCCGTCGCTCGCCAGGCACTGCATGTCGATCGCCAAGTCCCTGGGGCGCGCCGCCGTGGCGTACTACGGCCCCACGCGCGCGCAGTCCTACTCGCGGCCCGTCTGCGACACCTCGTTCGCCGCCGGCGTGTACCAGCAGGCGCAGGGCAGCTGAGGCCGTTCCGCACCGCGTTCCCCGGAGCGTTCCCGAGCACGTTCCGCACCGCGCTCCCCGCGGCGCCGCCGATCTTCCCCGCCGCGCTCGACCGCCGCGCTCGACCGCTGCGTTCCCCAGGCCCGTTCCCCACGGGCCTCGCTGCCCGTGCCGCGGCACCGCTTATCGTGCCCGTATGCATACGTATCCGACGCAGGCGGTGGTCCTGGCCGGCGGCCAGGGTTCGCGGCTGCGCCCGTACACCGACGATCGCCCCAAGCCGATGGTCGAGATCCCCGGGACGGGGACCCCGATCATCGGCCATCAGCTTGCCTGGCTGGCCGACGAGGGCGTGACCGACGTCGTGGTCTCCTGCGGGCATCTCGCCGATGTCCTGCAGGAGTGGCTGGACAGCGCCGTGCTGCCGCTGCGCGTCACGACCGTGGTCGAGGAGGAGCCGCTGGGGCGGGGCGGCGGCCTCAAGTACGCCGCCAAGAGCCTCCCGCACCCGGATGAGCCCTGGTACGCGACCAACGGTGACATCTGGACGCGTTTCTCGCTGCGCGAGATGGCCGAGTTCCACGCGGAGCGGGATGCCACCGCGACGCTCGCCCTTGCCCGTCCCCGTATTCCGTGGGGGGCTGTGGAGACCGACGAGTTCGGGCACGTGCTCGACTTCATCGAGTCCCCACCGTCGCCGTATCTCATCAACGCGGGCGTGTACGTCTTCTCGGCGGCCTTCGCCGACCTGCTGCCGGACCGCGGTGACCACGAGCGCACGACGTTTCCCCGACTGGCCCGTGAGCGCTCGCTGGCGGGGTTCCCGCTGCCGCAGGGGGCGTACTGGCGGGCCATCGACACGGCGAAGGACCTGACGGAGGCGGCGAGGGAACTCTCGGCGCACTCCCACTGAGCAGCCGGAAGGGCGGTCACCGCGTCGGTACGACGCCGTGACCGCCCTTCCCGTTTGTGTGGGGTCAGCCCAGGAGGCCGCCGATCGGGTTGCGGTTGCCACCGCTGCTGCCGCCGGAGCCGCCGTCGCCGGTTCCGCCGCCCGTGCTGCCGCCTCCCGTCGTGCTGCCGCCCGAGGCTCCGCCGCCGGTGGACGAGGGGCCGGAGCCGCTGGACGGCGGCTGGACCGGCTGCGACTGGGTCGGGGACTGTCCGCCGCCCGCGCCCTGCGACTGGCTGGGGCTGCTCGCCTCGCCGACGCGGCCGGACTCGCGGACCGTCTCGGACGGTTCGGCCTTCTCCGCAGCGGGGCTGTTCGCCTCGCTCTTGGACGGCTCGGGCCGCTGCTCCGCCTGGCGGGAGGGGCTGCGCTCGCCCGATTCCTGCGGGAGGGGGGAGCCGGGGAGGTGGTTGGTGGGGTCGACGTTCGGTCCCGGCACGGTGACGAGCTCGGTGGAGCGTACGGCTCCGCCGAGGATCGAGCCGATCAGCAGGGTCAGGCCGACGACCACCGCGGCGAGCATCCCGCCGCGCCGCAGCACCCGGCGCCGCAGCTCCCACAGTTCCGAGCGGGGGCCGAGCTTGCGCCAGGCCTCGCCCGCGAGGCGGCCGTCGACCGAGTAGACCGGGGCGCCCGCGATGATCAGCGGGGACCAGGCGGCGAGGTAGACGATGTCCGGCGCGTCGTACACCGCGACGGTCCGCCAGCTCACGGTCATGATCAGCGCGGCGGAGAGCATCGCGCCGACGACGGCCGCAACCCGCTGCCAGAGGCCGAGGACGGTGAGTACGCCGACGACGACCTGCAGGAAGGCGACGGTGAGGCCGGAGCCGACGGGGTGCGAGAGCGCGAAGTCGCGCAGGGGCTCGGCGAGCACCCAGGGGTCCAGCGAGTTGAGCCACTTGACCATGGAGCCGCGTTCGCCGCCGTCGAAGTAGACGGGGTCGCAGAGCTTGCCCATGCCGGCGTAGATGGAGATGAAGCCGAGGAAGACGCGGAGCGGGAGCAGCACGACGCCGAGGTTCATACGGCGCCCGGGGTAGTAGGCGTGCCGTACGCCCGCGTCGGCGGCGTGGCGGCGCTCGCCGGCGCCGGTCCCGTGGCCGAAGACGGGCTCGCGCCCGAAGTCCGGCTCTTCCTCGGCCTCTTGACCGTACGGCTCGTATGCGTCGTAGGTGTCGTACGCGCCCTCCGCCTGCCGCATGGGCGGCAGCAGTGGGCCGGGGCCGCCCTGTCGTCCGATGACCGGCGTGGGCACGGTGTCGGGGTCGGAAGGGCCGGACCGGCCGGAAGGTCCGGGGGCCAGGTCGACGCGGGGCAGGACCTGGGTGGCGCCGCCGTCGTACTTCGGGACGGTACCGACGGTGTTGGTGGTCCGCACGGCCTGCAGCAGACCGGTTGCGCCGGGGTCACCCGGGGCGGACCGCCCGCTCCACACGACGGGCGCGCGACGGCGCGCCGCCGCACCGGCGCCCGCGGCGACGGGGATCCTGGCGGAGTCCGCCATGCCTCGCACGGGGTGCGCGGTCTGGCTGGGGCCGAGCTTCACTCGGAAGCTGGCGTGGTTCACGATGACCTGCGCGGGATCGCAGTTCACCTTGACCATGCTCAGGAAGCTCTGCTCGTCGAACCCGGGCCGGGGCGTTCTGGTGTCCACACTCATCTAACCGAGTGACCTGTGTTTAGGACACTGCCTTGACGGCGCCGAAATGTCCGAGGCCCGTCAAGATCCGCCAAGCCTTCCGAGTCGGTGAACCGACGACCGGTAACGCCACATCAATCGCCTCTAGAATCACGGAAGTTGACCGAGGCTGACCGAGGGGGAAGGCGGATTCATGTCCGACGGCAGGGGCAACGGCGGCGGTATCGGCACCGGCACCGGCGAGAGCGGCGTCCGAAGCGCAGGTCAGCTCGTCTTCGGGGACCTCACCGACTATCCCGTGATGGCGCAGGCGCTCGACAACCAGTGGCTTCCCGCCGGTCTCGCCGCCGCGCGCCAGAGTGCGGACGCCCCGTCCCGGCCGAGCGCCGAGACCGTGGCGGCCGCCTCGGCCGAGCTGCGCCGCGCGCTGGTGAACAGCGGCACGCTGGTCGTGAACCGCGCGTACTTCCTCAACAATGAGGCGCTCAGCGCCCATTACCGCGCCTCGGCGGAGCCGGCCGAGCGGGAGGCGTTCGTCCGGCTGCTGAACGAGCGTGCGCTCGTGCCGTATCTGCTGACCGAGCGCGATCCGGCGGGCGAGTACACATGGGGATACGACAGGGCCGTGCACCGCGACTGGCAGCGGCTGCTCGCGGACGAGGCGGATCCGGCGTTCGTACGGTTCGACTGGGACGACGAGGCGAACCGCGAGCGGGCGGACGCGGTGGGGAACTTCTTCTCGCGCGAGCTCTCGGGGCTGCGGCGGCTGCGGGCGCCGCAGCTCGCGAAGAACCTCGGGATACCGGTCGAGCAGGCCCGGGCGATGCGGGAGGGCATCCTCAAGGACATCTACGTCTGGGCGGGCGAGCAGGACGTCGACCGGAACATCACCCGGAGCGATGTCTACCGCGAGTTCCTGACCAGGCCGGGGACGGAGCCGTACGAGAACATCCTGCGGGACGGCGACCACGTCGTCCCCGCCAAGCAGCTGATCGACCTCCTCTACAACCTGGGAATCCCCAAGGCGAGCAGGCTGATCGCGCTGACCCCGCCCGACTCGCCGCCGCGCTCCACGCTGGAGGAGCTGCGGTTGGAGGACCGGGCGCGGGACGACGATCCGGAGGCGATCGGGCTGCTGCTGCGGGATCTGTTCGCGGATTCCCTGCACCGGGCGGTGGACGGGCCGAATTCGTACGGCTCGCTGTCTCTTGCGGACATCACTCGGCTGCGCCGGGAGGAGGAGTGGCGGGGCTATGTGAACGCGCTGGACGCGTTCGTGCGCGGCGGCTTCCGGGACGGGCGGCTGCCGTCGGCGGAGGAGTTCGGCTCGGCGACGTCCGACATCGCGCGGCGGCATGCGCGGATGCTCCGTACGGCGCGGAAGGTGAGCAGGTCGCAGCAGGGTTTCCAGCGGGAGATCGTGGCGGCGGTGGTGCTCGAGGCGGCGGGGATCAGTCTCCAGATCACCGGTGGTGAGGAGGTCTCGCTGCTCGGCGGCTCGATCCAGCTGGCGACGGCCGCGGCGGGGGCGGTGGCGATCCGACTGGAGTTCCGGGAGCGGGGCGGAAAGGGCGGACGGTCCGGACTCAGCCATTCCGTGACATTGCCGACGCTCAGGTTGGGCAATCTGAAGAAGGACTGGGGAACGATTCTGCGGGTGTACGGGGGCCGGGTCGCCGAAACCGGCGCCGAGCCCCGCGGGAGGCAGGCCGACCAGCAGTCGCCCGACGCTTGATCATCAGTCAGCCGGCGCTCAGGAGGTCGTTTCGGGATGGAGCTCTACGAACGATTGCGCGCCGAGCGCCCCGAGCTGTTCCTGAACGTGCCGGGTGGCATCGAGATCCTCTCCGACCCGGAGGCGGTCGCGGCGGCCGGCGGTGTGCTGTACGCGGATCCGTACGTGATGCTCCTGCGCGATCCGGTGCGCTTCCCGGACGGCCGTACGGGTACGTACATCCGCTCGGTCAGCCCGAACACGGAGCCGGGCTGTGTGGTGCTGCCGCTCCTGGACGGCGGCGTCGTGCTCGTCGAGCACTACCGCCACGCGACCCGCTCCTGGCAGTGGGAGGTGCCGCGCGGCTTCGGCACGCGCGGTCTCGGCGCGGAGGCCAACGCGGCGAAGGAACTGAGCGAGGAGATCGGGGCGAACGTCCTCGAACTGACCGCCCTCGGCGCGGTCCACCCGGACACCGGCATGGTCGCCGACCACGTGCTGCTCTTCGCGGCCCGTATCGACGGCATCGGCAGCCTCGCCACGGGCGAGGGCATCCGCAGCTCGCGCACGGTCCCGCCGGCGGAAGCCGACGCGATGATCGCCGACGGCCGCGTGACCGACGCCTTCACCATCGCCGTACTGACCCGCGCCAGGCTGGCGGGGTTGACGTCCTGAGCCTTCCGCCCTCCTGAGCGCCGGGGGTCCCGGGCCGTCGGCCCGGGACCCCCCGTGCTGCGGGATCAGCCCCTGCGGCGCGCCGCCTCGTACAGGACCACGCCCGCCGCGACGCCCGCGTTCAGGGACTCGGCGCCTCCGGGCATCGGGATGCGGACGCGGAAGTCGCAGGTTTCGCCGACCAGACGGGACAGGCCCTTGCCCTCGCTGCCGACGACGATGACGACGGGGCCGTCGAGGGCGTCGAGCTCACCGACCTCGACCTCGCCGTCGGCGGCGAGGCCGACGACGGTGATGCCGGCCTTCTGGTAGGCCTCCAGGGCGCGGGTGAGGTTGGTGGCGCGGGCCACCGGGGTGCGGGCCGCGGTGCCGGCGGAGGTCTTCCAGGCGCCGGCGGTCATGCCGGCGGCGCGGCGCTCGGGGACGACCACGCCGTGGCCGCCGAAGGCCGCGACGGAGCGGACGACCGCGCCGAGGTTGCGGGGGTCGGTGACGCCGTCGAGGGCGACGATCAGGGGGTCCTCGCCGTCGTCGAAGGCGGCGGCCGCGAGGTCCTCCGGGTGCGCGTACTCGTACGGCGGGACCTGGAGGACGAGCCCCTGGTGGTTGAGCCCGTTCGTCATCCGGTCCAGCTCGGGGCGCGGCGCCTCCATGATGTTGATGTTGCCGCGGCCGGTGGCGAGCTGGATCGCCTCGCGCACCCGCTCGTCGTTGTCGATGAACTGCTGGATGTACAGCGTCGTCGCGGGCACGCCGTCGCGCAGCGCCTCGAAGACGGGGTTGCGGCCGACGACCATCTCGGACGAGCCCTTGCCGCCGCGCCGGGCGACGGGGCGCCGCGCGGCCTTCTTGGCCTTGGCATTGGCGAGACGGTTCTTCACGTGGCCCTTGCGGGCGGAGGCAGGCGGCGTGGGGCCCTTCCCCTCGAGGCCGCGGCGTCGCTTGCCACCGCTGCCGACCGTCGCGCCCTTCTTGTTGGACGTACGGCGGTTCCTGCGCTGGCTGTTCCCGGCCATGACCTTCCTGTTCCTCTGCTTCTGCGATCCCGGTGCGTGCGGATCGCGTGTGTCGTTAAGACAAAGTGTGCCGCCCGGGCGGCCGGGCGGCACATCGCTGCCGGTCAGCGCGGTCCGAGCGTCCAGCGGGGGCCGTCGGGGCTGTCCTCGATGGCGAGGCCGGACTGGTTGAGCTGGTCGCGGATCGCGTCCGCGGTCGCCCAGTCCTTGCGGGCCCGCGCCGCCTCGCGCTGCTGCAGCACGAGCCGTACGAGCGTGTCGACGACGCCGTGGAGGTCCTCGCCGCGGTCCGCCTCGCCCGCCCAGTGGGGGTCGAGCGGGTCCAGGCCGAGGACGCCGAGCATGGCCCGCACCTCGGCGAGGCGCGCGACGGCGGCTTCCTTGTCGTCGGCGGCCAGTGCGCTGTTGCCCTGCCGGACCGTGGTGTGGACGATCGCGAGGGCCTGCGGGACGCCCAGGTCGTCGTCCATGGCCTCGGCGAAGGCCGGTGGCACGTCGGCGGCGGGGGCCACCGCCTCTCCTGCCTTTTCGGTGACCCGCTGCACGAAGCCCTCGATGCGCGCGAACGCCGACTCGGCCTCGCGCAGGGCGTCCTCGCTGTACTCGATCATCGAGCGGTAGTGCGGGGTGCCCAGGTAGTAGCGGAGGACGATGGGCCGCCACTGCTTGACCATCTCACTGACGAGGACCGAGTTGCCGAGCGACTTCGCCATCTTCTCGCCGGCGATCGTCACCCAGGCGTTGTGCACCCAGTACGACGCGAAGTCGTCGCCGAAGGCCTTGGCCTGCGCGATCTCGTTCTCGTGGTGCGGGAAGATCAGGTCGATGCCGCCGCCGTGGATGTCGAAGGCGGAGCCCAGGTACTTGTGCGCCATGGCCGAGCACTCCAGGTGCCAGCCCGGACGCCCCCGTCCCCAGGGGGTTTCCCACGACGGCTCACCCGGCTTGGCCGCCTTCCACATGGCGAAGTCGCGCGGGTCGCGCTTGCCGGTCTCGCCCTCGCCGGAGGGCTGGAGCAGGTTGTCCAGCTCCTGGTTGGACAGCTCCAGGTAGCCGGGGAAGGAGCGCACGTCGAAGTAGACGTTGCCGTCGGCCTCGTAGGCGTGGCCGCGCTCGATGAGGCCGCGCATCATCTCGACCATCTCGGTGATGTGGCCGGTGGCGCGCGGCTCGTACGACGGGGGCAGGCAGCCCAGCGCGTCGTAGCCCGCGTTGAACGCGCGCTCGTTCTCGTAGCCGATCTCCCACCAGGGGCGGTTCTGGACGGCCGACTTGGCGATGATCTTGTCGTCGATGTCCGTCACGTTGCGCACGAACGTGACGTCGTAGCCGCGGTACTCGAACCAGCGGCGCATGATGTCGAAGTTGAGTCCGGACCTGATGTGCCCGATGTGCGGGGCGGACTGCACGGTCGCGCCACACAGGTAGATCGAGACACAGCCCGGCGTGAGCGGGACGAAGTCACGGATCTGCCGGGCGCTGGTGTCGTACAGCCGAATAGTCACCACTCAAGAGTAGTGGCCCTGCGGCAGTGCCCCGCGCCCCTTGGGGGCGCGGGGACTGGATTGTGACCACGGGCGGCCGGGGAGCGGTCAGGCGAGCGCGCCGACGACCTTCCGCGGGGTGACCCGGACGACCACGCGCGGGTCGTCCTTGTCGGACTCCGGGTTGAACTCCGCGTACCTCTTGCCGGTGTACTTCACGGACAGCGCGTCGATCAGCTCCTGGCCGCCCTCGGTGGTCAGGGTGGCGGTGCCGCGGATCTCGCCGTACGTGTACGGCTCGTCGAAGGGCTGGACGAGCACGGTCACCCGGGGGTCGCGCCGGATGTTCTGCTCCTTGCGCCGCCCGACGGTGGTCGAGATCAGCAGGTCGTCGCCGTCACGCTTCACCCAGACGGGAGACACCTGGGGGCTTCCGTCGGGCTGGATGGTGGCGAGGTTGACGAACACGGGCGTGTCGAGCAGTTCCTTGAGCTTGTCGCTGAGGGGGGCGGTCACGGTTGCGGTCCTCCTGAACTCGTTCACTCGGTGCGCAGGAATTCGTTGACTCCACAACCGCATCTACCCCACCCAGGGGGCCGCACGGGTCAGGACGCGCGACTGTACCTATCTGGGGGACAACCCCCGGACCCCCGGCCGGAAAACCAGCGCCGTCGCGATCGCTGCCAGCCCTTCGGCCCTGCCGGTGAGCCCGAGACCGTCCGTCGTCGTGCCGGACACGGACACGGGCGCGCCGGCCGCCGCGCTGAGTGCCTTCCGGGCCTCGTCGCGCCGCTTGCCGATCTTCGGCCGTACGCCGATGACCTGCACGGCGATGTTGCCGATCTCGAAGCCCTCGGCGCGGACGATCCTGGCGGCCTCGGCGAGGAGGGTGACTCCGGAGGCGCCGGACCACTCGGGGCGGCCGGTGCCGAAGTGGGCGCCGAGGTCGCCGACGTCGGCGGCGGAGAAGAGGGCGTCGCAGGCGGCGTGGGCGGCGACGTCACCGTCGGAGTGGCCGGCGAGTCCGTACTCCTCGTCGGGCCAGAGCAGGCCCGCGCACCACAGCTCACGGCCCCGTTCGAAGGCGTGGACGTCGGTGCCGATGCCGACGAGGGGGATGCCACCCGGCGGTAGCCGGAAATCAGATGCTTCAGAAGCCATCGTTGGCCCTCCTGCGGGCGAGTACGGCCTCGGCGAGGACGAGGTCCAGCGGGCGGGTCACCTTGAACGCCTCCTCATGGCCGGGTACGACCACGACGGGCGCGCCGAGCTGCTCGACCATCCCGGCGTCGTCGGTGGCGCCGTCGCCGTTCACGGCGACCGTCTCGTGGGCGCGTACGAGCGTGTCGCGGTCGAAGCCCTGCGGGGTCTGCACGGCGCGCAGCCGGGCCCGCTCGGGGGTGGCGACGACCAGCTCGGGTTCGCCCTTCTCGCGCGGCTCGACCTGCTTGACGGTGTCGGCGAGCGGCAGGGCGGGGACGACGGCGGGTGCTCCGTTGCGTACGGCCTCGACGACGGCGTCGACGGTGTCGACGGGGACCAGCGGGCGGGCCGCGTCGTGGACGAGGACGGTGCCGACCGTCTCGGGGAGCGCTTCGAGGCCGAGGCGCACGGACTCCTGGCGGGTGTCGCCGCCGGGGACGACCAGGTAGTCGGTGCGCTCGGGCAGGGCGTGCTCGTCGAGCAGGTTCTTGACCTCGGGGGCGCCGTCGGGCGGGGCGACCACGACGACGAGCGAGACGGCCCGGGAGGCCGCCATGGCTCGTACCGCGTGGATCAGCATGGGGGTGCCGTTGAGCGCGCGGAGCGCCTTGGGGGCGCCCGGGCCGAGCCGTACGCCCCGGCCTGCCGCGGGGATCACCACGGCGGTGCGGCCGGTGCGCGTCTGTTCTGACATCGGTTCCACTCCGGAGGTCGGTGACGGCCCCGCTTTGGCATGGCCAGGACCGAATTGCCCTTGGCCAGGTTTGTGTCCTCGGCTCATTTGGGTATGGCCACAGCGTGCCGGGCGCGACGCCTTGACCGGACTCTTTCCGTGACACCTGGTTGAGCGAGCTGCGCCAGCTGCCCGGGCCCGGCACGCCAAGAGGTCGGGGAAGCTCGGGGACGGGGGACGTCGGGATGGTCGGGGACGCCGGGAGTCGACCCGACGCCGGGATGTGATCGTGGGGATGTGATCGTGCGGACATGCCGCAGTGCCCGGCGACACAACCCTTTAGCTGGTCAGCGGGCACCGCGGCATTCAGTTCTGCACCGTGGACGCATGGCGCGTGAAGGCGCCGACGCCTGGCGTCAGGACGCGAGGACCTCGTCGAGCAGAGCCTCGGCCTTGTCCTCGTTCGTGTTCTCCGCGAGGGCCAGTTCACTCACCAGAATCTGGCGTGCCTTGGCCAGCATGCGCTTCTCACCTGCGGAGAGACCGCGCTCACGCTCGCGGCGCCACAGGTCACGCACCACTTCGGCGACCTTGATGACATCGCCGGAGGCGAGCTTCTCGAGATTTGCCTTGTAGCGACGGGACCAGTTCGTGGGCTCCTCCGCGTACGGCGCGCGCAGCACGTCGAAGACCCGGTCCAGCCCGTCCTGACCGACCACATCTCGCACGCCAACGAGATCCGCATTGTCCGCCGGCACACGAACCGTCAAGTCGCCCTGAGCGACCTTGAGCACCAAGTAGGTCTTGTCCACGCCTTTGATCTGGCGAGTTTCGATGGCCTCGATCAGCGCGGCCCCGTGATGGGGATAGACCACGGTGTCGCCAACCTTGAACGTCATGTGACAGGTACCCCTTCCGTGGCTATCCAGGGTAACACGAGAACGGCTTCTTCTGAATGGCGTTTTCGCAGGTCAGGGCATATCTCGGGGCTTGACAACAGCAACCCGGACGTGCTGCGGACGGCTTCCGGAAGGGGGTATTCGCAGGTCGGAGCGGCTGCACGGGCGCACAGAAACGCGCACGTTACACGCACCACAACCCGCACCCATGCGGACGAACGTCCCGATTTGCCTGGTTCACAGCAGTCTACTTCCCGTACTCCGTTCGAGGCGCGGTCACCCGCTCGGAGGGGTCGGCGAGAAGGAATCCGGAATTGATCACCAAGGGATCCGGCGCGGATTTCCGTAAGGAATGTGTGATGGCCTGCGGAATTGATCACCCGGGTTATGTGAACAGCTGACCAAATCCCATCGGCCGGGCGCGCCCCGATCCGGCCGGGGTGTCGTCGGGAGTGTCGTCGGGGCGTCGGCCGGTGAGGTCGGGCCGTGTCGGGGGCGGGTCGGGTGCGGGGCTCCGACCCGGGCTCGGTAACCTGAGCCCGCTGTAAGACCCGCAAGGCCATGTACCACCTCAGCCCGTCCGTACGTCCAAGGAGTTGCCGCCGCCGTGAGCCGCAGCCTTCGACGCGGCGCCATCGCCGCCAGTGCCCTCGTGATCTCGATCGCCTCGCTCTCCGCCTGCTCCGCAGGCATGGACGCGCAGACGCTCGGCGTGAAGCCGGACAACGCCGCCACCTCGGTCGGCGACATCAAGATCCAGAACGCGACGGTGATCTCGCAGCCCGTAGCGGGCGCGGAGGGCCCGGCGGTCGTCTCGGCGACGCTGTTCAACAACGGCCAGGAGCCGCAGACGCTCGACGCCATCACGCTGCCCGGCACCAACGCGACGGTGAAGCTGAGCGCGGCCACCGGCGGCGGCCCGGTCACCATTCCGTCCCTGGGCTCGGTCGTCATCGGCGGCAAGGGCAACGCGTCGGCCGTCATCGAGAACGGCCGCGAGGCCGGGAAGAGCGGCAATGTGCAGGAGGTCGTCTTCCGCTTCAGCGAGACGGGCGACGTGAAGATCCAGGCCTTCGTGGTGCCGGCGGACACCTACTTCAAGGACTTCGGTCCGTCCGTCGTGCCGCAGCCCCCGTCGGCCACGCCCACGGCGAGCCCGACCGGCAGCGCGACCGCACCTGCGGAGGGCCAGCACGGCGGCGAGGGCGAGGCCGCGGGTGAGCACGAGGGCTCGGGCGAGGGTGACGCCGCGGACTCGGGCGAGGGTGAGGCCGAGGGTCAGGCGACGCCGTCGGACTCCGCCTCGGCGTCCCACGAGGCCGGTCACTGACGTAAGGCGCACGCACGTACGCCTTCGTACACGTACGCCCATACGGCGGCGCCCCACCGGATCCTTCCGGTGGGAGCGGCGTCTCGATGCGGCCCCAGTACTGGTACCACCGCTCGCACCGGTGGGCGATCC